>DASPYG010000193.1:0-24169 GCA_035636885.1 Candidatus Nitrosopolaris sp.
AATGTGACACATGGATGATCAGGACTGGCTCGCCGAGCGCTTCGAGGCAAACCGCTCCCACTTGCGCGGCGTCGCCTTTAGGATGCTCGGTTCCTTGACCGAGGCGGAGGACGCCGTCCAGGAAGCCTGGATTCGTCTCAGTCGCACCGACACGAGCCACGTTGACAACCTGCAGGCCTGGTTGACGACGGTAGTCGGGCGGGTCTGCCTCAACATGTTGCGAACGCGCGAGACGCGCCGCGAAGCGTCTCTAGAGACCCACCTTCCGGATCTCGTTCTGAGTCCGGAGAAGGGAGTCGATCCTGAGCAGGAAGCCTTGCTGGGCGATTCAGTAGGCCTCGCGATGTTCGTTGTCCTTGAGTCCCTGAAGCCCGGCGAGCGAGTCGCGTTCGTGCTGCACGACGTGTTCGCTATGCCGTTCGACGCGATCGCACCGATCATCGACCGAACTCCGACGGCGGCGAGGCAGCTCGCGAGTCGTGCCCGTCGCCGCGTCCATGGAGCGCCTGTGCCCGACGTTGATCTCGACGGCCAATGGGCCGTCGTCGACGCTTTTCTCGCGGCGTCGCGCAGCGGGGACTTCGAACGACTCCTCGCTGTCCTCGACCCGGAGGTTGTTCTGCGCTCCGACGGCGGGGTGGCGCGTCCAGCTCTGACCTTGCTGCTCCGCGGCGTGCAGGAGGTTGCCGAACGCGCGATGACGTTCCGCCAGTTTGCCGAAACGTCGAGGCGGATTCTCGTGAACGGGATACCGGGGGGCATTGTCTGGGCGCCTGACGCGAGTCCGTATGCGGTCGTCGCCATAACGGTCAAGGGCGGGAGGATCGTCGCGCTCGATTTCCTCGCCGACCCCGACCGTCTCGGCCAGCTGGATCTCACCCTGGTCGCCGGCTGAAGGTTCGAGTCGTTTCCGCCGGCGGTCACGTAATGGCCTTCTTGTGGGTCTGCCTGTGTGGAAGGCCGAACGAATCGAGACAAGGATGGGTTATGAAATGGGCGATCGAATTGTGAGCGCCACTCGGGTGCCACCTCGGGTTAGGTTCTTCAGCGCAATCCTCCAGTTCCTTTTGGCTGCTGGCGTTCCGCTGGGCTTCAATCGGCTTATTACCATCCGCGGCCGGAAGAGCGGCTTGCCCCGCACCACGGCGCTGGCGGTCATCGAGGTCTTGGGCCGGCGTTGGGTCTGGGCCCCCTGGGGCGACGTTCACTGGGTTCGCAATCTGCGCGCTGCTGGACGGGCGACCATCACCATGCACCACCGGAAGGAAGAACTGACTGCAACGGAGCTGGACCGAACGCAGCGAGTTGGGTTCTTTCGTGACGTCCTTGGTCCTCTCGCGCGAGGCCTTCCGTTCGGAATCTGGTTCGTTCGCATTGTCGACGGAGTCGATCTTGACCATCCGATAGAGGCTGCCGAGGGTCGACGTGTCTTCGAACTCCGCCCACTTCATGCTGGGCAGGTTCCGCGCATAGTCGCACTGGACACGAGGGAAGCCACGGCCGAATAGCGCTACCGGTCAAGAGGGGCGCGAGGCGGGCCAGCCGCACTCGAGAGTCAGATTGAACTCAACAAGTGGTCGGGGGGACGGGACACTATTTGAACTCTCGGGTCGAACCTAAGGCCGGCATCCTGAAGGAAACGCAGCCTACGGCGACAACGATTACGGTCGGCGCCGGCTGAGAGCCGACCTGAGGCGGGCGCTCTGCGTACCGGCCGGGCTCGTCCCTGCCAGCGGACGTTGGCACACCGGGTGCCTCACGGTCCTGCCCGTTGCGTCTCAGCGTGAAGCTCCGCGCAGCCGTGGAATTGCTGCCGAGTGAGTTCAGATTCTTCAGCGACAGCCACCACCGCGGCCCCTAGGCTGCGATAGTTGCCCAAGGAAATTGTGAGCCGGCTCTTATCCGGCGGCGGGTCCAGATCAGCCAAAGGACGTCACCCGACGAAGACTGTGTATCCCTTACGCCGGAGTTGTTCCGCCAGCCGGACTTCCAATCGTTCGGCCTCCGCTCGAGTCTCGATCGGGTTGTAACGCTCATAGAGCCTTCGTTTCAACCGCAGGCCTAGCCAGCGGCCCCTCCCTTTACCTCCTTTCCAGAGATGACGGGAAGCCTTGTAGCCAACCTTGTGCTGACGGAATCGCTCCTCAGGAGTCAGGGCGGTCTGACCGACGTATACGTTCGGGTACTTCGAATTGAGCCGGGGCCCGCGCTCATCCGAAATCTCAATCACATAAACGCTGTACACATCAAAGAGCTCCTCGTCTGTGTCGCGAATCAGCGGTCGGGTTACGGGCACGCAAAGGAGCCGACTTAAAGGCAAGCCTCACGGGCGCTCTACAGGTGGTCTGACAGCCAGGCACGCACCTCGGGTAGGCGATTCACCACCGTCGCGTGCCCATCATCGTCGAGCAGCCGGGCCTCGACGCCCGGAATGTGTGCGGCCAGCCATTCGCCGTGGCCGGCAGCAACATGTCCCGCCCTGACAACATCATCATCCATGGCTTGGAGACCCGATCATGCCTGACTTCCCTCGCGGGACAGTGACCCTTCTTTTCACCGATATCGAGGGCTCGACGCGGCTGCTCGATGAACTGCCCGACGCATATCCGAGTGCACTCGCCGAACACCGCCGTGCCCTGCGCGAGGTATTCGCGCGCCATGGCGGCGTCGAGGTTGACACCCAGGGCGATGCCTTCTTCGTTGCGTTCGCCCGTGCATCCGACGCGGTGGCCGCCGCCGCCGAAGGACAGCGGGCGCTCGCCCACGGCCCGGTGCGGGTGCGGATGGGGCTGCACACCGGCGAGCCCACCGTGACTGCAGACGGTTATGTCGGGTTGGACGTCCACCGGGCGTCGCGGATCGCAACTGCAGGGCATGGCGGTCAGATCCTACTGTCGCAGTCAACGCGCGACCTCGCCGGCAGGGATGACGTACACGATCTTGGTGAGCACCGGCTCAAGGATCTATCGACGCCACTGCGGATCTACCAGCTGGGAGACGGCGAGTTCCCGCCTTTGCGGACTCTCTTCGCGACCAACTTGCCCGCGCCGCCGGCTCCCTTCATTGGCCGCCGGCGCGAGCTTGTCGCTGCCCAGGCTCTGCTGCGCCGGAATGACGTGCGGCTGGTCACCATGACCGGCGCCGGCGGGAGTGGCAAGACGCGTCTCGCGCTCGAGGTCGCGGCCGCAATGTCCGAACACTACGAGCACGGCGTGTGGTGGGTGCCCCTGTCGGCGTTATCTAAAGCTGATGACGTGATGCCGGCGGTCGGGCGCGCGCTCGGTGGCGCCTCGGCCGCCGAGGCTATCGGCAACCGCCACCTCCTGGTTCTCCTCGACAACTTTGAGCACGTGATTGCCGCGGCACCCGACGTCGCCACACTTCTTGCTGACTGTCCTCACCTAGAAGTGCTGGCCACAAGTCGCGAGCGTCTTTCGCTGCAGGGCGAGCACGTCTATCCGGTTCAGCCACTAGCCAGGAAGGATTCGTTAGAGCTGTTTCTGGCCCGCGCGCGTGCGATCGCGCCAGATTTTGAGCCCGACGGACGGCTGGACGAGCTCTGTGCTCGTCTCGACGACCTCCCACTAGCCATCGAACTCTCCGCAGCCCGAACATCGTTAATGACCGTAGATCAACTTCTCGAACGCCTGGGCAGCCGACTCGACCTTCTCCGAGCCGGGCGGGATGCCGAGGCACGACACCAAACGCTTCGGACAACGATCGAGTGGTCGTTCGACCTGTTGAGCCCTGACGAACGAAGGTTGCTCGCCGCACTGTCGGTGTTCCGCGGAGGTTGGACGCTCGATACCTCGGAGAAGGTGGCGGATTCGAGCGTCAACCTCTTGGGATCTCTCGTCGACAAGAGCCTTGTGCGACGAAACGACATTGGTCGTTTCGGCATGCTCGATACGGTGCGCGATTTCGCAGCCGAGCATCTGGGGTGGGCTGATCGGTCCCGAATCGTGCAGCGATTGATGGAGCACCTGCTGAACCTCTTTGCGAACGCGGAGCTGAGCGAGGACGCGACCGGCCACATGCAGATCGAGCTCGCTGCCGTCGAGCACCCCAACATCGATGTCGCGCTGAGCTGGGCAGGCGAATCAGGCCACGCGCAGATGGGAATCAGACTGCTCCTGCTGACGGAGATGTACTGGATCACCACTGATCCAGACGGAGGCCGTGCGCGGTTGGAGCGGCTACTAGCCAAGATATCTGAAACAGGGGAACCCTTAGACCCGGGCTTTCACGCCCGCGCCCTTCGTGCTCGCGGGGCTGCATTGGACCTAATCAACCGCTTCGACTTGGCCGAGCCGGAATACGTGCGCTCCCTCGAGCTCTTTCGGGCCGCGAACGAAGAGGAGTACGTCGGCCCACTCACTGCTCGAATCGCCAACTCGGCGCTTCGGCAGGGCGATGTCGAGCGTGCGGTGGCTCTCGCAACAGAAGCACTCCAGATCGCTCGGCGGGAAAGGAACCCCGGGGACGAGGGTTTTGCCCTTTTCGTGCTCGCGATGGCTGCATTCACTCGAGGAGATCTAGAGCAAGGCAAGCAGCTTGTGCATGAGAGCGCACCACTCACTCATCGTGGCGCATCCACCTTTATCAGTGGCACGTCCCTTGTGGCCGCGGCCGAGTTCCTGATACCAGCAGGTCAGCTCGAACAGGCAGAGATTGATTTACGTGCCGGTCTGGAAAGGCTCGCTTCAATTAGCGATCGAATGAATATTCCCTACGCAATCGGCGCCTCGGCCGCGATCGCTGCGCTCCGAGGAGACGCCGTCCGCGCGGGAACGCTGTGGGGAGCGCTCGAAGCAATCGCGGAACTTGATCCGAAGAGCACAGCCGGGGGGGCCATGGGTGACAACACGCCATTTCTCAAAGACATCCACGGTGCGGAATTTGAGAAAGGGCGAGCCCGAGGCCGGACCCTATCGCGTGAACAGGCGATTGAATACGCATTGTCGAGCCGGGAATGAGCCATGAGCTTGAACGGCCCGGGTCTCTTGCGGACTCGCTGTTGTTCATGTTCGGCGTCGCTCTAAAGATGCCTCTGACCGGGTCTATTGATATACGGATTTGACGTGCACCGGCTCGGGCGGCGTCCAGCCGGCGAGCAAGTTCCCGTCAAGCTCATATACCTCGACGCCGAGCGGCCGGCAGTTCGCGACCGGGTCTGCACTATCCGCGCCCCAGCCCCACTCAGACAGATCTCCGCTCGGGCACGTCGATATCGCGCACAGGAGGTCGATCTCGGCAAAAAACTCGAAGAAGTCGCCCTTGCGGGCGGGGCTCGGCTCCATGAAGTAGATCTCGTCCACCGGGTCGAGGCCCGTGACCTGGAACACGTTGAGCACGTCGTGAACGTCGAGCTCGGTGAGGTGGTACGGCGCGATCGCACGGGCCAGGTTGCTGTGACACGTGACGCGGTAATCGCGGTCGTCGAGTAGCTTGTACAGGTAGGGGTCGCAGCGGCTGCCGAGCAGGTCATGGCAGCGGCCGCCATTGGCCGTAGGCTCGGTGGGCAGTGTGTCGTTGGTGATGGTGACCATTGGCCGGAGGTAAGGAAGGCAAGACCACAGCCGGTCGAGGGTCGTGACGTGTGCGCCCTGGAGCTGCCGCGTCCGCGCAGCCCAGAACCTTTCTCGGGGGTTGTCCATGTGCCACAGGTTCAGGTCGCAAACCTGCGGTCCCTCGACCGCGACTATGCGCACCACCGAGCCCGCCTTGACGGGCCACGCGTAACCGCTGCGGATCGGGACGATATGGTTGTGGACGAGCTGCCTGCGGTCGGCGGAATGGGCGATCCGGTGGTAGAAGTCACGATCGAAGTCGAGGCGTCCTGGCACGTGCAGGTCGCGATACAACCGCATCGGCTGTCATTCTGATCCACGCGAGTCGCATCCTGTGGGTGCTGTACGGCGAGGGCACGCCGCCCGGGTATGGAGGGCCTGATGTCTGACTTCGACCAGTCGGCCAGAGATGTCGAGCCACCGACCGTTGTCGATCATGTCCTGCTGCCGGTCGCTGACCTCGACGAAAGCGCGCGCCGGCTGCGCGATCGATTTGGGCTGGAGAGCACCGCCGGAGGTCGCCACCCCAAGGTCGGGACAGCCAACAGGATCGTGCCGCTGGGATCCCAATACCTGGAGCTGATCGCGATCGTCGATCCCGAAGAGGCCGCCGCAAGCCTCCTGGGCCGGCGCGTGGCGCGTGCACTGAAAGATGGCAAGACGTTTGTCGCCTGGGCCGTGCGGACGCAAGACCTGGACGCGGTCCGCGGCAAATTGCAGGCCGCCGGCTGGGATCTTCCGCCGATGATCGAAGGTTCACGGGACCGGCCAGATGGCGAGGTGTTGAGCTGGCGCACACAGGAAGTGGATTCCAGCCCGGTCCCCATCGCGATCCCGTTCGTCATCGAGTGGCGGATCCCCAACAGCCTTCACCCCGGTCAGACACCGGCGGGGCACCGGGGAGGGGTCACTGCGCTACGACGGGTGGTGGTAGGCGCGCGAGATCCTGGTCGAGTAGGCGAGCAGCTCCAACTGCTGCTCGGCAACTCCGATCTATACGACGTGCGTCAGGCCGGGGGCGATGGCGTTCAAGAGGTGGTGCTCGAGGACGAAAACGGGGAAATCGTGATCACATGAACACGCCCTAGACGTTCGAAGGTCGTGAGGTCAGCGTCAGCCCCGCGACTGGGATTTCGGGCTCCCTGCCGTCGATCAGGTCAGCGACGATCCGGCTCGATCCGCAGGCCATGGTGAAGCCCATATGGCCGTGGCCGGTGTTGAAGAACAGATTGCTGTGGTCCGCGGTGCCAAGAATGGGCGGGCCGTCGGGGGTTGTGGGTCGGTTGCAGGCTCGATACGTGCCCTTGTCGTATTCGGCCGCATCCGGCAGCAGGTCCAATGCCAGTTTGCGGATCATTCGCAGGTCACGCTCGTTGTAGGTGGTCTCGTAGCCGGTGAACTCGGCGCTGGAAGTCATCCGCAGCCGGTCGCCCATGCGGCACCAAGCCACCAGCAGCTGCTCGTCCACCGCGCCAATGCGCATCAATCGGCCACCGTTGCTCTTGATCGGAAATGTCGCGCTGTACCCCTTGGCCGGCGCAATCGGCAGGCGGGTGCCAATCGTGCCCGCGATCTTCGGGCTGTGGATGCCGGCGGCGAGAACGAAGACGTCGGCACCGATGGAGTCGCCATCTTCGAGCATCGCGCTCTGCACCTTGCCGCCGCGCGCAATCAGCTTGCGCACCCCAGTACCGAAAATGAACCGGCTGGCCATCCGCTCACAGGCGGCTTGCACCGCTCGCGTGAACTTGACGCTGTCGCCGCTCGAGTCGGTGACCCCATAGATGGCGCCGGCGAGCTTGTGCTTCACGGGCGCCAGCGTCGGCTCCGCCTCGACGACGCCGTCCGCGTCGAGGATATCCTGCTTCTGGCCGTGCTCCTGCATGAGCCTCATCTTCTGGATCCCTGCCTCGAATCGCTTGCGGTCCCTGTAGATGTAGAGGATCCCTTCGTGGATGTCGTCGTAGTCGATGTGCTCATTGGCCGAGATCTGGTCCAGCATGCGCTGGCTGTACTGGGCGAGCCGCAGCTTGACCAGCGTGTTCTTGACCGCGCGGTCGGCGGTGCACTCGCGCAGGAATTTCAATCCCCACATGGCCATGCCAGGAGCCTTGAAGGGGTTGACGCGCAGGGCGGTGTCCTCGACTGTCAGCGAGCGAAGGAGCTCTCCGGGCGCTGACGGCGACGCCCAGCTGAACGAATGTCCGGCCGCGATCAGGCCTGCGTTGCCCGCGCTGGCAAGCGTCGCCGCCTCGGACTCCTTCTCGATCACGGTCACCTGGTGGCCTGACTTCGCCAGGTAGTAGGCGGTCGTAACGCCGACGACCCCGGCGCCGATGACCAGGACCTTCACGTTGACTCGCGCGCGTCCCCTATATGTAGAGGCATGCTGGCGTCATTCTCGCCTGAGCCATATCGAAGGAGACGCCTGTGGGCCAACACACGACGGTAAAGCGGCTGACCGAAGGTGACCTACCGTATTCCGAGCTCGTACCCGGCCTCGAGCTGTCGCGGGCGATCACGAATGCAGGGACTACGCAGCTAGGCGGCGGCTACATGCGGTTCGTGACGGACGCGGAGTTCCCAGGCTGGACATTGACATACGACGAGGTGCTCTTCGTCCAGAAAGGCGAGCTTGAGGTGGCGAGCGACAGCGGCAGCGTCAAGGCGCACCCCGGAGAGGCCATTCTGATCCCCAAGGGAGCCAAAGTCACCTACCGCGGTCGCGCGATGACGCTGGCCTTTTTCGTTCTGTGGCCCTTCGACTGGGACAAGAAGAACGAAGAATCTAGAGAGGCTCGGCGAACTTGACAGTCATCTAAGGGGTACCGATACTGGGCCGTGTCTGGCGATGGAGTAGGTCGCCTGCCGCCGGCGCACTCTCGCCCCGGTTCGACGGGAAGAGGGCGGTGGGCAAGGTTTGCACGCGGCTAACGGTGAACCGCGCCAAAAGCAAGCCTTAGGCAGGTACCGATGGGGAGGTCAGCCGATGCTCAGACGGCGATTCCTTGCAGCCAGCATGGTCGCCTGCGGCGCGCTGTTGATCGCAGCATGCGGCGGGGGTACTTCCGGAGGTTCAACCGCTCCGATCAAGGTCGGAATCACCGGCCCGTTCACGGGACCTTATGCCGACCCCGGCATTGCGATCCGCAACGCCGGCGAGCTCGCGATCGACGACATCAACAAAGCGGGTGGAATCAACGGCCGCAAGCTCGAAGCGGTCCCGGCGGACGACGCCTGCGATGCGCAGCAGGGCACGCAGGCGGCTGAAAAGCTGCTCACCCAGGGCATCGTCGCGATCGTCGGCGGCTACTGCTCGGGGGCCTCGATCCCGGAGAGCGACATCCTGCACCGCAGCGGCGATCTGCCCTTCATCACCGCGGCGTCAAGCAACCCGAAGTTCACGGAGCAGGGCTACGACAACGTGTTCCGCATGGTCAGCCGAGACGACGCCGAGGCGCCCGCGGACGTGAGCTTCATGAAGGACTTCCTCAAGGCGTCCAAGATCGCGATCATGCACGACAACACGACCTACGCCAAGGGCGTGGCCGACTCCGCCAAGCAGGCGGCCACGGGCTCCGGGATGACGGTCACCTACTTCGACGCGATCACGCCTGGCCAGCGGGACTACACCGCAGCCCTTGAGAGGGTCGCGACGACTCATCCGGACGTGCTTTTCTACACCGGCTACTACCCCGAGTTCGGGTTGCTGGCCAAGGAATACGTCTCCCTGGCTCCGTCCTACAAGCTCGACGGAGACTCTGCGACCGTCGACCCGAGCGTGATCAAGGTCGCAGGCAGCGCGCTCGTCAACCCCGGGATCACGTTTACGACCCTGCCCACAACCGAGTTCATCCACAACGCCAAGAACGACGCCCTCAGCAAGGCGTATACAGCCAAGTACGGCGGCGCGCCGGGGGACTACTCGTCGTACGAGTACGACGGCATGATGGCCCTGGCGCAGGCTCTGAAGGACAACGGCGGCAAGACCGCTGCCAAAGACCTCAACTCTGCGCTCCACTCGGTGAACATCGCGGACACCATCACCGGCGCTGTCAAGTTCGATATCAAGGGCGACCGCAGCTCACCGGAGTACCTGGCGGTTCGCGCTACCGGAAACCCACCGCAGTTCGCGCCGTTTGCCATTCGCAAAAACGGCACTTGGGGGCCATCCAGCTAGACAAGTTTTTCTCAGCACAGCGAATTGAGGGGCGCTCTCGGGCCGCCCCTCAATTTGTTTCCGGAGCTCAGCCGTTGCCCACCGCCTCAAATCCGCCGAGGTATGCCCTCTGCACCCTTTCGTCGCGGGCGAGCGTCGCCGCCTCGCCTTGCAGCACGACGCGCCCGACCTCGATCACGTAGGCCTTGTCGGCTATGGCGAGCGCCTGCCGTGCGTTCTGCTCCACCAGGAGGACCGCCGTGCCGCGGGCCGCAATCTCACGGACCGTCCTCAAGACGCTTCGCGCCAGGATTGGTGCGAGCCCGAGGGATGGTTCGTCGAGCATGAGCACCTTGGGGTCCGACATCAGGGCGCGGCCGATCGCGAGCATCTGCTGTTCACCGCCGGAGAGGGTTCCCGCCAGCTGCGTCTGCCGCTCGGCCAGCCTGGGGAACAGCTTGAACACGCCGGCCTTGCGCTCTTTGATCAGCCCGTGCTGCGATCGCACGAGGTATCCGCCAAGGTTGAGATTCTCATCGACGGTCAGGATGTTGAAAATGCGCCTGCCCTCCGGCACGTGGCTCAAGCCCAGGCCCACGATGACATGCGCCTCCACGCCGACCAGGCTCTTGCCGCCGCATTTGATTGAGCCGCTGCGAGGACGAAGCAGCCCGGATACGGCCCGCAGCGTCGTGGTCTTGCCCGCGCCGTTGCTGCCGAGGATCGCCACGATCTGGCCGGGATCCGCCTCGAGGGAGATCCCTTTGAGAGCCTCGATGTTGCCGTAATAAACGTGCAGGTCGGTGACCTCTAGCAGAGCCACGATCTAGGCCCCCCTCGCCTTCTCGACGTCCATATCGTCCTCCTCGCGGCCGAGGTAGGCCTCGATGACGAGCGGGTCTTGCTGGATCTCGGCCGGCGTTCCAGCCGCAATGAGGACGCCGTGATCGAGCACGGCGATGCGGTCGGAGACGCGCATCACGAGCGACATGTCGTGCTCGATGAGCAGCACGGTAATGCCGAGATCGCGGATCTTGCGGATGATGCCGACGAGCTCGAGCTTTTCCGTGGGATTCATTCCTGCGGCAGGCTCGTCCAAGAGCAGGAGATGCGGATGCGCGGCCAGGGCGCGGGCAATCTCGACCCGGCGCTGGTCGGCGTAGGAGAGCTCGGTCGCCAGGCGGCCCGCCTCGGACTCGAGGCCCACGAACCCTAGCCACCGCCGCGATTCCTGCAGAGTGCGCAGCTCGTCTCTCCTCTCGCCGCGTGTGTGCAGCATGGCCTGCCAGGTCATCGTGTGGTGGCGCGGGTACAGGCCGACCATCACGTTCTCGAAGACCGCCATGTTCTTGAACAGCCTTATGCCCTGGAATGTGCGGCCGATACCCCGAGAGACGATGACGTGCGGACGCAGGCCCACCAGGGAGCGACCGTCGAAACGGATGGCGCCGCGCCTTGGCCGCTGCACGCCGGTGATGCAGTTGAAGACGGTGGTCTTGCCGCCCCCGTTGGGCCCGATGAGGCTGAAGATCTCGCCACGGATCACGTCGAACGAGACGTTGTCCACTGCTCGCAGCCCGCCGAACTGCTGGACCAATCCCTCCACTTCCAACAGGGCCTCGCCTCGCTGGGGAACCCGATGTCCAGCCGCGGCATGCCGGCGGTCGCGCTCTTCTGTCTGCAGCTGGTGCTCTTGCAGGATCCTCGCGGCGACGGCGCCGGCCTCCTCGTCCTGGAGGCCGTAGAACGGTTTTGGTTTGCGTCTGATGCGGGGCCACAGGCCCTGGGGTCGCAGCAGCATCATGCCGATCAACAGGACCGCGAAGATCAGCAGCCGTTGGTCCGCGAACTCCCGCAGCGCCTCCGGAAGGGCCACCACCACGAGCGCGCCCAGCAGCACGCCCGGAAGGCTGCCGGTTCCACCCAGCACGATCACGATCAGGATCAGCACCGAGAGCTGGAAGGTAAAGCTGGTCGGGTCGATGGCGCCGATGCGCGTGGCGAAGAAGGCGCCGGCGAGGCCGCCCCACATGCCGCCCATGACGTAAGCGAAGAGCTTGAGCCGAAGTGACGGCACCCCGACCGACTCCGCCGCGAACTCATCCTCACGAATCGCGACCCAGCCTCGTCCCAGCCTCGAATGGTCCAGGTTTCGCGCGAAGATCATCGCGACCGCGAGCAGGGCGAGTCCGACGATGAGGAAGTCCGACTGCGTGTTGAGCTCGAAACCGAAAAAATTGGGCCAGGGGATGTTCAAGATGCCGTTCGGGCCACCTGCATAGTCCCAGTTGTTGAACGTGATCCGGGTCATCTCGCCGAAACCCAGGGTCACGATCGCGAGGTAGTCGCTGCGCAGGCGGAGTGTCGGGTAGCCGAGGATGGCTCCAGCCGTGCCGGTAAAGAGCACGGCCAGCGGCAGCGTGGCGAAAAAGTTCCAGTGCGCTTCGGTCATCAGGAGCGAGCTGGTGTAGGCGCCGATGGCAAAGAAGGCGGCGTAGCCGAGGTCGAGCAGCCCCGCGTAGCCGACGACGATGTTCAGGCCCAGCCCGAGCATCGCGTAAGTGGCGACGCTGACCGCAACCGCGGTCACGTAGTCGTCGCCGTTGAGGATCACCGACGCGCCGATGATGGCCAGGACGACGATCACACGCGCCCAGAACGGGACGCGATCGAATTGAGCGCGCGTGGCGCTGGAGGCACGGCCCACTCGGCTGTCGGCCAGCCGAGCGATCACATCCGTTCCGCCACGCGCTCGCCGAAGAGGCCCGTCGGCTTGACCACCAGGACGGTGATCAGGACGCCGAAGACGAGCACGTCTTCCCACTTGCCCGAGAGGTATCCGGTCGTGTACGCCTCGAGCAGTCCGATCAGCATGCCGCCCGCCATGGCGCCGGGGATGTTGCCGATACCGCCCAGGACGGCGGCTGTGAAAGCCCGCAGGCCAAGCAGGAAGCCCATCGTGAACTGGATCTGGACGTAGTAGATGCCGAGCATCACGCCCGACGCCGCCGCCAGCATCGCGCCAAGGACGAAGGCGAGCCGGATGACCTGGTCGACGTTGATCCCCATCAGGCGAGCCGCGTCGTGGTCGACGGCCAGGGCCCGCATGGCGGTCCCGAGCGTGGTGCGCTGGATGAAGGCCACCAGGCCTCCCATCAGGAGCAGGCTGATCACGACGAGGCCGATCTGCACATAGGTCAAATGCACGTCGCCGATGAAGATGCCGCTCGAAGGGAGGAGGTTCGGCGGATAGGCCTGGATGGCACCACCCCAGATCAGCTGGGCGGTGTTCTGAAGAAATATCGACATGCCCAACGCCGTGATCAGGATCGCCAGGAGCGACCGTTTCAGCAGCGGCTTGTAGGCGAACTGGAGGATGCCCAGGTTCACAACCGCGGTGCCGAGCATGGGCACGACGAACGCGACGACAAGAGCCAGGTAGATGGGCAAGTGCTCGAGGCCGAAGGACACGAGCAGCGTCCAGCCGAGGAACGCGCCAACCATCGAGAGGTCACCTTGGGCGAAGTTGATCAGCCGGAGGATGCCGTAAACGATCGTGTAGCCGAGCGCAACCAGGGCATAGAAGGACCCGACAGTGAGCCCGATCACCGTGTACTCGAGAAACGGCCCCAATCCCTTACGACCTCATTGGTTGGACAGACCAGGTGACGATCGGTTGGTGCGGGTATCGTACAGGTGGCCTTCGCGACCGCAAATGGGGGGTGGGTGATGCACAGGCTCGACGTGGCGGTTCTGGGGGGAGGAGTCGCGGGCCTGACTGCCGCCTATCTGCTCCGGGACATGGACCTGCATGTATTCGATTCCGCAGACCACGTCGGAGGCCGGACCCGCTCCCTCCAGCAGCCCGACGGCATCTGGCTCAACACCGGCGCCCAGTACGTTTCCACCGACCGCATCAAAGTGGTCGAGCTGGCCGACGCAGTGGGCGCGAGGCTTCTCCGTGACGACAACCTCCACGACTACTGGCGTGGCCTGTACCCGAGCCACCCAGACTCGAGGTCCGAGATCGAGTCCTGCATCGAAAGGATCACCGCGGAGCAGATGCGGCGCCGGCCCGCGACCCTTCCCGAGCTCGACGACCAGGAGTTCGACGAGTGGCTGGGGGACGTGTCTCCGGATACGCACCGATTCTTCGACCGCTGGTGCCAGATCATGAACTCGGGTTCAGCAATCGAGATCTCGCTCTACGGCGCGCTCTGGCTCTGGGGAGACCAGCGCAGCACGCCGTGGGCCGACCGGCCCGTGCCGAGGCACGACCGCGGCGACTGCGTGTTCGACGGTGGCACGAACGAGTTCACCAAGGCGCTCGCGCGCGCGATGGGTGGCCGGCTGTCGCTCGGCGCTCGCGTGGTCTCGGTTCGTCGCGCCGACGATGGCTATGCCATCGACGTCGAGGACGATGGTGGCGAGCGCAGGGCAGTCTGGGCGCGCCAGGTGGTATCGGCACTGCCGGCGCCGGTGGCGGCGGCCGTGATCGAAGATCTCCCGGGCTGGAAGCGCAAGGCGCTGGCGGCCGTGCGCTACGGCCGCTTCCTGACCACGAACATCGTCGTGAGCCCAAAGGACGCCCCACCCAGCCGGTACCCGCTCACAAGCGCCCGCTCCGACGTCATGTACAACCTGGACGCGTTCGTGATCCGGACCCCGGGCGACTTCGACGAGCAGGGCGGATGCTTTCACAACCTCGTCGGTGACCCCACTGCACGAGTCGTCTGGGACGACCCCGATCACACCATCAAGACCGGCAGCCTTCGAGCGCTCTTCACCCATCACCCGGAGTACCGCGACCGCGTCGTGCGAGTCGAGGTGCAGCGCTGGCCGTTGGGCATGCCGATCTACAGCGTCGGCCGCATGAAGACGTTCGACCGGCTTGCCGAGCCCGTCGGAGACATCCATTTCTGCGGCGACTACAGCTGGGCTTCCAACATGGAGGGCGCGGCTCTGAGCGGCGAGCGGGCCGCCACCCAGGCGCGCCGGGCGCCTGCCTGAGCCGGGCGAGCAAGAATAGGGTCGTGCAGGCCAGACACTCGGTGCTCTTGCCGGACGGAACCATCGCGAAAGGTGCGCGGCCCCGGATGGAGGAGGAGTTCCTGCTCGAGGCGCTGCGCTGGATGATGAAGTCCCGCCTCTTCGACAGCCGCGTGATCGCGCTACAGCGCCAGGGGCAGTTCGGCGTTTACTCGCCTGGCACCGGCCAGGAGGCTTCGATCATCGGCTCGGCGATGGCAGTGGACCCGGCTCGGGACTGGATGGTTCCCCAGTACCGCGAGCTGATGGCGACCGTTCATCATGGCCTGCCGCTAGAGGTTATCTCGGCGCAGTACCTCGGCAAGATCGGTCCCGCCCGGATACCCGATGGCGTAAAGGTGCTGCCGACGCAAGTGTCCATCGCCGCCCAGCTGCCTCAGGCGACCGGGCTCGCGTGGGGCCTGAAGCTGCGCGGCGACGATTCTGTGGTGCTCGCCTACATCGGCGAAGGCGGCTCATCAGAGGGCGACTTTCACGAGGCGCTGAATCTCGCCGGGACCAAGAAAGCGCCGATCGTCTTCTTCCTGTCGAACAACCAGTGGGCGATTTCGACGTCGCGGAAAGTGCAGTCGGCGACGCCGAGCTTCGCGCTGCGAGCGGCCGGCTACGGGTTCGAGGGCGTTCAGGTCGACGGCAACGACGTGATGGCCGTGTACGACGTCGCGGTCGCGGCGGTCGAACGGGCCAGGGCGGGCGACGGTCCGACGCTCATCGAGTCGGTCACCTATCGGATGGGCTTTCACAACACGACGGACAACCCGTCGCGCTACCAGGATCCCAAGGAATACGAGGAGGCGCGAGCGCGGGACCCGATCGAACGTGTTCAGAGATATCTGGCCGGGCTTGGCCTCTGGGACAAGAAGCGCGAGGCGGACCTGACTGAGGAGCTTCGCGAGGAGAACGAGGCGGGGCTGCAGCGGGCCTTCGCCGCGCCGGCTCCCGGCCCTGCGGACCTGTTCACCAACATCTACGAGCGCCCGCCCGAGCGATTCCTCCAGCAGCGGGCCGAGATGCTCGACGGACGGCAAGACTGATGCCGGAACGCAACATCGTCGAGGCGATCAACAACGCCCTTGCCGAGGAGATGGAGCGCGACCCCCGAGTGATGGTGCTCGGCCTGGACGTCGGCCGGCTTGGGGGCGTGTTCCGGACCACGAGCGGACTGGTGGAGCGCTTCGGCGCCGACCGCGTTGTCGACACGCCACTTGCCGAAGCGAGCATCGTCGGCGCGTCGCTTGGGCTTGCGGTGGCCGGCTTCATTCCAGTTGCCGAGATACAGTTCCTCGGCTTCACGGCCCAGGGGTTTCACCAGATCGGTCCGCAGCTCGCGAAATACAGGCAGCGGTCGCGCGGGCGGTACCACTGCCAGGTCACGATCCGAGCCCCCTTCGGCGGAGGCATTCGAAGTCCCGAGTTCCACTCCGATGCAGTTGAAGCCCAGTTCGTCCAGAGCCCCGGGATCAAGATCGTGATGCCGTCGAACCCGTATGACGCCAAAGGCCTGCTTCTAGAGGCCATCCGTGACCCCGACCCGGTCCTGTTCTGCGAGCCTGACCGGCTGTACAGGACCGGACGCGTTGAGGTCCCGGACGGCGACTACACAGTTCCGTTTGGGAAGGCGGCGTTGCTCCGGAAGGGCGAAGACCTCACGCTGGTGGCGTGGAGCGCCGCCGTGGAGCTGTGCAACCGAGCCGCGGACAAGCTCGCGGAGGATGGCATTTCGGCGGCCGTGCTCGATCTGCGCACGCTGGTCCCGCTGGACGTCGAAACCCTCTGCGTCGAGGTGGCCAAGACGGGCCGATGCGTGGTCGTACATGAAGCGCCGCTGTCCGCCGGCTTCGGCGCGGAGGTTTCCGCGACCTTGATGGAGCAGATCTTCTACGACCTGGACGCGCCCGTGGCGCGGGTCGCGGCATTCGACGTGCCGTTTCCCGCGGCCTCCCTCGAAGACTTCTACCTGCCGTCGCTCGATCGTGTGCTCGCGGCGGTTCGGAAGACGCTCGACTGAACGCCTCGGGCATCGCGCTCCTCGACGGCGGACGCAGCAAGTGAGCATGAAGCTGATCGTGGTCGGCGCGGGGCTGTCGGGCTTGGTCGCCGCTACCGAGATCCAGGGCGCCGGCCACGATGTTGTGGTCCTCGAGGCCCGCAACCGGGTCGGCGGTCGAGTCTTCACCCTTCGAGAAGGATTCGCCGGCGGCCAGTTCGCGGACATCGGCGCTGAGATCATCTACAGCGGGCAGAACCACATCGCCGACCTGTGCCGCAAGAATGGGCTGGAGCTGAGCGAAGAGTTCAGCATGGGCTCGGACGTACCCAACCTCATATTCGGCGGCCACAGACTCGACCGGGAGGTTGCGGCGGAGATTGTGGAGGAGCTGCGCTCGGCGATCCGGCGCACCCGCCCGGGACACTATGAAACGGTGGCCCAGTGGCTCCGGCGATCCCGCGTCTCCGAGCCGGTGGAGCTGCTCTTGACCGCGATCGCGCAGTCGACCCCGGCCTCGCCCCTGCGCATCGCCGACGCGGAGGAGCTCAACGCCGAGCTCTCCTGGGGAGAGGGCTATCGCAAGATCAAAGGCGGCAACGATACCCTGCCGCGCACGATGGCGAAGCAAGTCGACGTGCGGCTCGAGCAGGCTGTGCGCGTGATTGGATGGAGTCGCACGGGAGTGACAGTCGAGTCCGACCGCGAGACGTTTCACGCCGACCGTGTCGTCGTCACCGTGCCGGGCCCACTGGTCTCGGAGCTGGGATTCGACCCGGTGCTGCCCGTGGAAAAGGTGCGGGCGCTGCTGCAGCTGCGGTATGGCAACGCGACGAGGTTGGTGGTTCAGTACGCTGAGCGAAAACTCGTCAAAGACGGAATCGGATCGGGGAGCTTTACGGATGGAATGCCAGGCTTTGTGCTGGAGCAGACATTGCACCAGGGCGGCGACCAGATAATCGCCGCGGGCCTGGCCGCCGGCGATGCGGAGCCGTCGGGCCTCACCGACGATCAAATACTGAACCAGGTCGACGCGACCATCAGCTCCGTGGTTGGACGGCCCATCAAGCGCATGTTCGGATTCGTGAAAAGCTGGACGCGGGACCCCTGGTCGCGAGCCGTCGTCCGGGCGCCGATCGGCGATCAGCGAGATTCGGTTCTGCCTCTGATCGCCGCGCCTCTCGACGGGCGGGTCTTCTTCGCCGGGGAGCACACGGACGACCGGGTAGGACCGGGCGGCATGGAAGGCGCCATCAAGTCCGGCTACCGAGTGGGTCGCGAAGTCCTGGCGGAGGTGTGACGAAGATCGAGGGGGACAGCGAAGACCGGGAGTTCCTCATGATCCCGGGTCCGGTGACGGTCGAGGATGAGATCCTCGAGGCCCTCGCGCGGCCGGTTGCCGCCCACTACGGGGATGGCTGGACCCGGCTCTACAAGCGTGCCGTAGCGGGCATGCGAGAGGTGTTCAAGACCGCGGGCGATGTCCACCTCGTCTTCGGCTCGGGTATGGCCGGCGTCGAGATGTGCATCGCGAGCGTGCTCTCGCCACGTGACGAGGTGCTGGTCGCAACCAACGGCCTGTTTGGTGATCGAATGGTCGAGGTGGCGGGCGCCAACGGGATGCACGTGCACACGATTCGCCCTCCCGGCCTGACGGACGCGATCACGGCCGCCCAAATCGAGGACGCCCTTGCCGCGCATCCCGCCGCTCGCGCGGTGTGCGTCGTCCACAACGAGACGTCGATCGGCGTCCTCAACGAGGTGGAGGGGATCTGCCGGGCGGCGCGCGAGCACGGCGCACTCGCGATCGTCGATGGCATCTCGGCCGTTGGCGGTGTGCCGTTCGACATGGACGCGTGGGGCGCCGACCTCTGCGTCACAGTGGCCAACAAATGCATCGGCGGGCCGATTGGAGTCGCGCCGGTCGCCGCGGGCCCTAGAGCTCTCGCAGCGCTCGACGATGGGCGGCCCAAGGCGGCGGGCTGGTACTTGAACCTCGCGACGTGGCGCCGCTTCGCCGACGAGTGGGGAGGGTGGCACCCACACCCGACGACCATGCCCACCAACAACGTGGAGGCGTTCGATCTTGCCCTCACGCGACTTCTGGAAGAAGGCGTCGAACAGCGATGCCGCCGGCTCGCCGCGGCGCGAGACCGGGTCCGCGAAAGCCTCGAGGAGATGGGATTCGAGATGCTTTCGCCGATCAACACGGCGTCTCCGGTGACGACTGCCTCTTATGGGCTGCCCGGTATGGACGTCCATGACTACATGGAATGGCTGCTGCGCAATCACCGCATCCGCATCGGGGGCGGTCTGGGACAGCTCTCAGGCCGGATCTTCCGCATCGGCCACATGGGCCGCGCGGCGGAGCCTCAGGCCATCGACCGCTACCTTCGCGCGACGGCGGACTACGTCGACCAGCACCGCCTCGGTCCGGCTAGAGCCTGAGGCTTTCCGGCGCCCATTCCTCGATGCCGCGCTGCACGTCGTTCAAGAACCGGGAGGCTGCGAGCCCGTCCACGATTCGGTGATCGAATGACATCGTCAGGTTCATGATCGGGCGGATCACAACGTTGTCGTCGACCACAACCGGACGCTTCCGGATCGACTCCGTGCTCAGGATCGCCGCCTGCGGCTGATTGATGATCGACTGGCCGGCCACTGATCCGAGCGCGCCTGTGTTGTTGAGGGTGAACGTGCCGCCGCGCACATCCTCTGGCTTGAGCGATTTGGTGCGGGCGCGCGTGGCCAGGTCGTTGACGGCGTGCGCCAGGTCAGTGAAGCCCATCAGGTCGGCGTCCTTGATGACGGGGACGATGAGGCTGTCGGGCAGCGCGACGGCGACACCCATGTTCACGTAATGCTTCAAGACGATGGCTTCGTCGGTCCAGGTCGAGTTGAGGTAGGGATTCTTCATCAGCGCGCCACAAACGATCTGAATGAAGAAAGGCACATAGGACAGGGGAAAGCCATGGGTCGCTTCGAACGCCTCCTTGTGAGCCGCCCGGTACTCGACCAGTCGAGTCACGTCCACCTCACGCAATGACCAGGCATGTGGTGCGGTGCTGACGCTGCGGATCATGTGCTCGGCAATCTGCCTGCGGACCGCGGAGATCCGGACCAGCTCGTCTTTACGGTCGGACACGGTCGGGACGGTCGCGTGCCCCTTTTTCGAAAGGTGGGCGAGGACATCCTCGCGCCTCACCCGGCCTCCGCCGCCTGTGCCGATGATCTGCGAAAGCTCGAGGCCGTTCTCCTCGAGGAGCCGGCGCACCGCCGGGCTGACCCGCTCGCGGTCTGAACGTACGGCTCGGCCGTGTGCAGGCGCCGGCGCCGCCGGCTGATCACGCACAACAGGTTTGGCCGCTTCCGACGGCCCGGCTGCAGCGTCCACCTCGAGCTCGGCCAGCGCCGCTCCTATGGGCACCGTCTCGCCGGAGGCGACCTGGATGCGCACCAGGCGACCCTCGAATGGGGAAGGGATCTCAGCGTTGACCTTGTCCGTGACGACCTCGACGATGGGCTCGTCGCGCCGGACCATGTCGCCTTCCTGCTTTAGCCAGCGATCGACCGTACCCTCGGTGACCGATTCACCGAGCTGCGGCATCTTCAGCGTGGCCAGGCTCATCTTGCTCCCGCCCAGGATTGTCTACGATTTCGGTCAGGGCGGCGGACCCGTCCAAGGGAGGAGGCGTATGGCGCGTCGATTCCGCGTCGGCATCTGCACCGACCAGAACATGCCCTGGGACAAGACCGTCGAGCGCTGGCAGCTTTTCGAGCGGCTAGGCTTCGAGAGCGCGTGGCTGTGTGATCACCTCGTCCAGCCAAGCCGGCCAAACGGGCCCTATTTCGAAGCGTGGTCGCTGCTCGCCGGCCTCGCGGCGCGCACGGAGAAGATCAGGGTGGGGGTGCTGGTCACGTCCAACACGTTCCGCTACCCACAGGTCCTGGCCAAGATGGCGGTCACGGTCGACCACATCTCCAACGGCAGGCTCGAGCTTGGGCTTGGAGCCGGCTGGTACGAACCGGAGCACACGATGTTCGGCATCGCGTTCCCCGAGACGAAGGAGCTGGTGAGTCGATTTCGCGAAGCTGTTCAGGTCGTCGATCTCATGACGCGGGAGGACACGAGCTCTTTCGATGGCACGTATTACCAGCTGAGGGGCGCCCGGTCGCGTCCGGACAGCGTTCAGAAGCCACGTCCGCCACTCGTCCTGGGTGCATTCGGCCCGCGGATGCTGAAGATCGTCGCGAAGTATGCCGACACCTGGAATGCGTTCGGGACACCGGAGGAGATGCGCGAGCGAAACCAGATGCTCGACGACTTCTGCCGGGAGATCGGTCGCGACCCCGACACCCTGGATCGGTCCCTGTACTACTGGGTGCCCAAGACCGACGCCGACCCGTGGGTTTCCAAAGACGCGTTCTTCGAGGTGATCAACCCTTACATCGAGGCAGGGGTCAACCAGTTCATCCTCGATCAGCCGCGAGACGACCAGCTCGACATGCTGGATTGGGTGGCCGCCGACGCCCTGCCTCGGCTTGCTCGCGAGAAACCCCGCACTGTCGAACCGGTTGCTGCCGCGAAGATCGACACCTCTGACTGGAAGAAACCGCAGGACCACCTCTGAGGGTGGAGCGCGTCGGGACGGCGATCATCGGTGGCGGCATCGTCGGCTGCGCGGTCGCTTACTACCTGGCGCGAGAGGGTGAGTCTGACATCCTCCTGCTCGAAGCCGATCAGCTCGGGAGCGGCTCGACCGGCGGTTCGTTCGGGGGCGTCCGGCAGCAGTTCAGCACCCCGCTCGAGATCGAGTTCTCGCGCCGCGGGCTGGAGTTCTGGCGCACGGCGTCGCGCGTGTTCGATTCGCCGCTGGCCTGGCACGAGAACGGCTATCTGTTCATGACCGGTCAGCCCGACATCATGGCCAAGCTCGCCGAGGCGGCCGCGCTGCAGAAAAGCATGGGGATGACGGAAGTTGATGTCGTCGACCCGGAACAGATCCGCGAGCTGGTGCCGTGGATAGGGACGCAGGGTCTCCTCGGTGGCACATACACGCCGCAGGACGGGAGGGTGACGCCGACCGAAGGTGTTGCCGTTCTCATGCAGGCGGCCAGGTCTCGCGGCGTCCGTTATCGCGAGCATTGGGAGGTCCTCTCGCTCGAGCGCGCGGGCACGATGTGGCGCCTGGCAGGGCCAGAGGTGGTGGAAGCCGAGCGGGTGGTGGTCTGCACCGGCTACTGGAGCTCCGACCTCATGCGCCCATTCGGGCTGGAGCTGACGATCAGGGCTCAGCCGCTGTTAAGCGCCATCACCGCGCCCGCGCTCGCTGGACAGCGCGTCCCGCTCACGATCGATCTCGACACCGGCCTGCTGGTCGAGCGGGAGGGTGCGGGACTGGTGATCGCGATCCTGTTCGAAGAGAATCCGCCCGGCTACGGTCACTCCCAGATGCTGGAGGAATTCGCCGAGCTGGCCCGGGTTCGCGCCCCATCGCTGGCGGACCTGCAGGTCGCCCGCCACGTGGTCGCGAACGTCGACATGGGCGGCGATGGCCATCCGTATGTCGGACTTGTCGAGGCTGGCCTGTGGATGGTGGCAGGCTTTGGCGGCCACGGCGCCATGCATGGTCCGCCGGTGGCGGAGCTGCTGGCGAAGGTGATCGCCGGGCGGCCGGATCCGAAGGTGGACCTGGGACCACTCAGCCCGTGGCGGAAACCCGGGGCCACGACCGAGTGGATGGTGGCCGCCAAGAAGGGCTGAGCGTCAGGTCTCGCCGGTCTCGTAATAGACGTGCGTCGGATCGATCCTGAAGATGGCCCTTCGCTCGCCCGGGAAGAACCAGGGATAGCGGTCGAGCTTCATGTACCGGCGGCTGAGCTCGTTCATATGCGGCTGCCAGCCGTCCTCCGACCAGGAGACCACCCGCCCGGTGATCGTCAGGTAGCGGTAGGGATTCCGGGGGTCGACGATGGAGATCGCGACGTCCGGCCGCTCGCGCATGTTGGCCGCCTTGACGCGGTCCAGGCGCACGTTTACGAGCACGGTGTCGCCGTCATGGTCTACCCACAGGGGAGTCACGTGCGGTGTTCCGTTGGCGCGCACCGTGGCGAGGTGACCGAGCGCGTCGGTCTCGAGAAGGTCCATGAGCACGGCGGGAATATGCGCGGCCGACATGGCTGAAGCCTCGCCGGAGCGCTGATGCTGTACCCGGGCTGCTCATACTCTTGGGCTGTCATGCCGCCCGAAGAGACGCGTCCGCCGGTCCCTCCCGAGCTTCTGAGGCTGGGTCTAGTCCTGCCCACGTGGACCACCACCGACCTGCACTGGTCGGAGATCCTGGATATCGCGAGCACGGCCGCGCAGGTCGGATTCGACGCCCTCTACGTCACCGATCATCTGCTGCTGCCCAGCAACAATGCCGAGCTGAAGCGTCGAGCGGGAGTCGACTTTCCGGACGACCCCGACGTGGAGCTGGAAGGCTACATGGAGTGCTTTTCGGTGCTGGCAGCCCTCGCGGTCGCCATTCCGAACGTTGTCATCGGCTCCCTGGTTGCAAGCACGGGCTACCGCAATCCGGGGCTGATGGCGAAGATGGCGGTGACCATCGACGACATCAGCGGTGGCCGGCTCGTGCTCGGCCTCGGTGCGGGCGATTCTGAGGGCGAGCACCTCACCTTCGGATTCCCGCATCAGCAGCGCGTGGGCCGGTTCGAGGAGGCGCTGCGGATCACGCGCGACCTCTTCAGCAAAGACACGCTGGACTTCGACGGCGCCCACTACAGGCTCCGAGGAGCGCGCCTCCTGCCGGTGGCGTCGAGGCAGGGTGGACCGCCGATCCTGATCGGGACGCTGAACCCGGGCCCGCGAATGCGCCGGCTCGTCGCCGAGTACGCGGACATCTGGAACGGCTGGTTCGGCTACACGGATGCCAGCCGGGAGTCGGCGGCGGAGCAGCTTCGGATCATCGATGCCGCCTGCCGCGAGCATGGGCGCGATCCCAACACTCTGGTGGCCACGACCGCCGTGCGCGGTGCCATGCCGGGGTCTGGTTACGTTCCCAGGCCGGACGAACGACCGCTTGCCGGCCCGCCGCGCGAGATGGCCGAAACCCTGCGCGGCCACGCCCGGCTGGGCGTCGCCGAGGTGCAGGTGGCGTTGACAATGGGCGGCTCCGAAGGCGTTCGAGCATTCGCGCCCGTGATCGACGAGCTGAGGTCGAGCTAGGGTCGCCTCCGACTCAGTCGACCGGGAACTCGACTCCCTGCGCCAGCGGCAGCTCCGACCCGTAGTTGATCGTGTTGGTCTGCCTGCGCATGTAGCCCTTCCACGCGTCGGAGCCGGCCTGGCGCCCGCCGCCGGTCGCCTTTTCTCCGCCGAACGCGCCGCCTATCTCCGCGCCT
>DASPYG010000194.1:0-3728 GCA_035636885.1 Candidatus Nitrosopolaris sp.
CACGACTTCTTCTTCATCGACGCCGACGGGAACACGCGGGACGAGACCCTCCGGCTGGCGACGAACACCCTCCTGATCGACGACAACGGCCTCATCGTCCGCATCGAAGGCGACATGACGAAGGCTCACGCGCTGGAGCTCGCGGCCTCGCTCACCTGACGGAACCGGGCTCCCGGCTGCGGTGTATGGGAGGCGAGGTGAAGAACATGCGAGGTTTGGTCCTGGCGATCGGGGCTTTGATGATCGTGGCCGGCTGCGGGCGGATGCTTGGAGGTCCGGCTCCGACCGGGCACTACAAGCTGTACGAGGCGGCCTCCACCAGCAGCTCCCAGAACGTATCTGTGATCGACTCGCGCTCGCACTCGGTCGAGCTCCGCCTCCCGCTGGGCAGTCCTTCGCCTGGCTGGACGCACCTCTACGCGATCACGGGGAAGACGCTGGCGGACATCGATCCATTGACCGGAGCCACCCTGCATACGCTGGTATTGCCGGGCGCCTACGAATTGCCACCGGCGACGATGAACGGAGTGCCGGGCGGCCTCTCTCAGGACGGCCGCTGGCTCGTCCTACAGGCATTCGATTCCACCTCCACCATTCCCAGCGCGACCCACCTGCTTCTGATCGACACCTCATACGCAAAGGCACCAGTGCATGTCGATCTCAAGGGCTTCTTCACCTTTGATGCCGTCAGCAACGATGGCCAGCGCATCTTCGTGATCCAGTACGTCACCGACGCCGAGTACTTCGTGCGTCGTTATGACGTCGGGGCAGGCCAGCTCTACCCGACCGTCATCTTCGACAAAGCCGACGGCAGCACCGCAATGGGCGGCCTGCGCCTGAGCGGAGTTCCGTCACGAGACGGTCAGTGGCTCTACAGCGTGTACGTCCGCCAGGACAAGAGCTCGTTCATCCACGCGCTCGCGCTCGACGAGTCGGGGATCGCGTACTGCATCGAACTTCCCGGCACCGGCTATTCGGCCGACGTCAACGAGTTCCACTGGTCGTTGGCCCTCAATGCAGACAGCTCGCGTCTGTACGCCGCCAACGGAGCGACCGGAATCATCGCGGACATCAACCTGAACGGCAACGCTCCGCCCTCGATCGCACGGACCGCCCACATCGCCATCGCGACGGCCGGCTCGGGATTCTTCATCCAGGACGTCGAGGCCAAGGAGTTCGGAGCGAGCGGCGCGGTGCTCAGCCCCGACGGCAAGACGCTGGTGGTCGCAGGCAAGACCGGACTGGTGTGGGTCGACACCGCCTCGCTGAAGGCGCACGACCGCCAGCTGTCGGGCTGGACCGTTTGGAGCCTCGCGATGAGCCCCGACGGCGCGAACCTCTACGCGGTCAACGACGCCGGGATGATCGCCGAGATGCCGATGACCGGGTCGCACAGTCCGACGACGTTCGGCGGTGCGGCAGGTCAGCCCCTGGCCCTGATCAGGGTTGCGAGTCCGGTTCCTTAGTGGCGGTCCCTCGAGACTCGTATCCGCGGCAGCGCAGCACGGGCAGGCGCGGGTAGCGGGGAAACGACGGGTCCGTCTTCGACCTCTCGCACATCCAGAACGTGCTGTGCTTGCCCGGAATCGTCCGCGAGTGCCTGCATGAGGCGCACAGCCCTACCTCCACGGTTCCACCTCGGGCCTCGCCGCTGCAGCAGGATCCACGTCAGGGTCACAACAGGAAATACGATCGCGACCGGACGTCAGATCATCCCCTGCGCGATGTAAGCAGTTCGTAAGTCACCTGGGCATCTTGCCGAGAGCCTCTGAGAGTCGCTTCAGGGAGCCTCCCACCCCGTAGCGCGCACCCATCTCCTCTACCTTCCTGGGGTGTTCCGGATAGCGGTCTCGGCGGCCGGGCGGCACCTTGATCTTGAGGTCGGTCACGGGGGGCACGACCCGGCTCGCCTTGTCGAGGTACTCGGCGTCAGCGGACCGAAACACCCCCGCATCGATCATCGCCTGCACCGAACCGTAGCGGCGCACCAGGTCGGCCGCCTTCTTGGGCCCGACGCCCGCGAGGCCGGGAAGACCGTCCGAGGGATCGCCGCGCAGAATCGCGAAATCTGCGTAGGAGCGCCCGGGGATGGAGTAGCGCCGCGCCACCTCGTCCTCGTCGACGAGCGCCAGCCCTCCCTTCTCCGGGTAGAGCACGACCACGTCGCGGTCGCGGATGAGGCTGAACAGGTCGCGATCGCCGCTCACGATCTCGACCGGTGGCTTCACCTTCGAGACCAGCGTGGCGATGATGTCCTCTGCCTCGTAGTCTTCGAGGCCCACGGCGTCGACGCCGACTGCCGCCAGCGCTTCCATGATCACCGGCATCTGCGGCTCGAGGGCATGCGGCACCGGCTCGCCGGTCCGGTGCTCCTTGTAGCTCGGAATCAATTTCACTCGCCAATCCGGGCGCCAGTCCTCGTCGGTGGTGACCGCCACCCGTCGCGGCTTGCGCTCGGTGACGATTCGCGCGAGGTTGTCGAGGAAGCCTCTGACCGCGTTGATCAGCGTCCCATCGGGGGCGACGTTCGTCTGCGGAACTCCGTAGAAAGCCCGAAAGATGAGGCTCGACCCGTCCACCAGCAGCCATTCCGCCATGGCCGAATCATGGTAAGACCCTGGTGGTTTGAGTTTCTTCCGGCTCGGGGCACTCGTCGTGATCGCGATCCTGGCCGCCATCTCGTGCTCCAGCTCGACATCGGGAACGACCGCGTCGGGCACGCGGACCTCATCGCCGAGCAGTCCTCGCATCACGGCCGACTCGAAGGCGGCCGACCTCAGGGTCCGCCTCGACGCTCTGCTCGGCGAGCACGTCATGGTGATCGCCAAGGAGTCGCTTGCCGCCGCCGCGAACCGCGCCGACGAATACAAGGGTTACGCCACCCTGCTCACGATCAACGCGAGCGATCTCAGTGATGTCATGAGCTCCGCGTTGGGAACCAGCGCGGCCACTCGCTTCGGCCAGGTCTGGGCTGAGCAGAACAACTACTTCGTCGACTACACGGTCGGCATCGTCAGCCACAACGCGGCCGAATCCAACGGCGCGGCGTCCGGGCTCGTCAACGGCTTCGTGCCCAAGTTCGCGCAGTTCATGAGCTCGATGACGTCGATACCGCTCGATCCCATCACCCAACTGGCGACCGAGCAAGTGCTGGAGACCAAGGCGATCATCGACGACCAGGCGGCGCTGAACAACACCAAGATGTTCGCGGACCTGCACCGCGCCTACGCCCAGGCGTTGCGTATCGGCGACGCCCTCGCGCCGGCGATCGCTCGAAAGTTCCAGGACAGGTATCCCGGCGATCCCTCCAACAAGGCGGTCGACTTCCGCGTTTCGCTCGCGGCCCTGCTCGAGGAGCATTCCTACCTCGCCACGATGGCAACCGGCGCCACGGCGGCCGGCCGCAACAGGGAGCAAGCGGCGGCCCTGACTGCGTTTTCGGCCAACGCCGATGCATTGGGAACCCTCTTCAGCCAGGTGTTTGGAACAGCGATCGGCACCAGGTTCGACCAGGTGTGGAATGCGCGTGACGCCGAGCTGGTCGTTTATGCGAGCAACGCAGCAGCCTCGAGCCGGCAGGCCGCCTTCGACAGCCTGTCGAACGACTTCGTGTCGCAGTTCACGAGCCTCGTGCATGACTCGGTCGACCTGACCGACGCCGCGATCGGCTACCCGGTCCAGAGCCAGGTGGCGGATCTGATCAAGGTGATCGACGAACAGCACTCGAA
>DASPYG010000195.1:0-8153 GCA_035636885.1 Candidatus Nitrosopolaris sp.
TGGCTTTCGAAGCCGCCGTGCGCTCCGGGAAAACCTACCGGCTCGCTGCCGAGCAGCCTGGCCAGCCCCAGTCCCCCGTCGTGCGCATACTCGCCGCGAGACTCCTCGCCGACTCCGCTGACGACCCGGCACGAGCAGTTCTTCAACACCTCGAAATCGGGCTCATACAAGCCGATCGCACGCATGGTGTGGCCGAACCAGAAGTCCATGTTCTTTTGCATCATCGCCGTGGCTTCGCGCTGCTCTGGCGTCGGCTCGCCCTGCTCGGCCGGCGGCAGACCACCCTGGATTCGAGTCTGCGCCATGAACTTCGGAAATGCAGCGCCAAGCCCCGACATCTTGTAGGTGTCGGTGATGTCGATGAACTCTTTGCGGGCGCGCGCGGGATCGAGCATCACCGCCGCGCACGGAACCTCGTGGGCGACGAGCGTCGCGATCTGGTCGGGATGGCGCCTTGCCAGCTCGAGCGAAATGACGGCGCCACCGCTGCTCGCGAGGACATAGGCCTTGCCATGGGTCACCGCCGAGATGAGCCGGTGCGCGTCGTCGGCGTTGATCTCAATCGCACGCTCGTCGTCGAAGGGACCCGTCAGGGGACTCCTCGAGAGCCCGCGCGGATCGTAGGTGACGACTGTGTAGTAGGGCACTAGCTCGCCTGCGATCTCTTCAAATGCGCGAGCGTCTGCCGGGCCGCCGGGAATGCACAGCATTACCGGACCTGACCCGCGGACCTCGTAATGGATTCTCGCCCCTGGAACCTCAAGCGTCTTCACTTCGACTTCTGCAGCTATTTTCTTCACCACAACCTTCTCCTTTCAGAAATCTCTGTCTGATGAATAGGACGATAGGCGGCGGGAAAGCTAATCGGTCGCGTGGCTCGTCTGCTACTAGCACGTGCTTCTATTCAGATGTAGTCGCGGGGAGGGACCCCTATTGGAACTCTCAAGCTGAATTCTGCGGAGGCCTCCCCCGACCTGCGCTGGACCGTCCTCTCCGGGTGGGGCGTCGTGCCCTTGTCCTCGACCCGCTACTTTCGGCATGGCTGACCACTGCGCAGGGCGCGGGTTAATCTGGCCGGCGTGGTTGATCGTTCGTTCGTGGCGTCAAACGCGCACGAGCTCGAGCGCATGAAGGCATTGGTGGCGCGGTTGAGCGACAAGCAGCTCGCCGCAATGGTCAACGAATACTGGAGCGTCGCGGGCATCCTGGGCCACATCGCGCTCTGGGACGGCCGGGCCCTGTTTCTGGCCGGCAAGCTCCAGCGCGGCGAGCCGTTGACCCCGTCCGACGCCGAGCCTGAGAACGTGGACTGGATCAACGACTCCTCGCGTCCTTTGATTCATGCGATCGCGCCACGGGCGCTGGCGGAGCTGGCGGTGAGCATCGCCGAAGAGACGGATCAGCTGGTGGGCTCATTGCCGGACGAGCTTCTCGCGGGCCTCGGCGAGACGAGCCCGCTCAACCCCGTGCGCGCCAACCACCGCGGCGAGCACCTGGACGAGATCGAAGCCTCACGCTTGGGGCGATTCACACCGTAGTTGCGAAACGGATTGGACCGAAGGCAGCCGACGTCACCGGGCTTCCACGCACACGTCGCCAGGATGTCTTCATGTGCGATCGGCGCTTCGCGGAAAGAACTCGCGAACTGGTAAAAGCAAGCCGATCAGGGACAGCACGATGAAGGCCACCTGGTGTATGTGGTCCCGGCCTGGGGGTAAGTTGCCCACCAGGTGCGCCGTCCAGAAGACCGGGTAGTACCAGAGCGAGAAGAAGGCCCAGCGCTCAAGTCGTCTGAATGCGGTCAAGGTGATCATGGCCCCGAAGAGCCCCATACCAATTGACGCCGCGCCGACGGCCTTCAGGTATTCCCCCTCTGAACCATCCAGGATCACAACTACCACGCCAAACGCGAGCGTCGCCAACCCGGAGATGAGGAGCGCGATCCAGCTGATTCTGAACCGCAGACCCTCGCGTCGCGTCATCACCATTTGCAGCCGATTGTGGCCCTTTGACTGGGTAGGCGATAACGACGTCGCCCTCGAAGGACATGAGCTTGGGAAAGGTGGTGGGCATGCGACTTAGACGCGTGGCGGTTCTCATTCGAGCCACCAAGGGTAGGGAGACGGGTTCGTCGCAGGCTGATCAAGCTACCCTCGGGGACATACGAGCGAGATGGCAAACTGGTGATCCTCCCCAAGATCCGGGATCCGCGGTTCATGACCGTGCGTCGCGGCGGCAGCCTCCAAGACGACGATCACCGCCTTTTGGCGATCTGGGCGGCTGACTGCGCGCAGCACGTGTTGCACCACTTCGAGCAGGCACGGCCGAAGGACTACCGTCCACGTCGGGCGATCGACCTCGGGCGTGCCTGGGCGCGGGGTGAGATCGTGTGGGCAGAGGCCCGCATGGCGGCCGGCCATGCAAACGCCGCGGCCAGGGACCTCAGTGGGGCATCACGGCATGCCGCGTACGCTGCCGGCCAGGCCGCGGCGGTCGGCCATGTGGCGGCCCACGAGCTCGGTGCTGCGGCCTATGCGATCAAGGCGGCGCGGGCGGCGGCGGCTGAAGACGGACGCGAGGCGGCTGGCCGCTTGGAGTGCCAGTGGCAACGTGCACAACTCCCCCACGAGATCCGAGAACTTGTTCTCGACGACCAGCGGCTGCGCAACGAGTTGTGCTGGTTTGCGTTCGACTGCTGACACGGCCCACTCCCGCCTGGCGCCATACCGAGTCCGTGACCTCGCTGTGATCTCCAGGGCCAAAATCGGCCGCGGCTGGGTGTCGGCAGCGAATTTGCATTCAAGAAACCGATCGAAGGGCCGCCACAGGCCGACGAATTAGTCAGACCGCGCAGCTTCGGCCGTAAGCACCTCGCCGGGACGACTTCGCCGCTGAGAGCCTCGGTAGGTCGCCGGCGTGCACCCGAGATGTCGCTGGAATGCTTTCGTGAAGCTTGACTCCGACTCGTAGCCAACACGCTGCATCGCTTCGGTGACCGACAGGCGTTCCGCCTCCAACAGCTGCGCCGCACGGAGGATTCGGCACCGTGCCAGGTAGCGCATTGGCGATTCGCCCACACACACAGCGAAGCGCTGAGCAAAGTTAGATCGCGACATTGCAACAGCGGATGCAAGCCCCGCCACTGTCCAGTCCTTTTGGGGCGCCTCGTGGATGAGCTCGAGCGCTGCTCCTACGCGGGCGTCCTCAAGGCCGTGGATCCATGGCGCGGCCGCGCGCGAATCGACCGCCAGCTGTGCGCGCAAGACCTGCACGAGGAGTAGCCCGCAGAGAAGATCGGTCAGCGCGCCGGAGCCGGGGAGCGGCATCGCCGACTCCGCATCTGCCATCGCCACCAGGCCCTCGATCATTCCGGGGCCTGAGCCGGCGTTGACGTGGATCAACTCCGGCAGCGCTCGGAGCAGAGGATGGCTGGATTGGCGCTCGAACTTGAAGAAGCCGCACAGCACGCTGGCTTGACCGCCGCCGCCGGCGACGCTGATCGACGGGAAACGTCCCGGAACGCAATGGTCCATCAGGTCCGCGAATGACGTGATCGGCACGCCCGGTTCGCTCATAAGCTCGTGCCGCTGGCCGCCCATCAGCACGGCCACATCGCCGGCCGAGAGGCGGATCGTGCGGCCCTCCTCGGTCCGCAGCAATCCGGATCCCGAGATAACGACGTGGAATACCGCGGCGCGGAACGGTTCGAGGCCCAGGCCCCACGGCGCGGTAAGCTCGGCGCGGGCGATCAACGATCCGGACATCTGGATGCTGCGCAGCGCCACGCTCAACGGATCCACGGCGTAGTTCTACTCCCTGACTGTCGCGGCGTCCAGCACCGTTTGTACTCGCGGAGGCTGTGCGACCTGGACGATAGGACAGACCTTTCGTTGCCCGAAGTATGGCCAGAAATTCAGCCGGGCCGTAACCTGGCCCCATTCTCAAGTCCCGAGGAGGACATCGATGCCTAGATTTCTGGTCACTTATCACGCCAGCAACATGTCCCACGATCCGGAGTCCATGGCCAAGGCGCGCGACGCCTTCATGGACTGGGCGGGAAAGACGGGTCCGGCGCTGGTGGACCCGGGAGCGCCGATCGGCGCTGCGCGGACGGTTTCAAGCGACGGCACCAAGGACGGTCTCGCCGAAGGCCCGTTCAACGGCTGGTCCGTGATCGAGGCCGCCAACCTGGATGCCGCGGCGAAGCTGGTCGCCGACCATCCATTCATCGGCCGAGGAGGACTTCTGCAAGTCAGCGAGCCGGCGGCGATCTAGCGCGATCACAGTCGGTCAGACGAATTTGGTCGGGGGACGGGACACTATTTGAACTGCAGAGCTGAACTCGTCAGGCCCGTCCTTGAGGCTTAGGTGCGCGCCGCCGATTCACTGCGTAAGCACCGTTTGACCTGCCAACTGCCGCTTCATGTTCTCAAGCATCTGATCGACATCTTTCTTGACGGCTCGCTCGACGAGGAGCGCATCTAGAACTCTGCCAAAGACACCGCCCATCAGTTGATACGCGGCATCGAGGCTGGCATACGTCTGGTTGCCTTCGGCTTCCAACGTCCACGTGAGAGTGCCCCTCACGGGCCCATGAAACGTTTGCCAGATCTGGAATCGGCGGTGAGGTGTATGCCTGCGCGGGGGCTCGAATCCAATAACTCTGAATTCCTCCTTGAAGGGCGTCCCGAGTACTCGGTAGATGACTCGGAAAGAATTCCCCACGCGCCGCCCGCTCCGACCCACCTCCACAACTCGTTTCACCATCGGTGCACATTTCGCAAGGTTCTCCGGGTCATCAACGAACTCGAGGACCTTCTCGACAGGCGTTTCAATGGTCACAGTGGCGTGGATCTGGGACGTGACAGCGCCTCCTTGACCGATTTGCCGAAGAGAAATAGGGCGCGCTTACCGCCGGGGCCGCCGCTGATTTGATTCCTTAAAGGGCTTCTATTGTCGCCACGACCGCTCTAAAGCGTAAGTCTCTCCATGCCCGTGCATCCAAGCCTCACTTCGACGATCCGTTGTGGAGCGCAGCCCTGCGGACCGCTTCCGAGTGGCCGGTCTGATTGATAACAATTGATGCAGCCAAAACGCAATCATTCGGCCGCGCCCACCCACCGGTCAGGCGGCTCCACTGAGGCCATCGGCTGCGTAAAGTTCAAATCCCGTCCAGATAACTTTCGCGATCCTAGTGAGCCCGACACCACATCGTGGGGTACGACGTTCGTTGAGCGCTATATAGAGGAGCGTTGGTTGAGCCAAGTTGGTCGGGGGGACGGGACACTATTTGAACTCCGAGATTGAACTCGGGAGAGGCGTCCTAGACGTGATTAGGACCCATCGCGACCGGGTTGGCTCTCCAAGATTCGCTTCACGCCACTAATCTCAACTCCACCATCTCGCCTTGCCAGCGGAGCCTGAAATGGTCGCATCAGCCTGGCCAGGCCATGAAACCTAAATTCGGTCACCCGACTCAGTCTCGTCTTGTCACCCTTCAACGGTTCCATCAAGTATGTGATTTTCGTGCCTTCCAAAAACCCACTGGTAGCCTCAGTAGCGAACTTCCGAATGGGCTCGAATTCTGTGATTCGGAGGTTGGTCTTCATCTCCCAGCCGAAGGCGTCTCGGAGGGCGTACTTGGAAGTTCAGGCTCCATGGCCCCAACACCAAGGATGTCGATTGCTTAGTCTGCCGGGAGCGTCGCTCGCAGTCGCTGGGTGACGGCGTCGAGGATGCCGACGGCGATGTCAGCGTCCTGCCCAAGTACGTCGCGGAATTGCTTGCGAGCGAGCACGAGACAGCGCAGTGGTGAGAGGGACGTTACAGTCGCTGTCCTCGGACCGTGATCGATAAGCCCGATCTCGCCGAAGAAGTCGCCAGAGCCCATCGTGCGCATCCTCTCGCCATCGCGCTTTGCTTCGGCCTCGCCATCGACGATGACGAAGAATTCGTGTCCGCGCTCGCCCTCGGTGCATAACCTGGCTCCCCCTGGGTATTCACGTCGCTCGACTCGCGACGCGATGAACTTCAGCTGTTGGGGGCTGCACCGGGCGAAAAGAGGGATTTTCGAAAGGACTTCTTCGGTCTCGTGGATTGGCACATCCTTCAAGCCGAGCAACGCCAGCGGCGGAGCGAAGTAGAAGGCTCCGCTGACCGGGCGGCTAAAGTCCGTCAGTCGGTCCCGCTGCCCGTCGGCCAGGCCGAACATCTGAGCGAGCATGCGCTCGAACCGATTGCAGTCGGCAGAGAACGCCACGAAGTAGAGACCGTGTTCAGCGATGGTGCCGTAGGGCACGCTTCGGCGGTAGATTGGAAGCTCGTCCCCATGCTCGTCCTTGATCTCGACTCGGGCAATGTGGGCGGTGACGGGCTTTTGTTCATCGTCGAGCTCCAGGCTGTCGATCTTGGTCCGGCCGAATGCGCGCTCTTGTTCGGTCTGCGCGAGTGCCTCGAACCGAGAAAGGTCGTGCACCCAGCGCATGACCAGAACATGGCTTCCTCCAGCACCCGGCTCACCGGCAGGGATGAGCGCCGCAAGCGGCGCCTCGAGCAAGTTTGGATTCATTGTTCCATCGATGAACCCCATGAGGTCTCGGCTATCGCGGTGGACGAAACAGGCCTGTTCTGTAGCGATCACGGCGACGTCAGCGACTGCCATTGCGGCGGTGCGGCTGTGCTCGAAGACCACGTCGCTCGAGCTGCCGCTAATCCAGACGAAGACATCATGCTGGGTTGCCGGTGCGCGCTTCCCGTCGAGGCCGACGATCTCACGGAACGCGCCGAGGCCGGCCGGAATTTCATCTGGCGCAAGGCGTCGCCAGAGGGCGGCACCGAATGCAACTACGAGGTTCACCCCGCCAGCCGAAACGCCCGGTTGCTCCAGCTGCCCGATCAAACGACCAGCGTAGACGTCGTCGACGCCCGGACGAAGGTCAAACTCGATGAATTCGTGCGCGACCGTGCCATGAGCGAATATCCCGAATTGCGGTAGTCGCATTTCCGTTCCTGGTCCATCCCCGACCTGAGTCAGGCCACTCCGGTTGACACACCTTTCTGACCGGCTCGGGTGGCGCTGCCGAGCAGGACGATGCTGACCGCGACAAACCAGACAACCACAGGCGTGGCGCCGAGGATGATCGGCAGCAGCCCGACGGGTCCGTTGTTGCCGGTGCCCCCGAAGATTGTCAATGCGGCGACCACGTCGAGAACGGCGGCGGCAGCGCTCAGCCAACCCACCCAGCGCGGCAGTATGCCAGCGCGGAGCACCGCGTACGCAGCGGTCCCAAACGCTATTGCGGCCGGGAGATAGACGAACGTGAGCACCATCCAGGCCCCGGCCCAGGCCGCGCGGACGATCGTGGGATCGGTCCCGGACCCGCTTACAAATACTGCGGTCGCTTCACCGGCGGAGCCGACGATCAGGATCGCGGCCGTTACCAAACCGGCGCCGAAGAAGAGGGCGGCCGCCCACTCCCAGTCTTCACCCGCACCTCGAATGACCGCACGAATGCCTGTGAACTGCATGAGTAGGACAGCGGTGGCGACATTGGTCAGGAAGGCGTCGCCCATGAAGAGGCCGCCGTTGGAATTGATCCAGCTGGCGTACTTGTTGGCGTCTCCGAAGTCAGGCGGGTTGCCCGCCACCAGGAAAAGAACGAGGGCGGCCCCCTGAATCACCACATATACGAGTCCGAGGACACCGGTCCACCGTCGCCAGTCCCAACGGTTCACGGTCCCTCCTTAAAAAATGCAACCAATATCGCAGCCAGTATGGACGCCGATGCCGTGCTGCCGGTAGCCGGCGATCATGCCTGGGACTGGGCGGGGAAGACCGCGGTCGGGTCGACGCTGCCGGCGCTTACCGGCACGACGCCGTGGATCCGGCTCCCACGTCCGTTTGATTCCACTCGCAGGGTGCCGCCAACCGCTCCCAGCCGGTCGCGCATGTTGGTGAGGCCGGCGCCGTCACCAAGCCGACCGGCTTCAAAGCCCGCACCGTCATCGCAAACCTCGAACAGCAGACCGCCCGCGTCCTCCCAAATCCTTACTCGGGCAGTGGCCTCAGCGCCTGCGTGCTTGGCGGCGTTCTGCATTGCCTCGAGGCAGCAGAAATACACAGCCGCTTCGATCTCGGGTGCGTACCTGCCGAC
>DASPYG010000196.1:0-10378 GCA_035636885.1 Candidatus Nitrosopolaris sp.
CCTCGCCCGGATCCTGCTCGGCCGAGGGCAGAGGTCAGAGGCCCTCGAGATCCTGGGAAATGTTCATGGCAGCTTCGTAGCTGAAGGAATGGCCGCAAGGATTAGGCTCGAACTGGCGGCAACGCCTGATCTCAGCATGGCCTTCGCAGCGCTGGACGCCGGCGACAACGAACGTGCGCTTGAAGAGCTCATAGAGGCGATACCTTCAGCCCGCGGCAGCCGGGACGAGATCCGGCGGGTAGTCGTCGGCGTACTTGACGAACTGGGTCTGGATCATCCCCTGGCTACCAGGTCACGAACCAAGCTCGCTTCAGCTCTGTACTGACCTAGCGACGAGCCGTCACGCACGAAGTAGTCGAAGAAGTGCCCTACGAACCGTTCCCCAGCAGCTGAACCCTCCAGTTCGCTCCGCCGTCAGCCGAGTGCTCGATGAAGCCCGCGGTCTGGAGGCTGAAGTTGCTGGGTCCGAGGAGAACAAATCCGACCACCCATACGTTGGTGCCATCGGTGCCGGACATTCGGTTGTAGGTGTAGGTCTGGATCTTGCCGGCCGACCTCAGCCGCGTTGTCGGGATCGACCTGGGCAGCTCCCACGGTGGCGCCAGGACGTGCCTCCACCCCAGCCGAGGTGCGCACAGCCCTCTGTCAATTGGAGGAGACGGGTGGTGACCGCATGCGACGATGCGGAACGACATGGGAAGCCTAGCGCACCCAAGCTCGCCGGCTTAGTGTCGATCGGCACCGTCAGATGAACCTGCAGACTCGACGCTCACTGCTCGCGGAGTTTCTTGGGACGTTCGCGCTTGTGTTCGTCGGCGCCGGTTCAATCGTGACGAACCAATGGACGAACGGTGCGCTCGGACTCGGCGGCATCGCAGCGGCGCACGCGCTCGTGCTCTCAGTGATGATTTCGGCTCTCGGACACATTTCGGGTGGGCATTTCAATCCGGCCGTGACTTTCGCCATCTGGATCGCCCGCCGCATCTCGACGGCTTCGGCCGTGTTTATTGGGTCGCCCAACTGGTCGGTGCGGTCGTCGCCGGTCTCTTGCTGCTCGTGGTCTTCCCGAGGGAACAGTGGCAACCCGTACATCTGGGGACGCCGGCACTCGGCCTCGGGATTGGTTTCGGCAAGGGCGTGTTGGTGGAGGCGATCCTCACGCTGTTCCTGGTGCTCGTGGTCTTCGGCGTCGCCGTGGACAGCCGCGGGTCGTTCAAGTCGGTCGCAGGGTTTGGGATCGGGCTGGTCCTCGGCTTCGACATCCTTGTCGGTGGTCCCCTGACCGGGGCCTCAATGAACCCCGCGCGTACCTTCGGCCCAGCGCTGGCCTCCGGCTACTGGCAGGACGATCTCGTTTACTGGATTGGTCCCTTGGTCGGGGCGGCGGCAGGCGCGCTGATCTACACGTATCTGCTCCTTCCGCGCCGAGGTGCCGGCGAACCTGGTTCTGATAGGGACGGCGAGTAACCGGGACCATGTTCCGCTCCTCGGCCGGTGCGATGACCGCGGTCGCGCGTGGGCATCAAGGTCGAGCCTCGTTTCCTACCGGGAACGCGGTGCGACAAACCAGGGGGCCAACGGCGATGCCTTGTGGCTTTGGCGCGAGCCCACCTCGCGGTGTGAGCCGGGCCCTCCGCAACACCGATAATGCACGGCGGAGGAGGGAATCGTGAGCTACAAGCGTTGGATCCTGCTTGCCGCCGTGCTCGGGTCCGGCATCGTCTTCCTCGACTCGACCGTGGTCAATGTTGCCTTGCCACGGATTGGTCGGGACTTGCCCCGGTCTCTGTTTGGGGTCCTGGAAGGTCAGTCATACGTCTACAACGCATATCTGCTGACGCTCAGCACCCTGCTGATTCTGGCCGGCGCGCTCACCGACTTCTATGGCCGCCGGCGCATGTTCATGATCGGCCTGGGCGGCTTCGGCGCCACCTCGGTGCTATGTGGTCTGGCTCCCAACATGGAGCTTCTCGTCCTCTTCCGAATCTTCCAGGGAGCCACCGGGGCGATGCTGGTCCCAGGGTCGCTCGCCCTGATCACAGCCAACTTCAGCGGCGAGGAGCAGGGCCGAGCTTTCGGCTTCTGGGCCGGCGCCTCTGGCGCCACGACCATCCTCGGGCCTGTCGTCGGCGGTCTCCTGGTGGACACGATCTCATGGCGCGCCGCCTTCCTGATCAACGTCCCCCTTGTGCTGCTGGCACTCTGGGCGACCTACAACCACGTTCCCGAGAGTCGTGATGCGGAGGCTTCAGGAAAATTCGACTGGTTGGGGGCAGGGGTGGTCGGCCTTGCCATCGGCGGCCTCGCCTTCGGGGCGATCTACGGGCAGCAGCGGGACTGGCGAGATCCGTTTGGCTACATCGCGCTCGCCGTCGGGGTCGTCGCCACGGTCGCCCTTCCAGTGGTCATGATCCGTCGCCCGAATCCCTTGATTCCGCCGCAACTATTCCGCTCTCGAAATTTCACGGTGACCAACATTTCGACGCTGCTTATCTACGGCGCCCTTTACGTGACCGGCTACTACCTGGCCATATTTCAACAGGGCACCTTGGGCTACTCGGCCGCCGGCGCAGGTCTGGCGTTCGTGCCCGGAACGCTCTTTCTCATCTTCTTCTCCGCGCGTTTTGGCAGCCTGGCGGCGCGCTACGGTCCGCGCTGGTTCATGGCGGCCGGGCCCGCGGTAATGGCGATCGGCGTCCTCTGGCTCGCGCGCGTGCCCGCGAACAGCGCGGCATGGGCGTTCCGGCCGAGTGACCCGGGAACGTATCTGCCGCCGCCCTCCTACGCGGTGGATTTCCTGCCTGGAGCGTTGTGCTTCGGCATCGGCCTGATGATTCTCGTGGCGCCGCTGACCACGGCGCTCATGACCTCGGTGCCGGTGCACAACTCGGGCGTCGGTTCAGCGATCAACAATGCGATCTCACGCGTGGGACCCCAGCTCGCCGGGGCATTGATCTTCGTTTTCATCACCGCCAATTTCTATGGTTACCTCGCGAGCAGGGTCACCGGCGTAGACGTGACGTCGGCCGCCTTCCGGGCCAAGGTCAGCCCGCTCAACACGCCGCTCGACGCCCAGCTCGTGGGGGTGGTGCGCGAGGCGTCCGCCGCGTCATTCCACATCGCGATGCTGATCGCTGCCCTCCTGCTCGTCCTCGGCGCCCTCGCCAACGCTGTCGGTATCAAGAACGCGGTTGCGACCAGACCCGCCCCGGCCGAAGTGACTCCGGTACCAAGGGAGACTTCCTGACATGGATGTGCGAGAAGACGTCGTCGAGATCATCGCGGGCTTTTCTCTATTCGCCGACCTGTCCCCGACGCAGCTCGACCGAGTCGTGCAGCTGTTCGACGAGGCCTGGTTTGCCAAGGATGAGCGGATCCTCCGGCAAGGCTTCACCGGCTCCGGCTTCTACGTCATCCTCGATGGCAGCGCCGCCCTCCGCATCGACGGAGTCGATCGCGCAACCCTGAGGGCCGGAGACTACTTTGGCGAGATCTCGTGCCTTCTGCGCATTGCGCCGACCGCCGACATCGTGGCCCAGGGCGCGCTTCGCTGCATCGTCCTGCCAGGTGATGAGCTCGAGGCGTTCCTCGTCGCGCATCCCAAGGTGATGTTCCGGTTGCTCCAGGGAGAGGCGAGAAAGCTGCGTAGCACGACGAAGTGGCAGAGCTGAATCAAGAGCCGTTTCCGCCCGGCCGATACCCACTGCTCCTCGTCGGCAGCGGCCCGGGAGCCCTCCAGCTGACTTACTCGCTCGGGCGCCTGGGCATCGAACATGCCGTCCTCTCCGACGACCCCGCCCCAGGCGGTATGTTCCGGCGCTGGCCGGTCTTTCAAAGGATGCTCAGCTGGACAAAGCCATATTCGGGGTTCGACCACGCGAGCCGCGCTTATGAGCGGTTCGATTGGAACAGCTTGCTTGCCGACGAACCCGTGAACCGCGGGGTGATGCCGGCTCTTATGGACGGCGCGTCATACTTCCCATCCCGTCCCGAGATGGAGCGCGGTCTGGCGGCCTTCGCCGAGCGAACGGGGCTGCGCGTCAGGTTTGGATGCCGCTGGGAGACGACTGGCCGCGATGGCGACGACTTCGTACTCAGCACGACAGACGGTGAGTATCGCGCTCCAGTTGTCGTTTTCGCGGTCGGCGTAGCCCAGCCATGGAAGCCTGCTATTCCCGGCATCGAACATGCCACGCAATACGGTGATCTTCGCGCGGCGGAAACATATGCCGACAAGCGCGTCTTCATCATCGGTAAGCAGAACTCCGGCTTCGAGATCGCGAGCGGACTGCTCCAATGGGCGCGTCAGATCGTCATCGCATCGCCCACCCCGACGAAGCTAAGCGTCAACACTCGCTCGCTCGTCGGCGTGCGGGCTCGATACGTTCAGCCTTTTGAAGACTCGGCTCTTGCCGGCGGGGTCGTCATCCTCGACGCCTCGATCGAGTCGGTCGACGGTTCGACTGGCGGCTTTAAAGTCCGCACCCGAAGCGCATCCGACGACCATGTCCTGGAGTTCGAGGCAGACGACGTGATCGCGGCCACAGGATTTACCGCTCCCCTACGCGACCTGCCCGACCTGGGCGTAGCTACATTTGGGCAGAGCAGGCTGCCGGCGCAGACCCCGTTCTGGGAGAGCGCTACGACGCCCGGAATCTATTTCGCCGGAACGATCATGCAGGGCTCCCTTGGCCTGCGAAAGCACGGGATTCCGAGCAACTCCGGAGCTGTCCAGGGCTATCGGTACAACGCCCGGGTACTGGCGCGGCATATCGCCGAAACACGATTTGGCATCCGCCAGGAGCGCCCCGACCTGGATGCGGGCGACGTCGTGCCCTTCCTATTGGCCGAGGCGAGTCACGGCCCAGAGCTTTGGCACCAGCGCTCCTACCTTGCCCGAGTCGTGAGCGTCGACCCGGACGTGGGCGTCAGGGACGAGGGCATCGTCCCGCTGGCCCACTTCACGGACACGAAGGAGTCCGACGCCGTGGCGATAACGCTCGAGTCTAATGGCCATGACGACCCTTACCCGGCTCTCTATGTTCGGCGCGGCGGCCTTGTGAAAGAGCACCTCTTGCCTTCGCATCCACTGCTCGACTTCGAGAGTGCCGCCTATGCGGAACAGATTTCGTCGGCGATAAGCGACCTGATAAGTCCATCGCTGTCGAGAACGTAGCCTTGATCCTGCCACGCGGAACCGTCACCTTCCTCTTCACCGACATCGAAGCCTCCACGCGTCTCATGCAAGAGATGGGCGACCGCTACACCGAGGCCCAAACCGCGCATCACGCGATCCTGAGAGAGGCCTTCAACAGCAACAGCGGCTACGAGCTCCGCACTGAAGGTGATTCGTTCTTTTGCGTATTCGCGAGCGCCGTCGACGCATGCACCGCGGCGGCGACAGCCCAAAAGATGCTCGGCTCTCACGCCTGGAGTGACGGCCACGCGATCAAGGTTCGCGTCGGCATCCACACCGGTGAGGCGCCCCTGGTTGGCAACGAGTACATCGGTCTCGATGTCCACCATGCGGCGCGCATTGCCAGTTCCGCACATGGCGGCCAGGTCGTCATCTCGGAGTCGACACGCGCGATCGTCGAGGAGAAACTTCCCTCCGGCTTGCGGCTCCACGACCTCGGCGCGCATCGGCTGAAGGACCTCGCCAGGCCGGAGCACCTCTATCAGCTCATCATCGACGGCCTACCGGAGACGTTCCCGGCTCTGCGAACTCTTGACGCGATTCAGAACAACCTGCCGACCCAGCTGACGAGCTTCGTCGGTCGAGGTGCCGAGGTGATGGAGGCCAAACGGCTGCTGGAGAAGACTCGGCTCATGACGCTTACGGGACCAGGGGGGATCGGCAAGACGAGGTTCAGCCTCCAGGTCGCTGCCGAGGTGGTGAGGCTTTTCCCTGGAGGGGTCTATTTCGTGCCCCTCTCGGCGGTGCGCGATCCAGATCTGATCGCTGCGGCGGTTGCTCAGGTGCTCGGGGTCCCGATATCGGGCAATCGCCTCCCCATAGAGGGCGTCATCGATCACCTGCGAGACAAGACGATTCTCATCTTGCTCGACAACTTCGAGCAGCTCCTGCCGGGGGGCGCGCCCATCGCGTCCCAGCTCCTGCAAGGCGCACCGGATATGAAGCTGCTGGTAAGCAGCCGGGCAGCGCTGCACGTGTACGGCGAGCAGGAGTTTGCGGTTGAACCCCTACACCTGCCGGATCGCCGCGCGCTGCCTGGCCTCGACGCGCTATCGCAATTCGAAGCCGTGAAGCTTTTCATCGAGCGGGCGGTTGCCGTCAAGCCCGACTTCCGGGCCACGAACGAAAACGCGCCCGCTATCGCCGGGATCTGTGAGCGCGTGGACGGGCTTCCGCTCGCGATCGAGCTGGCCGCCGCGCGGATCAAGCTGTTCTCCCCGCAAGCACTGCTGGGACGACTCGAGACCAGCCTGGCCGTACTGGGAGCGGGTTCAAGAGACCTTCCCGACCGGCAGCAAACTCTGCGAGGAGCGATCGACTGGAGCTACGAGCTGCTCGACGATGCCCACAAACGCCTCCTTGCCCGGTTCTCGGTGTTCGCGCGCGGGGCAAATCTCGAGCAGGCGGAGGCGGTCTGCGGCCCGCCCGACGAGGTTGGAGGAGTTGTGCTCGACGGCCTCGACGAGCTCGCCGACCACAGCCTTCTGCGGCGTCTCCCAGACTTCGACGAACCACGCCTGCTCATGCTCCAGACCATTCGCGATTTTGCGTTCGAACGGCTGGACCACAGCCCCGACGTGCGGGAAGTCCGCGACCGCCATGCTGACGCTTACTGCGCGTTGGCCGAAGCGGCCGCACCCAACGTGTTCGGCCAACAGCAGAAGGCGTGGTTGGACAAGCTCGAGAGAGACCATGACAACTTCCGCGCCGCATTCGACTGGTGCGCCGTCAATGGCGATGCTGAGAGAGCCATGAAACTTGCCGCATCGTTCTGGCGTTTCTGGCAGATGCGGGGCCACCTCCACGAGGGCCGCGTTCGGCTGGAAACGATCCTCGCGATGCCGGCGAGCCCGCAATTTCGAGCGGTGCGGGCGCGCGCGTTAGAGGCGGCGGGAGGAGTCGCGTACTGGCAGGGAGACGTTCGCGCCGCGCAAGCCTTCTATGACGAGTGCCTCGAGCTGACACGTGCAGGCGGCGATAAGAAAGAGCTCGCCGACGCGATCTACAACGACTCCTTTTCCATGATGGTTGACAGGACCGACCTCGACAAGAGCCTGGTCCTGCTCAACGAGGCCCTTCCCCTTTACCGCGAGCTGGCCCTGGGCTTGGGTATCAGCCGCTGCCTCTGGGCCATCGCCAACTGCCTGTACTACCAAGACCACTATGAAAAGGCCATCCACGCGCTCGACGAGGCGATCGGACTTTTTCGCAAGCTCGACGATCAGTTCAGTCTCGGTTGGGCCCTCCACACGCGCTCGCTGGCGGCAATGAAGACGCGCGACAATGCCACGGCGCGTCGCCTGGTGATGGAGGCGCTCGAGCTGTTTGCTGATGCAGGCGACATCTCAGGCGTGGTCCTCCTGCTCGACGATGCCGCGGCGGTCGAGGGGCTGGACGGGCATCGAGGGTCGGCGATCCGCCTGGCCGCGGCCGCAGCAGCACACCTGGCCACCAGCGGTGCCGGACTCGGCACCGTTCTGAACCTCGAGGAAGGTCGCTATCGAAAAGAAGACCTGATCGATGAAGATGAACAGCGCGCGTGGGCTGAGGGGCAGGCTATGACGGTGGAGCAGGCACTTGCTCTCGCACTCGGTGGCGCCCAAGCGCTGCCGATTCGCGTGCGGACCGAACCTGTCGGCGGCCTCTAATCGACGGCGCAGCACTCGCCCTAGAACCGAGGTAAGATCGGGCGTGGTGGGTTCTACGTCGGCGTTGACCAGCCTTTTGGGGGCGGTGCGCAGAGCGATTCTGGCGCCGGCACCCTGCGCCGGGTGCCCGGACGGCCACGCGGAGCAGGACTGGCACGTGAACCTGTCCGGCCAGGTTGCGGGCTTCTGCGCACATTGCGCCGCTCAGCGCAGACTCGCCGAAACGCAACAGTCGGGGCCGAAACAGCCAGCCTGAATCGCGATTCGAAGTGGCCGCTCGATTCTCGAGAATGGCCGCCTCCCATGCACAAACGAGTAGGTGGCGCTGGGCCCACGGCCATTAAGAGTTCCCACTGGTTCCCAGAGCTCGTCTACGCTCCGATCAAACCCTTGAAGTAATCGTTCAAGAGCCGCTCTTCGGGGTCCTCCTCCTCGCGAATCGCCACAAAGCGCTCCCAGTCGTGACCGAGTGTCTGCTGCATCAGATTCTTTGTAAGGTGCTTGGTCTGGTTCGCCAGAGGCCGCCCGCCGAATCCAGCGGCGAGGATGTTGAAGCGCCTGTTGAGCTCATCCCAGAGCGGATCGTTTGGCCGCGTGTCCACCGGGTCCATCGTGAAGATGTCCTCGTCCGGAGAGGGTGACAACAGTGAGTTGCGGTCCTGCGCCATCCAGTAGACCTCCGAAGGTAGCGACGACCTGAATCCGGTCTCGCGCCGGAAGTCCTCGCAGAATTTCCGGTAGGTGGGCGCGAACTGCGCCCATCCGCTGGCCGGGATGGCCCAGAAGCTGAAGTCAAAGAACGAGCGGCGCTTGAACTTGAAATCGATCGTCGAGTCGTAACGGCGCCCTCGGTATCCGCCTAGCGCCCGCAGCACCTGCAGCTGGTACGCGAGCCCATGGTCCTGAGCGTTGTAGAGCCAGTTGAATGGCAACAGCGTGGGTAGGACGCTGACGCCGGATTCCCAGGTCTTGTCGCGCGCTCGGCGCTTGAGCCGCGAGAACCGTGAGGGTACGAGTTCGCCGTCCCCGACCACGTATCTCCGCTCAACGATGATTCGGTTGGCGTACGGCTGCGCGAATGAGAGCATCCCGTCGGCTCCGCCGAGCAGTTCGTCGCGGGTCGGAGGAGGGTCCAAGCGGAAGTTGCGGTAGTCATACGCAAGTGTGACCGCGGGTTGGATCCGGAAAGTCACCTCGAAGATGACCCCGAGCAAACCGTAGCTGGACCGGACCTCGAAGAGACGATCGGGGTTGTCCTTGGCTGTGATCGATTCAACCTCGCCCTTCGGGTTGACCATCTTCACCCCAACCACCGTCGAGCTCACCTGGCCCAGCCCATGGTGGATCGATGCGTCCTTGGTGCCTCCACAAGCAACCGAGCCGGCGGTCGCGTTGCCGATTTCCGGTGTCACTTCCGTCTGCATCCGATGCGGTCGCAGCGCGTCGCGCACCCTCACCATCGACACGGAGGCGCCAACCGTGATCGTCTCCGCCGACAGGTCGATGTCAATGCGGTCGAAGTGCTTCATGAGCACCTGCGTCCCGGTCGTTTCGAAACAGGCGGTCAGCGAGTGAAAGCTGCCCGCGGCCCGCACCGGCGACGGATACCTCTCGCGACTCATCAGGACTTGAGTCAGCTCATCCAGGTCGCGCGGGACGGCCACAACCTTCGGGCTGCTGAAGGCTGTACCACTCCAGTTGGCGAAGAGCGGCCCTCCCACGGCCGGCAACATAGCAGGGACGTCCACATCCAGTTGCTCGGGCTTAGCGCTCTTCAGCTGCTGGCTCTAGCTCGATATCCGTCAGCTCTCCAGTGGGCACGACCGGTGAAGAAAGGCGCCTAGAGACTTACCTCTCTGACAAACGTCAGCGCCGGCTCGTTCATACAGCACCAGCGATGGGATTGCCGTAACGTCGCCTACCTTGCGTCTACACAGCGGCGATCGATAAGAACGGGCAATTTGATGCCTTGCCAGTACGCTACCTATGGTGTCGCGTTATCGCGTGTGGCGCAGCAGTTGGTTAAGCCGGACCCTCGCTGCTGCGGCAAGTGTGGCACTCACTCTCCTTTCCGTGAGTTGCGTGGCGCCGGGGGGCTCAGGTGCGTCGGCTACCAGTCAGGCAAGCAAGCCTCGAGCGATTTGTAACCAGGGCACCTACGACCACATACCGGGAGACTTCCCCGAGTACGGTCCCCCTCAGACCCTCTATGTCGGTACGACGCCGGACGGGCACGGTTCCGTCTTCCGTGTGCAGGCTCCGGCATATTCCGTGACCTACTTTTACGCTGCGGGAGCCGGGCAAATTAACTACGTCTTTGAACTTCAGACGATCGCGAGTGACGGGGCACACCTGCTCTGGCGGGAGCAGAGCGACTTCAAGTGCCGTGGCACGATGAGCGTCCAGACCGACCCGGCCGACGGCGCTTTCACGATTTACAGCGCCCAACCAGCCGACGCTGCGTATTCATATCCGAGCCCCAGCCCCTGATGCATGGACATCCGCCCTGCCGAGTCGGCGGTCATGTCCCCGA
>DASPYG010000197.1:0-4978 GCA_035636885.1 Candidatus Nitrosopolaris sp.
GTGAAATCGCGTCGAAACCTGCGTCGACCGAACAGCAGACCCCGGTCAGGTAGGCTTGATCTTGAAAAGCATTTCGTCGTCCTTATCGGTGATCCAGACGTAACCGAACCCGACGGCGGCGCCGAAACTCGGGCCGGGGAGCTTCATTTGCCCCACGAACTTGCGCGTGCTGGGGTCGATGCGGTCAAGCGTGGTGCTGGTACCGAACCAGACGGAACCTTCTCCGAGCGCAAGCGCGTAGCCGGAGCCGACTTCATTGGTCACTTTCGCGACGCTGTTAGTGGCCGGGTCAATGTGGGTAACGCCTGAGATGCACCCGGCCCAGACGTCGTGGTCGTTGGCGGCGATCTGGCCGCAATCGGAGAAGCCAGGGATCGTGGCCACAACTGTGTCCGTGATGGGATCGATGCGAACGACGGCACTGATATTGGTGACGCCTACCCAGAGCGAGCCCGCGCTGACGGCGATCCAACTGGGGCCGGAGTCGGAGGCCGATCCGAGGTAGATGAGGTCGACGACCTTCATTTTCGCAGGGTCGATCTTCGCCACCGAGCCTGTCGGGCTGCCCTTGTGGTTTGCGACCCAAACATATCCGTCGAAAACTGCAATTCCGACCGGGCCGCTGCCACCGGGATCCACAGTCCCGACAACGAGGTTGGTGACCGGATCGATCCGGGTCACCCTCACTCCCGGGAAGCTGGTGACCCATATGGCATCGGCCGAGACTGCAAGTACTGAGGGCGGAACATCGAGATAGATCTTTGCGATGACCTTGTCTGTGGTCGGATCGATTCTTGTGACCGTCCCGCTTGGACCGTTGGAAACCCAGATCGAGCCGAAACCCGCTTCTACATCTCGGGGGGTGGATTGCCTCATTTGCGCCACTAGCTTGCCTACCGGTACAGGGCGCGAAACGCTAGTCGAGGAGTTGCCACAAGAGGCGACTGACATGAACGCGATAATGGTCAGGACGGCTTTCAATTGTCGCCAACCCACGCCCGAACACTACTCTGCGTCAAGCCCTTGCGCCGCAACGCGAATCAGGTGGTGAGCGGGGTTGCTGTGGCCCTACGCACCAGGAAGCAAAGAAAAGGCCGGCATCGTATTCGAAACCGGCCAGGACCGGGGCCGCAAATCGGGCCGGCCAGGCAGGCTCGCGGGAACCGGGTCGACTAGGGTTCTAAAAGGGCGAGGGCTCGACCGAAGGCTTCAATCGCCGACCGATCGCAGAGGGGTCTCGAACTGCTCAAGGCGCTCGGCCACAAAGCCGGCCAGCTCGCCCATCGACTTCGGATCGAGGTCGATGCGAGCTCCGGCCGTCGCGTAAATCTCGGGTACTGTCTTGGTGTTCCCAAGCCTGAGCGCGTCCAGGTATGCCTCGATCGCGCCTTTCGGATCCTGCAGGTAGTTGCGCCAGACCTGGAGGGCTCCCAGCGAGCCGACCATATAGTCGAAGTCGTAGAAGGGCCAGGTGTACATCATTTTGAGCCCGCATCGGAAGGCATCGATGTGCTCCTGGATGCCGGCCCAGTTCTCCCCTTCAACCTGCCGTCCCCAGATCCGGCGCCATGCGGCAGCCCGGTCGGCCTCATCCGCCGTCGGGTGATCGTAGGCCCAACGCTCGAAAGCGTGACCCAAGGCCTGCCGCACGGGGAGCTGGACAGCTTCGCGGAGCCGCATGGCGGCCGAGTGTCGGGCGTCAACATCCGAATAGAAACCGCCGAACGGACGGGACATGCGATCGATGACCAGAAGCTGCATCGTGATGGAGGCAAACTCCGCCGCCATCGAGTTGTAGAGCCCTTGCCAGTGCAGTGGGTAGTCGGCCGACTCCAGGAAGTGGAAAGAGTGGCCGGCTTCGTGGGCGAGCATCGTCACGGCGAGGTCTCCGGGCGGGAGGCTCATGAAGATGTGCGCTCGCCTGGTGAAGTGGAGTCTTGAGTTGATCGCGATTGGCGCCGCATGAGGCCTGAAGCCAAGGTCGAGCAGTCCATCCCGACGCATGCCGGCAAAGTGGTCGCCGAGCCGAGGGTGCACGGCGCTAAAGACGCGCTCGAAGGTCCCAGTCAGCTCATCCGTGCTCTCGAAAGGCTTCAGCGCGGTCGGGCTTGTGGGCGCCCTTGAGTCCCACGGTCGCAAGTGCCCGACACCAAGCCTGGACGTCTCGCGGGCCCGCCAGGTGGTCAGTAATGGCAGCCAGGCCTCGAGCAAGGACTCGTATATCCGATCCGTCTCGGACAGGGTGAAATCGATCCGGTTCCGCATTCTCCGGCCGTATTCGGAGTAGCTCTCGCAGCCCGCGTTCCGTGCAATCCGAGCGCGCAGATCGACCAGCGAAGCGAAAAGCGAGTCAAGCTCGCCATACCGGGCAGTGACGGGCTCGGACACGGCAAGCCACGCCCTCTTGCGGATATCACGGTCAGGACTGGTGATCTGGCTGACTAGCGACAGCCGGGGGACCTCCCGACCTTCCCAGTTGGCCGTGAGCGAACCGAACGTCCCATCCCAGCGCTCGCAAAGCTTGGCTTCCTCGCCGAGGAGTGCAACGTTCTCCGCGACGAGGATCCCCGCCTGGTTGCGCATCTGGCTGAGTACGTTCTCGAAGTCGGGCTCCGAATAGCCGGAGTCGAGCAATCGCCGGCTGAGCCGGGCAGCCATGTCGGCGGCGGCAGGCTTGATCTCGGAGCTGAAGCGCAGCTCGGCGGCCCTCAGCGCTTGATCCTGGGTGTCGGCGTAGTAGTGGGCGCGGGCCAGGCTGGCCGCCTCCGCGATCAGGTCCTCGAGACGCGACCACTCCCGAAGCCAGGCCGCATCAACCGGCCGCTCCAGCAGCTCCTGATAAAACGGCCGGACCCGATCCCAACCCGCCCCGGCCAGGTCGTTCGGAGAGGACAGCACCTCCACGGGCACAAACCGAGTATGAGTCATCGTTGGTGCCGTCCTCGATCGCGAAAGTGATGCCGAGAAACCGAGCCGCAGCGGATGCCCGACGGTTGCGGGGCTGTGGATGCGGTGTGATTATTTGGATCAGATCGCCGTCAGCTGCTGCGGATTTATAAGTCGCTGGAGCATGCGCGTGACGCACTCCACTGAGACCGCTTTGCCGTCCTGAGAACAAGCAGCGATCGTGTGGCATGTGGGCGGCCTCGGTTCAAGTGGCGGGCGAACTTGCGCTGACGGTGGCGACTTGTCGGAACCCGTCGAAACTTGCTCCCGTTGCCCCGGCGCACTTTAGGCTGTCCTCAGTTCGCTGACCCATCGGGTTGTCAAATCAACGGTCACAGACCGATCTGGTTACTACATCGGCGCAAGCGCGTAAGCGTCAGAGACCGATCTGATTGCTACGTGGGCGCAAACCGTCTAAGACAAAGAAAAGGCCGGGCATCGTATTCGAAACCGGCCTCCGAGACCTCCCTAAAGCCTTACTCGTCCTCGATCTGGTTGTACATCAAGCTGTCCTGGATCTCGTACAGGGCGTCCATAGCCTCCATCACGGAGGCTGGCTTGGCCTGGGCCAGGACGGTCACCTCGGGCGATTCCTCGATGACCTTGTTGATGGCCACTGAGAGCACCGGCGGCATCTGCCGCTGGTCGGCGAGGTTGAGCATCTCGAGCTCGTTCAGGAGCTTGTCGATGAGATGCATCTTGTTCCTGCGGGCGTACTTGGCCCGTTGGATTCGCCGCTCCTTCGCGGTCATGTGCTCGATGGCGCGACTAGCTTGCTTGATCATCGTCATGTCCTCTCCAGCCACCCAGTTTACGGACCGTCCCGATTTTGTCAAGATCCACCTGTAATAAATAGCCTTGGGCTCTGCTACCATCCCTGAAGCGTCCGGATATGCCCACCACGATCGCCGGCCGTTCCACCCGTATGGAAGTCCTGGAGTTGCTCCGGCGTAAGGGCCACGCCAGCGCGGAAACCATCGCTTCCGATCTCGGCGTGACCCCGAATGCGGTCCGCCAGCACCTCACCAACCTCGAGCGCGACGGCTTCGTGGTCAGCCATCCGGAGCGACGCCGCCGCGGCCGCCCCTCCCTCCTCTTTTCTCTTACCGAGAGGGCCGACTCCGTCTTCCCGAAACGCTATGGGCAGCTGGCGTCGATGGTCCTGCAGGAGGTCCAGGAGATGGGCGGCCCGGACGCCCTCGACCAGGTCTTCGAGCGAATGGCGACCCGCCACGCCAAGGCGATTGCGCCCACACTCGAAGGCCTCGATTTCGACGACAAGCTGCACCGGGTGGTGGCGTGGATCGGGCGGGCCGGCACGCTGGCGGAGCAGACGGAGACGACGGAGGGCGTCAAAGTGACCATCCACAACTGCCCCTTCCGCAACACCGCCCTCAAATTCCCGCAGGTGTGCACCATCACGCCGCACCTCTTCTCGCAGCTCCTAGGCACGGCGGTGTCGCAGGCCGACTCCATCCATCGCCGCGACCCCTACTGCTCCTTTGTCGTCCAGCGCCCTTCCAACCCTTAGCAGCGCCAACGTCAAGGCAGCCGACGCCCTCGCGCACGAGCGCTTCGGCATCGAGGTTGACTGGCTGATGGAGGCCGCCGGCTGGCAGGTCGCGAGGTTCTGCCATGGCCGCACGACCGTCGCGTGCGGCGTGGGCAACAACGCGGGTGATGGCCTCTCCGCCGCCCGGCATCTCCATCGCTGGGGCCGTCTGGCATCGGTCGCGTGCGTGGACGCCGGCCGGCTGCGCGGACCCGCGGCCAAAGAGCTCGACGCACTGCGCAAGCTCGGTGTAGAGGTCACCGGCACTCTCCTGTTCGAAAGCGCCGAGGTTGTGCTCGACGCCATCTTCGGGACTGGCATCTCGAGGCCTCCTGAGGGCAACTTCGCCGCCTGGATCGATGCCATCAACGAGTCGGAGGCTCGTGTCGTTGCGATCGACGTGCCCTCGGGACTCGACGCGGACACGGGCGTCGCCTACGCTCCAACTGTGAAGGCGCACACGACCGTCACCCTCGGCCT
>DASPYG010000198.1:0-15668 GCA_035636885.1 Candidatus Nitrosopolaris sp.
CGCAGCCGGCGCAGGACTTCGGCCTGGACGCGATTGCCGATGCGCTGGAGGGCGATGACATCGTCGCCCATGGTCTCGGCCGGCACCGCGTTGAGGTCATCCTCAGCCAGCTGACCGAGGATGGAGTTGATCTCCTCGAAAGCCTGCTCGGAGGTCCAACTCCCCCTCTCCCCAACCACAGAACGCATGTTCGTAGTCTACCAAATGCATGTTCGGGAGTCAAGTAAATTTTTCGAGAGAAATCGCGCGCTGTCACCCTGGCTGCACCTAGGTCACCAGGCCCCAGCTCCACTCCCTCTTCCGAGTCCCGTCTACGCCCTGACCGACTCCAGGCCGTACAAGGCCCCGAACTTCTCTCGCACGTATGCGATCCACGGCTTGGGCGAGATCGGGTGCCCGGTCACGCGCTCGACGAGCTCATTGGGGGTGAACTTCCGCCCGTACTGGTACACGTTCTCCTGCAGCCATCGCAGCAGCGGCCCGAACTCCCCACGACCGATCTGCGCGTCGAGGTCGGTCATGTCGGCGCGGATCTTTTCCATGAACTGCGCGCCGATGATATTGCCGAGCGTATAGCCGGGGAACTCCGCAAACCCGACGAACGACCAGTGGATGTCCTGGAGCACGCCCTCGCGATCGTTGGGCACATCGAGCCCGAAGTACGACTTGAACAGCTCGTCCCACGCCTCCGGCAGGTCGTTCACCTTGAGCTTGCCCTCGAGCATGTCGTTCTCCAGCTCGAACCGAAGGAGCACATGGAGGTTGTAGGTGACCTCGTCCGCCTCGACGCGAATGAACGACGGGTATGACTTGTTGACCGCGCGGTAGAAACCTTCGGCGTCGATGCCGTGCAGAGACTCCGGAAACGTCTCGCGCAGGCTTGGGAAGAAGTGGTGCCAGAAAGGAAGGCTGCGCCCGACCAGGTTCTCCCACAGACGCGACTGCGACTCGTGGACCCCAGGCGAAGCGCCGTCGCACAAGGGCGTGCGGTCGATAACGCGACCGATGCCCTGGAAGTACATCCCGTGCCCGGCTTCGTGGATCGAGCCGAACAGGCACTCGTTGAAGAACTCGCGTGAGACCCGCGTGGTGATGCGCACGTCGCCGAGACCGAACGCGATGCTGAAAGGATGCGTGGAGATGTCCTGGCGCCCACGCTCGAGGTCGAAGCCAAGCTTGACGACCGTGTCGAGCGCGTACTTCACCTGCTCGTCGGGATCGAACCCCCGGTAGAGCACGGTGTCGTCGATCGCGTCGGCCCGGCGCGCGATGCCGGCGACGAGTGGAACGATGGCTGTCTTCAGCTCTTCGAAGATCGCCTCGAGCTGGTCGGTGGTCAACCCGGGCTCGGTGCGGTTGAGCAGCGCGTCATACGGGCGCCTCTCGTATCCGAGCGCCTCCGCCATGCGCTGGTTGAGCTCCACGTTCTTCTCCAGGTACGGCGCGAAGATCTCGAATTTGGCTTCCCGGCGCGCCCGCTGCCAGTGCGGCCGCGCCGCCGATCCGGCGTGCGCCATCTCGGCCACGAGCTCCGGCGGCAGCTTGCGGGCCTGCTCGTAATCGCGTCGCGTGACGCGCACGATGCTGGCGTCATCGGACTCGAAAGGTTCGTTCGCGACAGCGGTCTCGGCTTCCTCGAGCAGCCGGCCGACCTCGTCCGAGGTGAAGCGCCGATGGGCGACCTCGCTCAGCGTCGATGCCTGCTCCGCGCGGTTCTGGACGCCGCCCGGCGGCATGTAGGTCTCCTGGTCCCAATCGAGGACCGCACCGGCTCGATGGATATCCGTGACTTCGGCCAGGATCGCCCTCAGCCGCTTCATCGTGTCAGCCATGCACCATCACCCCCACGCGTATTCTCTCCGGAATGGCGGCCTCGCCCCGCTAGCTCAGCTGGATAGAGCATCTGCCTTCTAAGCAGAGGGTCGGGGGTTCGAGTCCCTCGCGGGGCGCCATGCAGCACGCACCGAAGTCCGCTCTCCAATGCTGCCAGACGGGGATCACAATTAAGGCGAACGCCACATGGGTCTCGAGACTCCAGAAACCGAACGCATTCAACGCTTCCTGCCGGATAGCTCCTGACGAAGAGGTCGGGGGTTCGAGTCCCTCGCGGGGCGCCATTGAGCTTCGCCGCCGACACGAATGCGACTGCGATGCTGCTCATGCGGGGACCATCTCAAACGACTCTCGACCTCGAAAACGGTAGACGCCAAAGTCGGAGTCGAGTGTGAAGACGCGCTTGAGGCCCCGAGCCTCTGCGACCGCCACCAGGGTGGCGTCAGCGATGTCCATCGGCGCATCGCGGTACTTCTCCATCAAAGCTCGAGCCCTGGCGATCTCCGGCCGTCGGAGGTCCGCCAGCGTCAGCGCCTCGCGGTCGACCATTGCCCAAAGCGCCCTTTGCGCTTGCCATCCGCCGGCGTCGCCGAGCAAGTACATGGCTTCGGTCACCACCGGCCAGGTCGTGACCATAGGGGCTTCCAGGTGCTTGAGCGCTTGTTTGCACCGCTCGTGGTCGCGCTCACCCGCATCGATGAGGGCGACCAGCGGTCCGGTGTCGGTCAGCGTCGCGATTTCAACGTCCTCTGAGTCCGGCGCTTGAGCAGCTCTCGATAGCGCTCGTGTGCATTGGCGGCGCGGCCTCCCTTTGTGCGCACCGCCCCCACTATCCCCGTCAGCCGGCTCTCGAGGTGTCCGGCCAGGGTAGCCGCGCTGCGCTCGTCGATGGCAGCCCGGATGAATTCCGACTGGGAGACACCCGCCAGCCGGGCAGCTTCTTCAAGCCTGACCTGGAGATCCGCATCCAACCTGACACTCTTCATGACGAAAACGTATCACGATCCCTGCTACTTGTATCACGTTTGGGTTGGCGCCAGAGGAGATCGGCGTCGGCCTCCTCGCCGACGGCTTCGACGAGCTCGAGGTTTGCGCGCGGGCCGGGAAGTCCAGAGTTCGCCTTGAGGTAATGCTCCCACTCGCCCCGGGCGTTTGCGGAGCTCCGACCGCTAGTGCTGCCCCCGTCCAGCCACCCGTGTGCGGGATGGTATGCCTCCCGGATAATCGCGGCATTCTTCTCCCCACATTCGTCTATCGGAGGGCGACAGATGTTTTCGAAGATCCTCGTTGCGGTCGGCGGCGCGGAGGATGCCGAAGAGACCCTGCCCGTCGTCACCGGGCTCGCCAAGGCATTCAAGTCCAAGGTTCTGGTGGTGCACATGCGGGAACGCGTAGTCACCGCTGCGGCGACGATGGAGAAGGAGACCATTCCCCAGGCGTTTCGATTTGGCGAACACATCGCTTCGGCCCTGCTCGAAGCGGGCGTGGACGCCACCGTCGACGTCCGCGGCCACCGACCAAATCAGCTTGCTGAGTTCATCCTCGCCGAGGCCAATAAATTCGGCGCGGAGTTGATCATCATCGGCGGCCACCGCAGTCACAGCATGCGCGAGCGCCTGTTTGGCGATATCGGTAGGACTCTGTCGCACGGCAGCAAGTGCCCTCTGCTCATGATGCCCAGCGGCCCCCAGTAGGATGGCGATGGCTGGGACCCGAGCAGCGGCAATCCGGCGCGGTGTGCGCCTCGAGGTGGTCACGGTCGCGTGGATGGCGGCCGAGGCGGCCCTTGCCATCGGCGCGGGCATCGCCGCGCGCAGCGTGCTGCTGACCGCGTTCGGCTTCGATTCCGTGATCGAGCTTTCGAGCGGGATCGTCCTTTGGCGACGGCTCACATTCGAGGCGAGCGGCCGCTCGCCTGCCGGGATCGAGCGCATGGAGCGCACGACCGCTCGGGTCTCGGCATCGCTGCTGATTCTTCTTTGCCTCTATGTCGTCGTGTCGTCGGTCGGCGGACTGGCAGCGAGGTTGAAACCAGAAACGTCGGTACTTGGGATCGCCGTGGCTGCTGCCGCTCTTGTCGTCATGCCCTTGCTCGCACTCGCCAAGAGCCGTGCGAACCGGATCATCGGCAGTGCTTCCCTGCGAGCCGACATCGCCGAAACGATCACATGCGCATACCTGGCGGGGGTCACGCTCGCCGGCATCGGGTTGAGCTATCTGCTTGGTATGTGGTGGCTTCAGTACGTCGCGGCCGTCGCCCTGCTCATCTGGCTCGTGCCGGAAACGCGCGAGGCACTCGAGGCTGCGGCCGGCAGCGGGCACGAAGAAGAACAACGCGTGCCCGATTCACAAAGAAAGGATTAGAGGAGGCCACCAATGGCTGAAGAGATGGAAACCGACGGGTTACCCAAGCGCCGGCTGTCAGACCGGATCCAGACCACTGCTGCCCAGCACGTCCCCCGGCTCGTCAGGAGTCGCGAGGTCCATGCGGACGTCCACGGCTCCAGCGCGCTCGGGCAGTTCAACAGCCGGCTGGCAGTGCTCATCACCAAGAGCGTCGGCACGATGTGGGCCGCCTACGCGTTTGCGCTCCTGGCGCTGATCTCCTTCCCCCAGGCCCTGATGGCCTTCATGCGAGGCGACACGGTCGTGGGCGTCTCGTGGTTGAGCCAGTCCTTTCTCCAGCTGGTCTTGCTCCCGATCATCCTCGTCGGCCAGAACGTGATCTCCGTGAGCCAGGATGCGCGGGCCGAGGCAGACCACGAGACCCTCACCGCGCTGCACACCATGAACGTGCGCCAGCTGCAGCTGCTGGAGCAGCAGGAGAAGATCCTGGAGATCCTCCGGAGCCGGAAAGCCTAGCCAAAGACACCGAGGGATAATGGCCCCAATACTTGCCCGAGCGCTCGGCAACCGCCGTGGCGCCGGCTGGGTTGGAGGACCGCTACCGCGGTGAGCCGATGAGCGACAAGAACGAGCACGTGGACGGCCGGCCGGCACCTGGCGGCGCGGCTCACGCGGCGGAACACGAGAAGAGAAGGCTGATGGTCACGCAGCTGCTGCGCAGCCCTGTCTTCAACCAGGCGGGCGAGGAGCTGGGCCGGCTCGAGGACCTGATCGTCAAGCTGGACGGCGGCGGTTACCCGCCGGTCACGGGCATCAAGGTCCGCATGGGCGGCCGCGACGTCTTCGTCAGCACGAAGAACATCGATCGGCTCGCGCCCGGTGAGGTGAGGCTCAACACGCGGGCGCTCGACACGGGCGCTTTCCAACGACGACCGGGCGAGGTGCTGCTGGCGGCCGATGTCCTGGGCCGTCACCTGGTGGACGTCGCCCGCGCGCGCATCGTTCAGGCCCATGACCTCGTGCTCGCGCACGTCGACGACGGCTGGAGGCTGACCGGCGTCGACCGCAGCCCGCGGGCGATGTTCCGCCGCCTCGTGCCTCGCCGCGGACGCCCCGACCTGCGCAAGCACGCAATCCTCGACTGGAAGGACGTGCAGCCGTTCGTCGGGCACGTGCCGACGGCCAAGCTGCTGATGCCCCTGCAGCGCCTCCGCCGTTTGCATCCGGCGCAGATCGCGGACCTGGTCGAAGGCGCGACTCACGCGGAAGGCGAAGAGATTCTCGACGCGGTCGAAAGCGACGCCGAGCTGACCGCCGACGTTTTCGAGGAGCTCGACACCGAGCACCAGGTGGAGTTCTTGAAGTCGCTGTCCAACGAGGAGGCGGCCAAGGTGCTCGAGCGGATGGCACCGGATGATGCCGCCGATCTTCTCGGCGAACTGCCGCAGGAGCGCCGGAAGCCGGTCTTCGATCTCATGTCGCCCGCCGCTCAGCACAAGCTCCGCAAGCTGCTTCAGTACCACCCCAGCACCGCCGGCGGGATGATGAGCCCCGACTATGTCTGGGTCATCCGGGGCGCGACCGTGGAGCAGGCGCTCGAAGCCGTGCGTATCGACGACAAGGCGCCGCACCAGCTCCTCAACACCGTGTTCATCACGGAGCCAGACGGCAAGCTGATCGGCAGCGTCAGCACTGCCGACCTGGTGCGTGCGCAGCCCGACCGCAAGGTGGAGGACCTCGAGCTGGTCGATTGCCAGGTCAACGCGGGCGCGGACGTCACCGACGTCACCCTCACCATGGCGGACTACAACCTGATCGCCGTGGCTGTCACGGACATGTCCGGCAACTTGCTTGGCGCCGTCTCCGCGGACGATGTGGTCGAGGCGCTCGTCCCCGACGAATGGCGCGCTCGCGTCGAAGCCAGCACAGGGGTCTAGATGTAGTGTCCGGCGAGCGCGAGCCGGTGCGGGACGACTCGCAGCTCAGGCGCAAATCGGCAGTCATCGACGACGCGCGAGGCGGGGACATCCATGGCGCGTTCGGGACGATCCGAGCGAGCGACCTGACCCCCCGGCGCACCTGGCGCCGACGACTCCTGACCCTTGCCGCGATCGTTGGCCCGGGCCTCATCGTGATGGTGGGCGACAACGACGCCGGTGGTGTCTCGACCTACGCACAGGCCGGGCAGGATTTCGGCTACACGCTGCTGTGGACTCTGGTGCTCCTGGTCCCGGTTCTCATCGTCAACCAGGAGATGGTGGTTCGCCTGGGGGCCGTGACCGGAGTTGGCTATGCGAGGCTCATCACCGAACGCTTCGGGCGCTACTGGGGCTGGTACTCGGTCGGCAACCTCTTCCTGTTGAACTTCCTGACGATCAGCACCGAGTTCATGGGTGTCACGCTGGCCGCGGAATACTTCGGCTTCAACAGATACGTGATCGTCCCGCTCGCCGCCATCGTCTTGATCGCGATCACCTTGAGCGGCAACTTCCGCAGCTGGGAGAGGGCGATGTTCGTTTTCCTTTTCGCGAGCCTGCTGGTGATTCCCCTTGCGATCTTGAGCCATCCCAATCCTGCCACCGTCACCCATGGGTTCTTGCTGCCGGGCGTGTATGGCGGACTGACCTCGAACGCAGCGCTGCTCATCATCGCCATCGTCGGGACCACTGTGGCGCCGTGGCAGATGTTCTTCCAGCAGTCGAACGTCGTCGACAAGCGAATCACGCCGCGCTGGCTCGACTACGAAAAAGCGGACACCGTCCTGGGCGCGGTGGTCGTCGTCATCGGCGCCGCCGCGATCATGATGGCAACCGCTTCCGCATTCACTGGCACGCGCGATTTCGGCCACTTCACGGACGCGTATGGGGTTGCGCGCGGACTGCACGTGCACATCTCCCCGCTGGTCGGAGCGATCTTCGCGCTGCTCCTCATCGACGCGTCGATCGTTGGCGCGTCGGCGGTAACGCTTACCACCTCGTATGCATTCGGGGACATGTTCGGACTCGGCTTCTCGCTACATCGTGGGCTGGGCGAGGCCAAGCTGTTCTACGGCTTCTACGCGGTGATGGTTGTGCTGGCCGCCGGCATCGTCCTGATCCCGCATGCGCCGTTGGGGCTGATCACCACCGCGGTGCAAGCGCTGGCGGGCATTCTCCTGCCCAGCACCACGGTGTTCGCGGTCCTTCTCTGCAACGACCGGGCCGTCCTCGGCCCGTGGATCAACCGGCCGTGGCTCAACGTGCTCGCGACGATCATCGTCGGGGCGCTGCTGCTGCTCTCCCTGATCCTCGTCATCTCGACCGTGGTCCCGTCGATCGACGTCACCGCCTTGCTCAAGGTGCTTGCGCCCGTGATCGCGCTGGTGATCGTCGCCACAGCGGTGGCGATCTTGTGGACCTCGAGGCGCGCCCGTCCGATCGCTCCCACCTCGCGTGCCGAGCGTGAAAGCTGGCGAATGCCGGCGCTCGCACTGCTCGAGCGCCCTCGCTCCTCGCCGGTGCGGAGGGCCGCCATGATGCTCCTGGGCAGCTATGTCGCGCTGGCCGTGATCTTGCTCGCAGTAAAAGCGATCCAGATCGGCACCTCGCACCCCTGATTCGCACTCGTTAACAGGCCGCTTACAAAGATGTACAGGCTTACGCGCTAGACTGTTCGCCCGTGCCGCTCGGTTTTCAGCCGGGCCGCCGCGCTAGAGCTTCGCGCAGGCGCCTGAGTATCACCCGCACCGCTGTCCTTGCCGTTTTCGCCGTATGTCTCTCGGCGATGGCGGGAAGTCTCGCGTACTTTCTTCCGTCCGCCAAGCTGGCCTGGGATGCGACGGGGCAGGTGGTCAGCATCGCTTCCCCCACGCCATCTCCGAGCACGACGTCATCCTTACCGTCGCCCAGTCCTCTGGCTCAGCAGCAGGGCGCCTTCACAGTGCTGCTGCTCGGGTCGGATGATGATTCCAAGTTCTCGGCCGACCATGTGCTCACGCAGTCGATGATCCTGGTCAGGGTCGTCCCATCGACGCATTCGGTGACGATGCTCTCGATTCCGCGCGACCTCTACGTCCCGCTCTCCACGGGCGGATCCGGAAAGATCGACGGCGCCTATTCGTATGGGCGTGCTGGTGCAGCGATCGCCACTGTGCAGAACGACTTCGGCGTCCACATCAACGACTACATCTGGATCGGGCTGCTCGGGCTCGTCAAGCTCATAGACGCGATCGGAGGCATCGACGTCGTCACGAGCAACCCCGTCATCGACGACTACTACCCGCTGGACATCAACACGACCTATCCGTACGGGTACCAACGCGTCGCGGTGCTGGCAGGACCCCAGCACCTGGACGGGATCCACGCGATGCAGTACGTGCGCTCGCGTCACGGCGACCTCCAGAGCGACATCGGCCGGTCCAAACGGCAGCAACAGGTGCTGCAGGCGATCCGCCAGAAGGCCAAGCAGGTGTCGCCGGCGGACGTACCCACCATCGCGACGGCGTTGGGAGGCGAGATCAAGACCAGCATCAGCCTCGACCGTGTTGCCGAGTTGATACCGCTTGCCGCCACATTCGACAACCCAGACTCGATCACCCAGCTGGTGATGCTCCCGCCCCTGTTCCACGCAGGCGGCCCCGGAGACAGCCTCATGCCCAACTGGTCGGCCATTCTTGCGCTCGTGCGCCAGTACTTCCCGTGATCGCCAGGTTCTTTCTCGGCGTGGCGCTCTGCGCGCTGATGCTCGTCTCGAGCTTTACGACTTACGTGTACCTGGGCGGGCGCCAATCGAAGGTCGCAGTCCCCGCCGAGAAGCCGACCGCTGCATCGCCCAAGGCACGTGCGTTCACACTTCCCGGCACCCTTTACGTAAGCCAGTCGGGCGCCCTCTACAGCCTCAGCGCAGGGCGGTTCCACCAGCTGACGCCGGAAGACGGCTGGATGCAGCCCTCGCTCTATCCGGACGGCAGCTACCTGCTCGCCGTGCACAAAACCAACCTCTACTCGGACGTATACATCCTCAGCCGCTTCGGCCAGGTCGTCCGGCAGGTGACCAACAACACCGCATCGATCAGAGATCCCGACACGGGTTCTCGGCATTGGTCGTTCTACCCCAGGCTCAGCCCTGACCTGAAAACTCTGTGGATGAGCTACGACTCACCTAAGTTCGGATACGACGTGCCGTTCTCCATCTGGACGATGCCGATCGGAGGCACGATCCGACAGGGCAAGCTGTGGACCAACTCGCACGACTACACGGGCGGCGACATGCAGCCGATTCCGCTTCCCAACGGCGGCATCATGTACACGAAGTTCAACTACGGCCCGGACGGCAACCTGATCGGGCAGTTGTGGCGGACGACCCGTGCCACACCTTATGGGGTGGAGGGCAAGGCACTCACCGCACCCGAAGACGACTGCATCCAGCCGTCCATCTCACCGGACGGCACGCAGGTGGCGATGGTGTGCACGTACGAAAAGCAGATCGCGCGCCTTGAGATCGCCTCCTGGAACGGCTCGACCCTGGGTGCTCGCCGTGCCGTGATCGTGGATCAGCTGGTCGCCCAGCCGACGTGGGCTCCCGACGGGTCGGGCATCGCGTATTTGGCCCCGGGCGCCGGCGCCGCTCCCTTCCAGCTCTGGTTCCTGCCCAAGAACGCATACAACCCGCCCGTTCCGAGCCCGTCGCCCGTGCCGACTCCAACTCCGGGCGGGCCGTACAACGGGCCGCTGCCCAGCCCGAGCCCGCCACCAGTCGTGGCCGCACCCGTGATCAAGCCGATCCAGATCACCTTCAACGACGGGTTCGATTCCACCTCGCCGATGGCCTGGGGCGGTTAGGGGTCCTCTAGGGGTTCAGGCGGCGACAGAGCACTCGATGCTGGACGGTGTTCCCCCCACCAGCACCGGCTCGGCGTTTGCCGCCAGCGCCTGCTCCGCGGTGATGTAGTGCTCGGAGAGCATCGATGCCAGCACCTCGCTGCGCCTCTGCTCGGCGGCCTCGGGGTCGACGGTCGGGTCGTAAAGCGAAGGGGCCTGGGTCACGCCGGCCAGCAGAGCGTACTGGCCGAGGGTGAGGTTCTGAAGCGGGGCCTGGAAGTAGGCACAGGCGGCGGCGCTGACGCCGCGGTGGCCGAGGCCCGTGGTGATCTCGCTCAGATAGTCGGCCATGATCTGCTGCTTGCTGATGACACGCTCGACCTTCAGCGCCAGGACCGTGTCGACCATCTTGTTGTAGCCGCGGTCGGAGCCGCCCAGGTAGACGTCCTTGACGAGCTGCTGAGTGATCGTCGAGCCGCCCTGGCAGAAGCAGCGATTGGTCGCGTCATATAAGAGGGCGCGCGCGAGGCCGATCGAGTCGATCCCGTGGTGCGTGTAGAAGCGCTCATCCTCGGTCGCGACGACGGCTTGAGCCAGCGTGGCCGGGATCTCGTCCGGGCTCAGCAGGACCACGCCGTACGACCCGGTGAGGGTCGCCACCCGGGCCTGGATATCCATCCCGGAAGGCGTCGAGACCCACAGCGTGGCGGCGCTGGGCCCGACCACGACCATCGCGGCGAGCATTGCGAGGAGGAGGCGGCGCACGGCCGCGGGCAGTGTTCTCATACCGAGCCGGCCACTTTTCACTGAACGGCGCGCCAACGCGGGCCGTTACGCCGCGCGGCTCCCGCTGGGCATATCCACCGATGAGGAACCTGGTCGCATTTAAGCCGCGGCCAGAGCGCATGTTCCGTGCCAGAATTCCGTCCGCAGTCCATATGACGATCCGCTGGAAGGTAGCGCTGGTCGAGGATGATCGCCGCCTTGCGCGGGCGGTCTCGGCCGGCCTGGGCGAGGAGGGCTACACGGTGCGCTCGGTGGACTCCGCCGACCGCGGCCTGCAGCTCGTCCGCCAATGGAATCCCGATGTCGTCCTCCTCGACCTGATGCTTCCAGACAACGATGGTCCGGAGCTCTTCCAGCAGTTTCGGGCCGAGACCGACGCTGCCCTGGTCGGCATCAGCGCCAAGTCCTCGGTGAGCGATCGCATCGCCGGGCTCAAGCTCGGCGCCGACGATTATGTCGCGAAGCCGTTCGCGCTCGAGGAGCTGATGGCGCGGGTGGAGGCGGTCATCCGGAGGCATCGCGGCAACGGGGGCTCACGGCTGGCGGTCGGCGACGTCTCGCTCGACCTGAGCGAGGGCACCGCTGAGCGCGACGGCAGGGCGCTGGGGCTGACGGGCATCGAGTTCCGGATCCTGGCGGCGCTGATGCGCAACCGGGGTCGCCTGGTCACATATGCACAGCTGGCGGAAGCGGTCTGGGCACAGGACGCCGGCCCGGAGTCGAACTCGCTCGAGGTGCATGTCTCGCGCATTCGACAGAAGCTGGAGGCAGGGGGTGAGCCACGGCTCGTACACACCGTTCGTGGGATCGGTTACAGGTTCACCCCGGAGGACTGAAATGAGGCTCAGCAGGATTTTGCCGGCGGTGATGATCGCCGCCACTTTGTCGTTGGCCGGCGAGGTGACCGCCTCGGCGCATGTCGTGTTTTGCATGTACGACCCGCCCATCCAGGTGGTCACACCTGGAGGTCATTACCTGAGCGTGAACAACACCATCTACCTGCCTCCAAACGAGCGTCACGTCGCTGCTCACTTTGCCGCGACCGCAACGACTTCCGCCGACGGGCACGGCGGGACCCTGATCACCGTTCACGTCCAGGTGGCGTCGGGGGTGTCATCCGCCCACGTGGTTTCGAGCGTGCAGCGGTTCCAGGTCTCCTCAATCGGAGGTGGGGCCGGCGGTACCGTCGTCTCGCTGGACCTCGACGTGCCCTCCGCCTGAGGGCGGATTGACACCGCCGAAGTTCGCCGCGCTCAGCACACCGCTGCGCGCGGTGCTCGTCGGCATTCCCGCCCTCGGCGTCGGGCTGGCCGCGGTCGCGGCGCGCGGAGGATTCGCGGCGGCTGACCCGTGGCGCTGGACTCTCATCCCTGCGTGCGTGGCCGCGATCGTCCTGACCGAGCGATACCCGGTCAAGATCGCGCCGGAGCAGAAGGTCAACCTGGGGGCTCTGCCCGCGCTCATCGCGGTCCTCTTGCTGCCCCCGGGGGTCGGTCCGGCCACCGCGGCGGTGGGGGTCCTGGCGGGAAACCTGGTCGTGCGGCGGACCTGGTGGGAGAGCGTGTACAACGCGGGCGACGTGCTGGTGGCAGGGGCCGTAGCCGCCTCCATCGGGACCGTGCCCCGCGACGTTGACGCGCTCCAGGACATTCGCGTCGTCGCGGCTGCCCTCGCCTACATCGCCGTGAATCTCCTCCTGGCCGCCCTGCCGGCCGCGATCCACACCGGCCGGCGCTACCTGTCGTTGCTCCGCCCGACGGCTTCGGCTTCCTGGACCGCCTCGGTGACGCTGGCCGCCTGCGCGGTGAGCGTCGCGCTGCTCGCGGTGGAAGCGCCGGTGGCGGCGCCACTGCCGCTCATCGTGCTGCCGCTCATCTACCGCATGAACCGCGCCATCCAGGCTCAGGGCATTGCCAACGAGCAGCTTGCGGGCGTGCTGGCCGCGCAGCGCAGGTTCCTGACCGACGTCTCGCACCAGGTGGCGACGCCGCTGGCGACGATCATGACCAACCTGTCGATCCTACGGCGCGCGCGCCGCGGCACCGGCGCCACGCAGGAGGCGATCGCCGACAGCGTCGCCGAGGCCGAGCGAATGAAAAGGATGCTGGCGCGCTTGCGCGCGCTTGCGCACGCAGACGAGGACGTGCCCCTGCGCCGCGAGCTGGTCGACCTCGCCGAGCTGACCGCCGATGTCGTGCACGCGTACGCGGCGCAGGCCGGAACGTCAGGGGTCGGCTTCGTCACCGAGGTGCGCGCGCCGGCTCGCATCAGCGCCGACAAGGACCTGCTGCGCGAGGCGGTCGCGAACCTGGTCGACAACGCCGTTCGTGTGAGCCCGCCGGGAGAGGCGGTGACGCTTCGCGTTCAGGCCGGCGAGGCGGGGCCGTCGATCGACGTCATCGACCGCGGTCCGGGCATCGATGACGACCGCCTCAAGACCCTCTTCGATCGCTTCCAGCGCAGCGACTCGGGCAGCGGCCTCGGTCTGGCGATCGCCCGCCGCGTCGTCGAGCGACATGGCGGCACGATCCGGGTGCAGACCTCACGAGGCGAAGGCAGCACGTTCACGATCCAGCTACCGCATTAGGCCTCCGTGTCTTGCAGACAGGGGTGCTTTGACCGACAACCGAATGTGGGTCGGAGGGAACGCTTAAAGGCGAGAGCGACTGAACTCGCTCCGTGAAGCGCCTTAGAGTTCTGTGCCGATGGCGATAATCGTGTGCCCGCAACCGGTGGCGGCCGAGATCGGGCTCGAGGTCATGCGCCGCGGCGGCAACGCCATCGATGCGGCGGTCACATGCGCCTTCGTCCAGGGCGTCATCGATCCTCAGATGTGCGGCATCGGCGGCTGCGGCGTGATGCTCGTGCACAGCCCAAAGCACGGCGACGCGCTTCTCGAGTTCTACGCGACGGCGGGCAGTCGAGCCCGTGAAGACCAGTGGGAGCGCATCTTCCTGCGCCAGGCGGCGGATCGTTACGGCTACGTGCTGGATGGTTGGGTCAACGACGTCGGCTACCAGTCGGTGGGCGTCCCGGGAACTGTGGCCGGGCTGCATGAGGCGCTGACGCGGTACGGCACGATCACGTGGGCGCAAGCCATCGAGCCCGCGATCCCTCTCGCTCGAGACGGTTTTCCGGTGACGGGATACATGCACGGCTACTGGACGACCGATTACGGCCCCGATGTCGTGCCCAACCTCGAGCGCATCCAGGCCACGCCGGCGGCGAAGGCGATCTACACGCGCGACGGCACCCTGTTCGCGATCGGAGACGAGTTCGTGCAAGCAGACCTCGCGCGGACCCTGGAACAGCTCGCCAACGAAGGGCCGGATGCGTTCTACCGCGGCCAGATCGGCGAGCAGATCGTGGAGGACTTCGAGGCCAACGGCGGGTTCATCACTCGTGAAGACCTGGCGGGCTATCGCGTCAACGTGACCGAGCCACTGCGCGGGACATATCGCGGGCTGTCCGTCGTCACCGCCGGCCCGCCATCGGCCGGTGTCACGCTGCTCCAGATGCTCAACTACCTCGAAGGCTATGACGTTGGGGCCCACGGGTGGCCGAGCACCGAAGCCGCACGCCTGCTCGTCGAGGCGATGGCGTGGGCGGTGGCTGACCGCGAGCTGCACGTTGCCGACCCGCATTTCGTCGACGTTCCGACCGGTGCCCTGAGCGACAAGGGCTACGCCGCCAAGGCCCGCCAGGTGGCTGCGGTTGAGGTGGGGACGGTCCACGATCGGCCGGACACCACCCAGGTGTGCGTGGTCGATGACTCTGGCAACGCCGTCTCGCTCACGCACACGCTCGGTTCGGCGAGCGGGGTGGTCACCGCCGGGCTCGGTTTTGGCTACAACGACTACATGAACTGCTTCGACCCGCGCCCTGGCCAACCCAACTCGATTCGTCCGGGCAAGACGCGCGCAACGAGCATGACGCCTACGCTCGTCTTCGATGGCGACCGCCTGCGTGCGTGCATCGGGGCGCCGGGCGGGACGAAGATCGTGACGGCGATCCTGCAGGTGCTGGTCAACGTCCTCGACCACGCCATGACCCCGGTCGAGGCGGTGAGCGCTCCGCGGGTCGATTGCCAGGGCGACGTGGTGCAGGTCGAAGGGCGCATCCCGCTGGCGGTCAGCCGCGGGCTGGAGGCGCGGGGTTACAAGGTCAACCGTCGGACGCTGAGCTACGACTCCTACTTCGCGCGGCCTCAGGTGATCGCAGGCGAGAGGGACGGCTTCCTGCACGGCGCCTCGGACCCGCGCAAGGATGGCGGGACGGCGCTGGATACCGAGACCGAATGAGGTTCAAAGACAGGGTCGCGCTGATCACGGGTGGCGGGCGTGGGATCGGCGCCGCCACGGCGCGACTCCTTGCCGCCGAGGGCGCCAAAGTCGCGGTGTCCGACCTCGACGAAGTGCCGGCTCGCGAGGTGGCCGACCCGATCGGGGGCCTTGCGATTGCCTGCGACGTGAGTGCGCGGACGGATGTGGAGGCGATGGTCGACCGGACGGTCAAAGAGCTCGGAGGGCTCGACATCCTGGTGACGTGCGCGGGGATCATCCGCGACAACCTGCTGTACAAGATGACCGACGACGACTGGGACTCGGTCATCGACACGCACCTGAAGGGAACGTTCCTGTGCGCGCGGGCGGCGCAGAAGCACATGGTCGAGCAGAAGTCAGGAAAGATTGTGTTCCTCTCCTCGACCTCGGCGCTTGGCAACCGCGGTCAGACCAACTACTCCGCGGCGAAGGCGGGGCTGCAGGGCATGGCGCGCACGCTGGCGATCGAGCTCGGGCCCTTCAACATCAACGTCAACGCCGTCGCGCCGGGATTCGTGGAGACGCGCATGACGCGTGCGACCGCGGAGCGGATGGGCGTGGACTACGAGGCTTTCAAGATGGG
>DASPYG010000199.1:0-14697 GCA_035636885.1 Candidatus Nitrosopolaris sp.
GGATGGGAGGTGTTCACCCACGGTGGCCGGCGTCCGACCGGCCGGGACGCGGTTGAGTGGGCCGCGCTGGGCGAGAAGCTCGGCGCGGGGGAGGTACTGCTGACGTCGATGGACAGAGACGGCACGGAAAACGGCTACGACCTGGAGCTTGTCAGTGCGGTCAGCTCGGCCGTCCGGCTCCCGGTGATCGCGTCCGGCGGGGCGGGCACGGCGACCCACATGTACGAGGCCCTGACGGTGGGCGGCGCGGAGGCGGCGCTCGCGGCCTCGATATTCCATTTCGGCGAACTCTCGATCGGCGCGGTCAAGAAAGACCTGGCGGCGCGAGGGTTGGAGATCAGACGATGAACCCCGATTTCTCCAAAGGTCTTGTGCCGGCCGTGGTCCAGGACGCGGACACTGGCCAGGTCCTGATGCTCGCGTACATGGACGAGGAGGCGTGGTCGAAGACGCGCGACACCGGGCGGGCGTGGTTCCACTCGCGCACGAGGGGGCTCTGGGAGAAGGGGGCGACCTCCGGCAACCGGATGGACGTCGTCGAGACCCGGGTCGACTGCGACGCCGACGCAGTGCTCCTGCGCGTGAAGCCCGCGGGTCCTGCCTGCCACACCGGGGCGGTGTCGTGCTTCTTCAACGAACCCGACTGATCGCATTCAACAGCTCATGCCTCGCTTCCTAACCTCTCCCCACAGGGGAAAGGGGACTGGCGCATGTTTATGCATCAGCTCTGTATACTCATGCGTTCATGAAAGACAGGGTGAAGGCAGCGGTGGCGGGCGCCAACGGCTACGCCGGCATCACCCTGGTCAACCTGCTCGCGCGCCATCCTGGCGTCGAGCTTCGACAACTCTCTTCGCGCTCCTTTGCCGGCAGGCCGTACGCGTCTGTGTTCCCGCTGCTCGATCTCGAGGGTGAGTTCGTCGCGGAGCCCGACGCTCACGGGATCGACGTCATGTTCAGCTGCCTGCCTCACAACGTGGGGGCGGCCAGGGCGGGCGCCTGGGTCGACGCCGGGGTGAAGGTCGTCGACATGAGCGCCGACTTCCGCCTGAAGGATCCAGCGCAGTATCCGAGGTGGTACCGGCAGGAGCACCCGGCGCCGTCTCTGCTCGCAAAGGCGGTGTTCGGCCTGCCAGAGCTGCACGAGCGCGAGCTGCGGGGCGCAGCGCTCGTCGCCGTCCCCGGCTGCTACTCGACGGCGGCCATCCTCGCGCTGGCGCCGGCGGTGGCTGCCGGGCTCGTTGGCTCGGACATCATCGTCGACGCCAAGTCGGGTGTCAGCGGCGCGGGCCGATCGCCTTCGATCGGCGTCCACTTCAGCGAAGCGAACGAGTCGTTGGGGGCTTACGCGATCGAGGGCCACCGTCATCTGCCCGAGGTGACGCAAGAATTGGCGACACTTAGCCGGGTATCTGATTCGCGCCACACCGCCGCTGCGCGGCGCAGCTTCCCACATGGTGGGGAGCTGCAGGTCACGTTCGTGCCCCACCTGGCGCCTATGACCCGCGGCATTCTCGCCACCTGCTATTTCGACCTCAAAGGCTCGCTTGCCCAGCTCCAGGAGGCGTACCGCGAGTTCTACGCGGGCCAGCCCTTCACACGCGTGGTCGCCCAGAGTCCGACGACCAAGCTTGCGAGTCACTCGAACCTCTGCCTGGTCAACGTGTCGGCGCAGAACAAGAAGGCCGTCGTCACCGCGGCCCTCGACAACCTCGTCAAGGGTGCGTCGGGCCAAGGCGTCGAGTGCTTCAACATCGCGTTCGGCTTCGATCGCACGACCGCGCTGGAGGCTCCGACCCAGTGGCCGTGACCTACCCGCTCGGATTTCGCGCCGGCACCGCGGCCTGTGGGATCAAGGCGTTCACTGCGGGAGCAGCCGCGATCCCGAGCGGGCAGCGAGATGACCTCTGTGTGATCCACTCGAGCCTTCCCTGTGACACCGGCGGCGTCTTCACGACCAACAAGATCAAGTCGCCGTCGGTGGTCATCGACCAGCTGCACCTCCAGCACAACCGAGTGCAGGGGCTGGTGATCAATTCCGGCAACGCGAACGCGTGCACAGGCGCGCAGGGCTTCAAAGATGCCCTGCAGATGGCAAAGCTGACCGCCGACCGCCTCGACCTCGACCCCGACCAGGTGCTCGTGAGCTCGACCGGCGTGATCGGACGCTACCTGCCCATGGACGCTGTCAAGGCTGGGATCGCCGCCGCATGCGGCAGCATGAGCACTGACCACGGCATCGAAGCCGCGCAGGCGATCATGACCACGGACAAGGTCGCCAAGACAGCGACCAAGGAGATCGAGATCGGCGGCCGTCGCGTCAGAGTTGGCGGGATGTGCAAGGGGTCGGGGATGATCCATCCGAATATGGCGACGATGCTGGCTTACATCACCACTGACGCTGTTGTCGAGCCCGGCCTGATGGCGACCTTTGCCAGACCCGTTGCCGACCGCAGCTTCAACCAGGTCACGGTCGACGGTGACAGCTCGACCAACGACACCTTTCTCGTTCTGGCCAACGGCGCGGCCGGCAACGACGTGGTGCACCCCGGCACCATCGAGGCTCAGACGCTCGAGGCTGCCATCGTCGAGGTCGCGCGCGAGCTCGCGCGTGCCATCGCGCGAGACGGCGAAGGCGCGACCAGGATGATCGCGGTCCGCGTCCAGGGCGCGGAGTCGGACGACGAGGCGCGGACCGCGGCTCGCGCCGTTGCCTCCTCGAGTCTCGTGAAGACCGCCGTGCATGGCGGTGACCCCAACTGGGGGCGCATCGTATGCGCGCTCGGTTACAGCGGCGCGGAGCTCGCCCTCGACAGGCTCCACCTCAGCGTCGGCGGGCTGGTCGTATTCGAGCGCGGCACAGGGGTCGATGTCGATCTCGCCGCGGTGCGGCGCGCTTTTGAGCAACCGGAGATTGAGATCGTAGCCACGCTGGGCCTGGCCGATGGCCACGCGGAGGCGTGGGGCTGCGATCTATCGGAGGAGTACGTGCGGATCAACGCGGAGTACACGACATGACGCTGACAGTCGCGGAGCGCGCCAAGGTCCTGGTTGAGGCGCTGCCCTACATCAAGAGGTTCCACGGACAGATCGTGGTGGTCAAGGTCGGCGGCAACGCCATCGAGCAGGCGCGTGACCAGACCCTGCTCGACATCGTCCTGCTCCGCTACGTCGGGATGCAGCCGCTGCTGGTGCACGGCGGCGGACCTGAGATCACGGCGATGAGCGAGCGGCTGGGCCTGAAGGCCGAGTTCAAGAACGGACTGCGCATCACCGACGACAAGACCATGGAAGTGGTGAAGATGGTGCTCACGGGGAAGGTCAATCCCGACATCGTGGGCGCCATCAACCGGTTGGGCGGACAGGCGGTCGGCATGAGCGGCGAGGACGGCCCGAGCATCATCGCCGAGCCTCTGGGCCCCGACATGGGGTTCGTCGGCCGCGTGACGCAGATCAATCGCGAACCGATAACCGCGCTGCTCGGGCGGGGCTACATCCCAGTGATCGCCTCGATCGGCCTGGGGTACGACGGACACGCGTACAACATCAACGCCGACACCGTCGCCGCCGAGATCGCGCTGGCGCTCGGCGCGGCCAAGCTCATCCTCCTGACCGACGTCGCCGGCGTCCTCGGCGTCGATGGCGAGGTGGTCGCCGTGCTGTCGCGTGCGGACGCACAGCATCGAATCGACACGGGTGCCGTTACCGGCGGGATGATCCCGAAGCTGGAAGCGTGCCTGCGAGCCCTAGACGGGGTGCCGCTTGCGCACATCGTCGACGGCCGCACGCCGCATGCGCTGCTGCTCGAGCTCTTCACCGAGTCGGGTATCGGAACGATGGTGACGCGCTGATGGTCTTAACCAGCAGGGTTGCGGCCCGCCAGGCGCCGCCATATGCTGCGGCCCACACAAAGTCCCCCCAGAGTGGTGGGGGCGGCCCACGCGACTGCGTCGTGGGGACCCCAGAAGAGGTTATTGAGGACGCGTCCTTGATAGAGGACGGCAGGTGAGCGTGAGCGTCCCCGAGCTCGCCGACCGCTATCTCATGCAAACCGGCCGGCGCCTCCCGGTCACCTTCGTACGCGGCCGGGGCTGCCTGGTTTACGACGAGGCCGGCCGCGAATACCTCGACCTGGTCGCGGGCATCGCCGTCAACCTCCTCGGCCATGCCCACCCCGAGGTCGCGGCGGCAGTGGCCGCCCAGGCGAACACCCTCATCCACACCTCGAACCTGTACTACACGCAGCCCCAGGTCGAGCTCGCCCGCCGCCTGGTCGAGCTCTCGTTCCCGTCACGTGTCTTCTTCTGCAACTCCGGCGCCGAAGCCAACGAAGCCGCGATCAAGCTCGCCCGCAAATGGGGCACCCGGAACCGTGACGGCGCGTACCAGATCATTACGACCCAGGGGTCGTTCCACGGTCGCACCCTTGCCACGATCACGGCGGGCGGCCAGCCGAAATACTCCGATCCCTTCAAGCCACTGCCGGACGGTTTCGTCCACGTTCCGTACAACGACCTCGACGCGATAAAAGCAGCCACTGGCGAGAAAACGGTCGCCATTCTGCTCGAGCCGATCATGGGCGAGATCGGCGTCGTGCCCGCGCACGAGGGCTACCTGGCCGGAGTGCGCAGGTGGTGCGACGAGCAAGGACTTCTGTTGATCCTCGACGAGGTGCAGACCGGGCTCGCCCGCACCGGGCGTTGGTTCGCGCATCAGCATCACGGCATCACGCCCGATGTGATGACGCTGGCCAAGGGACTCGGCGGGGGCCTTCCCATCGGTGCCTGCCTCGCGGCGCCGAAGGCGGATGTGTTCGAACCCGGCGATCACGGCTCGACGTTCGGCGGCAATCCGCTGGCGTGCGCGGCCGCCATCGCCGTCCTGCACGTCATCGAGCGCGACGGCCTCGCGGGCCATGCTGCCGAGATGGGCGAGGTGCTTCACACCGCTATCAGCGGGCTCGGCGGCAAAGAGGTGCGCGGGCTGGGCCTGATGCAGGCGGTCGAGTTCGCGGAGCCTCGCGCAAAAGCTTTTCAACAGGCGTGCCTCGACGCGGGGCTCGTCGTCAACGCGGTGGATGACAACTCGATCCGCTTCGTCCCCCCGCTGATCATCACCACGGAGCAGATCGATCGCGCGCAGCACACGATGCGCGAGGCGCTCAAGTGACCGCAACCAAGGGCCACAGGCATCGCGCCATCCTCGACCTTGTCAACCATGGCGCCGTGCACACACAGCAGGAGATCGCCGAGGCGCTGGCGCGGCGAGGGCTGCGAACGACCCAGGCCACCATCTCGCGCGACATCCAGGAGCTTGGCCTTGTCCGCTCGGGCGCCGGCTACCGGAGCGCGGCAGCGCTGGTCCGCGAGCTTGTCCTCTCGGTCGAGGTCGTGGCGCCGATGGCGGTGATCAGGACACCTCCGGGAACGGCCAACCTGGTCGCGCGCCGCATCGACGAGGCCGCGCTTCCGGGGGTGGCGGGCACTGTGGCCGGCGATGACACGATCATCGCGGTCCTCCGCAAGCCCGGCGCCGGCAAGGCGCTCAAGGAGCTGCTCGCGAATGTCGGGTAGGGGGGGCGGCGGCGCCAGGGCCCTGCCCAGCCGCCGCAAGGGGGGAGTCCCCCCTGCAAACAAGAAGCTGGTGCTCGCATATTCGGGCGGGCTCGACACCTCGGTTGCGATCCGCTGGCTCAAGGACCAGGGTTGGGACGTCATCGCGTTCACGGTCGACCTTGGAGAGAAGAAGGACCTCGACGCAGTCCAGGCGCGTGCGCTGAAGACAGGCGCTTCAGCTGCCTACGTTGCCGACGGCCGCGCTCCGTTCTTGCAGCTCTTCGTTTGGCCGTCGCTCCAGGCCGGCGCCGTCTACGAGAAGGAGTACCCGCTCGCGACGGCGCTCGGCCGTCCTCTCATCGCCGCGATGATGGTGGAGGTCGCTCGCCGCGAAGGCGCCGGCGCCATCGCCCACGGCTGCACCGGCAAAGGCAACGACCAGGTGCGCTTCGATGTCGCGACGGCGGCGCTCGCCCCGGAGCTGAAGGTGGTCGCACCCGTCCGCGAGTGGGGCATGAATCGGGACGATGAGATCGCGTACGCGACCAGGCATGGCATCGAGGTGCCTGCAACGGTGCGCTCTCCCTATTCGACGGACGAGAACCTGTGGGGTCGCTCCATCGAGGCCGGCGTGCTCGAGGACCCGTGGGCCGAACCGCCAGCGGACGTCTACGCGTGGACGAAAGATCCACGCCACTGCCCCGACGAGCCGGCTTACGTTGAAATCGGTTTCAAGCAAGGCCTGCCTTTCTCCCTCGACGGTCAGGCGGTCGATCCGCTCGATCTGGTCACCGCCCTCAACAGGATTGGGGGCGAAAACGGGGTGGGGCGCATCGACCACCTCGAAAACCGGCTCATCGGCATCAAGTCGCGCGAGATCTATGAGGCGCCCGCGGCGGTGCTTCTGCTCCAGGCCCACCAGGCGCTCGAGGACATCACGCTGCCCAAGGAGGTGGCGCGCTTCAAGGACACCGTCGCCCAGCAGTGGGCCCAGATGGTCTACGACGGCCTCTGGTTCAGCCCGCTTCGGGATGCCCTCTATGCGTTTGTCGCCGAGACCCAGCGCCACGTCACCGGCGACGTGCGTCTCAAGCTCTTCAAAGGTTCCGCGCAGGTGGTCGGACGCAAGAGCCCGGCCCAGCTCTATCAACACTCGCTCGCGACTTACGGCAAAGGCGATGCATTCGACCAGTCGGCGGCCGCCGGCTTCATCAAGCTCTGGGGAATGGGCGTGCGCACCGCCGCCCAGGTCCAGGGCCGTCTTCAAGACCGCGAGCTGAAAGGCCTGCTCGGTGACGTGAAGAGGCTCGCGCCATAGCGAAACGGAGCGGCGCCAAGAGTCCACGGCCCTCTCCCCGCGCGAGAGAGGGAGGAAAGTTGTGGGGCGGCCGCTTCGAGCGTCGCCTGCTCCCCGAGCTGGAGCGATTCTCGTCGTCGCTGGAAATCGACTTCGATCTCTATCCGGTCGACATTGCCGGCAGCCGCGCCCATGCGCGCGGCCTGGCACGCGCAGGCCTGCTGTCGAAGGCGCAGCTGACAGCGATCGAACGCGGGCTTCGGAAGATAGAGCGCGAGCTGGACGGCGGCTCATTCGAGTTCCGTGATACAGACGAGGACATTCATACGGCGGTCGAGCGACGCCTCACCGAGGTGACCCCGGCCGGCGCCCACCTGCACGCCGGCCGGTCGCGCAACGACCAGGTCGCCCTCGACCTTCGTCTCTATTGCCGTTTTGCCGCCTCTCAACTAGTGCTCGCAATTGCCGGGGCGGTCGACGCTCTCGCGGTCAAAGCCCGCGAGCACGCGACATGGCTGATGCCCGGCTATACGCATCTCCAGCGAGCGCAGCCGGTCACGGTCGGTCATCACCTTCTGGCGCACGCTGAGCCGTTGCTGCGGGACGCGGAGAGGTTTCGGCACGCGTACGACGCCGCCGACGAGATGCCGCTGGGCTCCGGCGCCTTGGCCGCCACCACCCTTCCGATCCGACGTGAGGGGATGCGTCGCGAGCTCGGATTCGAACGGTTGAGCCTCAACAGCATCGATGCCGTGGCAGATCGCGACTTCGCCCTCGACCTCATCTACGGCTGCACTTGTGCGTCCGTACACCTGAGCCGCCTTGGCGAGGACGTCGTCATTTGGGCGAGCTCTGAGTTCGGTTACGTCCAGCTTGCAGACGAGATCTCGACCGGCTCCAGCCTCATGCCGCAGAAGAAGAACCCAGACATCGCCGAGCTCTTGAGAGGCAGAACCGGCCGCGCGTTGGGCAGCCTGGTCGCGCTGGCCACTGTCTTGAAGGGACTGCCACTTGCCTACGATCGCGACCTGCAGGAAGACAAGACGGCGATCTTCGCGGCGGTTGACAGCACCCTCGACTCATTGATGGCGGCAACGCTGCTGGTCGAGCACCTGGCTTTCGACCGCGACCGGCTCGCCATTGCGGCGAGCGATCCGGCCTTGCTCGCGACCGATGCAGCCGAAGCGCTGGTCGCAGCCGGCGCGCCTTTCCGGCAAGCGCACGACCAGGTCGGGCGGGCCGTTCGGGCCGGCAAGCTCGAGGCACCCTGGGGCGTAGAAGCCTCTCTTCGCAAACGCGGCGAGGCCGGCGCGCCGAACCCCCGCCGCGTCACCGCCCGGGCCTCAGCCGCGCGCCGCCAGGCCGCCGCACTGATGGCCTGGAGCGCGAAGCACCCCCCCGGCCTCCCGAAGTAGAGTCAGCGCGTGCTTCTTGCAGTCGACGTCGGCAACACCAACGTCACCCTCGCCCTCTTCGAGGGCGAGCATCTCGTGGCCGACTGGCGCGTGACGTCACACCGCGAGCGGACGGCGGACGAGATGGCGGTTGAGCTGCGTGAGCTCTTCAGCCTTCGCGGCTTCGAGCTGGGGGTCGTCAGCGGCGTCGTCATCTCGAGCGTCGTGCCCAACCTCAACCCGGCGCTGATCGAGGCCTCCCGCCGCTACCTGGGCTGCGAGCCGGTCATGGTCGGTCCAGGCGTCAAGACCAGCGTTCGCATCCGCTACGAGAACCCCAAGGACGTCGGCGCCGATCGCATCGCGAACGCCCTGGCCGCCTATACGAAATATGGCGGGCCCGTGGTGGTGATCGACTTCGGCACGGCAGTCACCTACGACGCCATCAACGCCGAAGGCGACTACCTGGGCGGAGCGATCGCCCCGGGCGTCGAGATCTCGCTGGACGCACTGGTCTCCCACACGGCCATGCTTCGCCGGGTCGAGGCCGTGGCGCCGGATTCGGTGATCGGCCGCAACACGGTCAGCTCGATCCAATCCGGCCTGGTCTGGGGCTTCGTGGCGCAAGTAGAAGGGATGGTCGAGCGGATGGTGGCCGAGCTGGGCGGGAAGGCCAAGGTGGTCGCGACCGGCGGCCAGGCCACCCTCGTGGCCGGGCTCACGCACGTGATCGAGGCCACCGACCCGCTTCTAACCCTCGAAGGTTTGCGCTTGATCTACCTGCAAAACGCAGACGGTGCCCGACACTAGAGGGCCTTGGGAACAAACCAGGCCTTCCACATCTACCTCGCGCCGGGGCTGGAGAACGCCGATCTGGGAGCCGTGCTCGCGGACCTCGGGCTCGAGCCCCAACGGCTGGAAGATGTGGCCACGGTCGTGCAGCCGGCGCTCCTTCTGGTGGAGCCCGGCCAGAACGTTCCCGAGGGCCTGTCGGACACGGCTCTCTCGTTGCCCCAGGACGCGTCCCGCCCTGCGATTCGCGAGCTGCTGCGCATGGCGATGGAAAACGTTGTTCTTCGCCGGGAGGTCAAGCTGCACGAGGAGCAGGCGCGGCTGCAGCACCGGCAGTTCGAGGAGCTGAACCGCATCGGAATCGCGCTGTCAGCGGAACGGGATATAGGCAAGCTGCAGGAATTCATCCTCCTCACGATGCGTCAGCTCACGAACGCCGACGGCGCAAGCCTGTGGAGAAAGACGGTCGGCGACGACGGCTCACCTCAGCTCTTTCTCGCGTCGAGCCAGAACACCTCGCTGGCCAATACCTACCAGGCGTTCAAAGTGCCGGTCGACCAGAAGAGCGTTGTCGGCTATACGGTCACTGTCGGCCGGAGCCAGCTGTACGACGATGCATATCACCCGCCGCCTGGCAAGCCCCAGGGTGGCCGAGGCTTCGACCAGCAGTACGGCTACCGGACGAAATCGATGCTGACCGTCCCGATGCGCAACTACAACAACGAGGTGGTCGGCGCTGTGCAGCTGATCAACGCGAAGCGTCGCTTCGACACCAAGCTCACGATCGACAGCGTCCCCGCCGAGGTCGTGAGCTTTCGGCCCGAGGACCTCGAGATGATCGAGTCGATCGCCAGCCAGGCCGCCGTCGCGCTTGACAACAAGAGCCTCCTCGACTCGATCCAGGCGCTGTTCGACGGCTTCGTGCAGGCCAGCGTGACCGCGATCGAGCAACGAGACCCGAGCACTGCCGGCCATTCCGGGCGCGTTGAGGCGCTGACCACAAGCCTCGCCCGCGCCGTGACGGAAATCGAGAGCGGCAAGTACCGCGACGTTTACATGAGCGACGACCAGCTCAAAGAGCTGCGGTACGCATGCCTTCTTCACGACTTCGGCAAGGTCGGCGTGAGGGAGCACATCCTCATCAAAGCCAAGAAGCTGATGCCGGGCCAGCTGGAGGTGATCCAGGCTCGCTTCGAGTTCGTCGAGCGATCTGTGCAGCTCGACTACGCGACGCAGAAGCTGGCGGCGATGCGCAACGGGGGGAGCGGGTCGCCTGCCATTTCCGAGATCGACAAGCGGCTGGACGAAGAGCTGGCGCGACTACGGACCTGGATGCAGGACATCGTCACGGCCAACGAGCCGACTGTGATGCCTGAGGACAAGGCCTCGACGCTGGACTTCCTCTCCCAGCAGACCTATCACGACATCTCCGGTCATCCGCATCCGATGCTCGACCCGCAGGAATTCCGGTTTCTCTCCATTCGCAAGGGCACTCTCGACGCGCAGGAGCGTCTGGAGATGGAATCCCACGTCACGCACAGCTTCCATTTCTTGACGAAGATTCCGTGGACCTCGGTGATGCGAGGCATCCCCGAAATCGCGTACGGGCATCACGAGAAGCTGGACGGCTCGGGCTACCCACGCGGCCTGACCGGTGAGCAGATCCCGCTGCAGGCCAAGATGATGACGATCTCAGACATCTACGACGCGCTCACCGCGCAGGACCGTCCGTACAAGCGGGCGGTTCCCCGCGACGTGGCGCTCGACATCCTCCATTCCGAAGCCGACGACGGCAAGCTCGACAAGGAGCTGCTCGACATCTTCGTCAACAAACGCATCTACCAGGTCACAGCGCCGCGATGAGAATCAAGTTCTGGGGCACTCGAGGAACCCGGCCGACGCCAGGCAGGAGGACGCTGCGGTACGGCGGCAACACGACCTGCCTCGAGGTTCGCGACAAGGACGACAACCTCATCATCATCGACTCCGGCTCTGGCATCGCCGAGCTCGGAGGCGGTTTCGAGCAGTCGGAGCCGCTGCAGGCGCACCTCCTGATCACCCATACGCACCTCGACCACATCCAGGGTTTCCCCTTCTTCCCGCCGGCGTTCGTGCCCGGCACGCACCTGACCATCGTCGGCCCCGCAGGTTCGGCGAAGTCTCTGCAGGCCGCCTTCGCCGACCAGATGGACCCAGCGTACTTTCCTGTGCGTCTCGACCATATGCCGGCGGAGATGGAGTTCATCGAGAGAAACCCGGGGGAGACTTTCGAGGTAGGTGGGCTTCGCATCACCCCGCACCTGCTGATGCACCCGATCCCCACGTTTGGGTATCGGATCGACGAAGGCTCAACTCGTTTCGCGTTCGCGACCGACAACGAGATCGCGATGTTCGCCAACAACGAGAACGGAAGCCTGAAGGACCTGGCCACCTGGTGCCAGGACGCCGATCTGCTCGTCCACGACGCGCAGTACAGCCGCGAGGAGTACAAGACGCACGCCGGTTTCGGGCATTCGACCTACGAGGAGGCGATGTCGCTGGCGGAGCAGGCGGATGTGCAGCAGCTGGCTTTCTTCCACCACGACCCAGCCCATTCCGACACCGACATCGATGCGCTGATCGAGGAGGCGTTGGGCAATCACCGGCAATCCGGCGGGACCGACGTGGTCGCGTTCCCGGCCGCCGAGGACCAGGAGCTGCTGCTCTAGCTCCAGCCGCGGTCCCTTAGTCTTTCTGGAACGTGCCTGACGAACGCGATGACGACGAACCCGAGGTAATTCGCGACCGCCGCAAGAAGCTCGAGCGGCTGCGCGCGGCCGGGATCGAGCCATATTCGCGCGGATTCAAACCGACCCACTCGACCGCGGAGGCGCGGGCGTTGCTCGGCGACCAGGAGCGCACAGAACCGGTATCGCTGGCGGGTCGGCTGATGGTGAAACGGCTGCTCGGCGGCTCGGCGTTTGCCGACCTGCAGGACCAGGCCGGGCGCATCCAGCTGATGGCGAGCCGCGACATTCTCGGCGCGCCCATGTTCGACCTGTTCGCTGAGCTCGACCCCGGCGACGTGATCGGGGTTACAGGCCCGATGTTTCGCACACGGCGCGGCGAGGTGACGCTGGAGATTCGTTCCTTCCAGCTGCTCACGAAGTCGCTTCGCCCGCTTCCCGAGAAGTGGCATGGGCTGAAGGACGTCGAGATCCGCTACCGCCAGCGGTACGTCGACCTGATCGCGAACCCCGAGGTCCGTGAGGTGTTTCGGGCGCGGACCAGGATCATCGGCGCGCTGCGCGGCATGCTCGACGGGCGCGGGTTTCTGGAGGTCGAGACGCCTGTCCTCCAGGAAGTCCCGGGCGGCGGCCACGCGCGTCCCTTCGTCACCCACCATGAGGCGCTCAACCGCGACCTGTACCTGCGGATCGCGCTGGAGCTGCACCTGAAGCGCCTGCTGGTCGGCGGTTTCGAGCGCGTGTACGAAATCGGCCGGGTCTTCCGTAACGAAGGGTTGTCGCCGCGCCACAACCCCGAGTTCACGATGCTCGAGTCGTACGAGGCCTATGCGGACTACAACGATGTAATGAAGCTCGTCGAGGACATGATGGTCGCGGCGACGGCGGCCGCAGGCCGAACCTCGACGATCGCCTATCAGGGTGAGGAGATATCGCTGGCGCCTCCATTTCGCCGTGAGCGCATGGCCGACCTCGTCCTGGAGCACGCCGGTAAGCAGGCCGTCGGCAAAGAGCTCAACGACCTGTTCGAGGAGCATGTCGAGCCCAAGCTTCGCGAGCCGACCTTCGTCACCGACTATCCGATCGAGATCTCGCCCTTGGCGCGGCGCCGCGATGACGACCCGCGCTTCGTCGAGCGGTTCGAGCTCGTCATCCTCGGCCGCGAATACGCAAACGCGTTCACCGAGCTGACCGATCCCGTCGACCAGCGGGAGCGCTTCGAGGCGCAGGCCGCGCAGCGGGCGGCGGGCGACGTCGAAGCCCACCCGATGGACGAGGATTTCCTGCGCGCGGTCGAATATGGGCTGCCGCCGTGCGGCGGCCTCGGAGTGGGGATCGACCGGCTGGTCATGCTGCTCACCGACCAGCCATCAATCCGCGACGTGATTCTCTTTCCAGTCATGAAGGCGGAATCGTAAGTTGCTGCCGCTGGAGCTCATCCGCAAGGATCCGGAGCGCGTCAAGCGAGCGGCCAAGCTCAAGGGCGAGACGGCTCCCATCGACGAGATCCTGGAGCTCGACGAGAAATGGCGCGGGCATGTGCACCGTGCTGAGACGATCAAGGCGGAGCAGAACCGTCTGTCAAAGGAGTTCGCCCAGAGCCGCGACCCCGAGCTGAAGGAGAGGCTGCGCGAGATGGCGGACCGCGCCAAGGCGGAGCTGGCCGAGGCGGAGGCCGTCAAACGCCAGCTGGACGATCTCCTGCTGCGTGTCCCCAATCTCTTTCACGAGTCAGTGCCGGTGGGCTCGAGCGAGGCGGATAACGTGGTCCTTCGCGAATGGGGTTCGAAGGTCGACCTTGGCTTCGCGCCACGCACCCACTTCGACCTTGGGGAAGCGCTCGGAGTCATGGACTTCGAGCGGGCGGCGAAAGTGGCCGGCTCGCGGTTTGCGTTTCTCATCGGCGAGGGCGCGCGCCTGGAGCGCGGGCTGGCCCAGTTCATGCTCGACGTCCACACTCGCGAGCACGGCTATACGGAGGTGTCGCCACCGGTGCTCGTCAACAGCGCGTCGATGACAGGCACCGCCAACTTGCCCAAGTTCGGCGAGGACGCTTTCAGGGTGGAGGGCCGCGATCTGTGGCTGGTCCCGACCTCGGAGGTGCCGTTGACCAACCTGCACCGCGAGGAGATCCTCGACGCCGCCCAGCTGCCTCTGAAATACACGGCCTACACGCCTTGCTTTCGATCCGAGGCGGGAGCGGCGGGCAAGGACACACGAGGATTCATCCGACTGCACCAGTTCTCGAAGGTCGAGATGGTCAAGCTCACGAGCGCCGAACAATCAATGGAAGAGTTCGAAAGGCTGACCGCCGACGCCGAGGACATCCTCCAGCGACTGGGGCTGCACTACCAGGTGATGGTGATGTGCACCGGCGACATGGGCTTCGCGCAGTACAAGAAGTACGACCTGAACGTGTGGTGCCCTGGGCTCGGCCGCTACCTGGAGGTGTCGTCATGCTCGGTGTTCAACGACTTCCAGGCCATGCGCGCGAACATGCGCTACCGCCCGGCGCGCGGCGCGCCGCCGCGATTCGTCCACACCATCAACGGGAGCGGGTTGGCTCTAACTCGCACGATCGACGCGATTCTCGAGACCTACCAGCGGGTGGACGGGACCGTCGTGGTGCCCGAGGTGCTGAGGCCCTACATGGGCGGCCTGGAAGTCATCGGCGAGCGCTGACTCGCGCGCCTCATAGAATCCTTGGTGCCCTAGGGAGGGGTGGCCGAGTCCGGTTGATGGCGACGGTCTTGAAAACCGTTATGGGTGCAAGCCCATCCAGGGTTCAAATCCCTGCCCCTCCGCCATTTGTCCACTGTGTGGTGAAACCACACACCTGGCCCTCCGCGACTCAGCCGACGACAGATCGGCACGGGGTGACAGGGTAAAGCTTCTCGTCGTTGGGGGCTGCCTTCTTCGCGGTCAATGAGCCT
>DASPYG010000200.1:0-2941 GCA_035636885.1 Candidatus Nitrosopolaris sp.
GGCGACACCTTGATTTTCAGTCAAGTGCTCTACCAAGCTGAGCTACCTCGGCACGCGGCCCGTAATTCTATCCGCGACCGGTATGCGACCCTCAGAGCCACCTGAGCAATCCACCTGATCGCGATATGACGGCCGGCTCCAACGAGCCCGCGACCCGGCGCATTCCCAGCCGCGTCTTCTGGGCGCTGCTGGCTCTCGGTCTGTTGTTGCTCTTTTTCGTGCTGCCGCACGACGTCGAAGGCGACGGCCGCCAGCGGTTCGAGGCGCTGCAGGCACTGTTGGCCGGCCACGGGATACCGAACACCAAGTACCCCCTCATCGGCTCCCTCCCCGCGATCCCGTTGATTCTGCTCGGCCACGTCATCGCCTCACCCGAGTGGTGGGTGTCCCGCTACAACGTCATCGTCTACGCGGCCGGCCTTGGGCTGATGTACCGGTTTCTGCGCAAGCGCCTGGACCACGACGTGCTCGCCGCCTTCCTCTTACTCCTCGGCACCACCGCCATGATCCCAGCCTCGCTCACTGGCTTCGGCGGCGAAACCTTCACTGTGATGGCAACTGGTACCGGCTTCGCGGCCTGGTCCTCATGCCGATGGAAGACGGCGGTGGTGCTGCTCGCCATCGCAGCCGCCAACGTGCCCGCAACCATCATCGGCCTCGCTCTGGCGATGGGCTGGTGGGCGTGGCGGATGAAGCGCGTCCGAGCGGCGGCGCCCATCGCGGTCGGCGCCGGCCTGTGGTTGCTCGAGAACGCCGTGCGCCGCAAGTCGGCATTCTCGACAGGCTACGAGGGCGACCACGGCTTTCAGACCCTCCTCCCCTACTCCGGCCTGACCGGCTTCAGCTATCCCACGTTGTTCGGCGTGCTCTCTCTGCTCGTGTCGTTCGGAAAGGGACTTCTGTTCTTCGCGTCGGGCTTGCTGCTGTGGTTCGGCCGCGCCCTTGAAGCGCTGCGATCGGTGCGCAAGATCCTCGTCCTCTGGTTGCTCTACCTGGCCGGCCTGGTTCTTGTCTACGGCTCCTGGTGGGCCTGGTACGGTGGATTCACGTGGGGCCCGCGGTTTCTCGTCTTCGCCTCGCTGCCCGCGGCGCTCCTGCTTGCCGCCCACGTCCGAAGACCGCCTCGCAGACTTGTCGCGCTATCTATCGTGCTGGCGGCACTCCTGCTCTCACTGTGGGTCGGGATCGACGGCCAGGTGTTCGGCCGCTTCGGGCAAGACGTGTGCTCGGCGAATCACTACTCGCAGGAATCGCTTTGCTGGTACGTGCCTGAGTTCAGCGTGTTGTGGACACCGTTCGTTTTCAAGGCGGCCGTGCCCTGGTGGGGTTTCCTTCTAATTGCATATGACGCCGCCGTTTCGGTCTACGTCGCATTCCCGCTGCTCACGGAATGGGCTAGCTCTGTTTCCGCCCACTTGGGACTGGCCTGGGCTGCTTATCGGCGCCGACCCGGCTGGCGCCTCTGATCAGACCGGCTGAGGCGTAGACGAACCCCACAGCTGCTGCGCGCGCACGCCCAGCCCGTGCACGACGGCCGTGAACGCATCTCGCTGCTCGAGGCGACCCCCGCCAAACGTCTGTGCCAGGTCGGCGCGGAACGCTGGGATGTAAGCCGAACCGCCGGTCAGAAGCACACGGTCGACGTCTCGCGCCTCAATACTTCCGGCGGCCAACGCTCGCTGGATCGCCTCTCGCACCATGTCCAGCTCGGGCCGGATCATCGACTCGAACGCCGAGCGGCTGAGAGTAACGCGAAGACCGAGGGGAGCAAACCTCAGCTCGGTCTCATCCGAGCTCGACAGCGCGATCTTGGCTGCTTCGATCGCCTTGTAGAACTCGTAGGCATGCCCCTCGTAGAGAAGCGCGTGCACCAGGTCAGCAGGCTGACCACCAATTCTTGTGAGGATGGCGGGAATCCCGGGATCGGCCATCAGAAGCCTCACAGAGCTCGCCGTGCGGAGCTCGTTGAACAGCCAGCTGGGCAGCACCTCCAGACCCAGCGCCGGCCCGACAGACGTCTCGAACAGGACGCCGTCCAAGACCTCGCCTCCCACGGCCACACCGGACGTGGCGGCGATTCGCGGCTCGCCGGCGCGCGAATCCATGACGGCCACGTCGAAAGTTCCGCCGCCAAAGTCGACCGCGATTTCGATATCGTGATGCACCGGCTCGCCGATCACCGCAGCGGTCGGCTCCGGCAGAAAAGCCACCTCGTCGAACCCGGCCTCGATGGCCGCCTGCTGCAGGCGGCTGAACGCCTCGACGTCCGACGCGGCGCGATCAGTGGGATCGGCGCCCGCAAACACCACCGGATGACCAACTACGACACGCCGAGCGCCATGAGAGACGAACGCGTCGGCCTCCGCCTTCAATCGCTTGATCACGACCGAAACCAGCGATCCCACCGTGAAGTCGGTCGCCCAGGAGTTGGTACCGGCGAAGCCGACCTTCGCGAGCTCGTGCTTTACGCCCGACAGCAGCCGAGCGTCGTTGCAGCCGCCGCCCTTGCGGTACTGGCGGCATTCCGTGTCCCAGCCGTAGGGCGCCAGCGAGCAGTTCCAGCAATCTGTCTTCTCGTGCCCGGACTCGAGGAACGTCCTCACCGCTTGGTCGCCGGCAGCACGACCTCCGCTGCGATGCAGGTACACGAACGAAGGCAGCGTCATCGCGGATGGCGATGGTCCAAGCGGGACGACATCGACCCGATCCGCGAACGCGACTGCAATCGCACTGTTGCTCGTCCCGAAATCGATGCCGTAGCCCACGGGGGCTTGCTTCGAAATCACCGCGGCACTATACACGCGCTACGGTGGTGCGAATTGACATGGCAGATTACGACCCGTTCGCTGCAGGCAAATATTCGGTCAACGTGCGAACCGTCGAAGCGCACGACACTGCGCGCGACCGAACGTTCCCCGTCGAGATCTGGCAACCAACCGAA
>DASPYG010000201.1:0-4999 GCA_035636885.1 Candidatus Nitrosopolaris sp.
ACTGGCGGAGAGGATCGACGAAGTTGGTCAGGTGGCCGGAGGCCGCCCACACCTCAGACGGCATGATCAGGGTCGACTCGAGGCCGACGACATCGTCGCGCAGCTCGACCATGTGGCGCCACCACAGGTCTCTGATCGCTCGCTTTAGAGCCACGCCGTATGGGCCGTAGTCATAAAAGCCAGACAGGCCGCCGTAGATCTCGCTCGACGGATAGATGAAGCCTCGTCGCTTCGTGAGGGCGACGACCTTTTCCATCAACTGCTCGCGCGCGACGGTCAGGTCAGGCCTCTGTTTGTAGGACGGAGAGGATGTTGCCCGCCGGGTCTTTGAACCACGCGATGTCAGGGCCTCGGCCGTGCGACAGGCCCCGGGCGACGCCTTTCTTGTCCGTTATCCCGCCGTAGTGCTCGAACGTGATGCCTTTGGCGACCAGCTCGTCGACGGCCTGATCGATGCTCTCGACCGGAAAGTTGAGCATCGTGTACGTCGAGGGCTGGTGATCCTGCTTGGGATAGATCAGGATGCCGTTTCCGATCTTCAACCGGATGCCGGCCGGGCTCTCCTCGATCGGGAGTCCCAGTGTCTGTCCGTAGAACTCCCTGGCCACCTCCAGGTCGTTTACGGAAAAACCACTAAACGCTCGGTCAACTTTCAACATGTTCGTATCCCCTCATCTGGTTCAGGAACTGTAGCGACTTCAGGCGCCGGTCCAGGTGATGCTCCAGCTGCGTGGTCAGCACACCTTCGATCGAGTCCATGAGCTCCGGGGCCAGCTTCAGTCTCCGGTACGTCTCCAGGTCGTAGGCCGCCATCAGCCGCAGCACTTTGATCGCCGCCAGCGGCACCTCGTGCATCGCGGGCAGGGCGCACTGGTCACACAGGAAGCCGCCCGCTGTCGCGCTGAACGCAGCCGGTTTTGCGGCCAGCGGGCGGTCGCACGATGTGCACGACCCCAGCTGTGGCGCGTAGCCCAGGAGGTCCAGCGCCGCCATCAGGAAGTAGGCCGACGCTCTGCGCGGATCCGTTTCGCGCGCCAGCTCGTCGAGCGCCATGACCGCGAGCTCGTAAACGCCGTCCACCGGGTGGCGGTCCTCGCACACGCGCTCCGCGAGCTCGGCGATGAGCGCCGCATGCGACATGCGCTCCACGTCACCGGCGATTCTTAGCCCGGGCATGCGCTGCACCTGCGCCACCACGTCCAGCTCCCCGCGGCCTTTCGCAAGCAGCAGGTCGACATGGCTGTACAGCTCGAGGCTTGGGCCCAGCTTCGATTCGGGCCGCCTAACTCCCTTCGCGATCGCCCCGACCTTGCCGTGGGTACGGGTCAGGAACGTGAAGATCCGGTCGGCCTCACCGTAGTCGAGCTTGCGCAGCACGACCGCCTGGTCACGATATGTGGCCAGTCTCTTTCTCCCTGTTCTCTCTTTTTGCCTTGGGGGGCTCCTCTTGGGCCCCGTCAGTCTCGCTCGGCTCCGCGGCTTGCATGCCTGAGTGTTCGAGGGCCTCTTTCGGCCACGGCTGGTCGGCCGTGAGGCGGATGGTGAGGATGCGCCGGCCCTTGACCTTCTCCACGGTCCACTTCGCGCGGCCGCCTCGGAACGTGTCGCCCGGCACGGCGATCTTGCCAAGCACCGAGTGGACGTAGCCGCCGACCGAGTCGTAGTCGCCCGATTCTTCGATCGCAAGGCCGAGTCGTGAGTTGAGCTCCTCGAGCGGGAAGCCCGCGTCGACACGAGCTTCATGGTCGTTGAGGATGACGACCTCGTCCTCTTCCGCGGAGTCGTACTCGTCGCGAATCTCGCCGACGATCTCCTCGAGCAGGTCCTCAAGCGTGACCAGCCCCGCCGTGCCGCCGTACTCGTCCACGACGATGATCATGTGGACCTTCTTGGTCCGCATGTCGTGCAGCAGCTCGTCGACTTTCTTCTGCTCCGGGGTGAACTCGATGGGTCGCAGCATCTTGTCCATGTCGAACTTCTGTGCGCTCGACAGCGTGTAGAAGAGCAGCAGGTCCTTGGTGTGGATGAGACCGACCACGTGGTCGATGTCGACGTCGTACACCGGCATCCGGGTGTGGCGGTGCTCCTTGAAGAGCCTGACGATGTCCTTCAGCGGCGCCTCTTTGTCCACGGCAACAATGTCAGTGCGCGGGATCATGATCTCGCGCACGGTCTTGTCGCCGATCTCGATGATCCCGTGGATCATCTGGTGCTCCTGCTCTTCGATCACGCCCGCCTCCTCGGAGACGTGCAGGAGCGTGAGCAGCTCTTCTTCAGTCAGGAACGGCGCCCGGGCGGCGCGGCCGCCGGTGAGCGCCCGAGAGATGATCGTCACCACCCAGAGGATCGGACCGAGGAAGCTCGCCAGCCGATCGACGGGGCCAGCAGTGGCCAGCGCTACGCGCTCGGCGTAGCGGATCGCCAGGGTCTTCGGCGTGACCTCGGCCGCGATCAGGAGGATGACCGACAGCACGAACGAGACCACCAACGCGAGCCAAAGCCGCCACGCGCTGGGCACGTTCCAGTGCGTGAAAAGCGAATCGGTGAGCAAAGTCGTCGAGGTGGACGCGACGATCAAAGCCAGTGTGTTGGTGAACAGGACCGTTGACAGGTAGCGGTTGGGGTCGGCCCGCAGCTTCTGCAGGATGGCCGCCCCCTTGCTGCCCTGCTCCGCTAGGAAACGCACGCGAAGGCGGCCGACTGACGTCAGCGCGGTTTCCGTGCCGGCGGCGAGTGCGGCCGCGATGAAGCAGACGACCAAGACGATTACTTCGATCCATTCCTGAGCGCTCATGACGGCGGGATTATCTGAAGAGCTCGCTGACGCTCCGGTTCTCGTGGACCCGGATGATCGCCTCGGCGAGCAACGGCGCCACTGAAAGTACCTTCAGCGGCGAGTCAGGATCCAGCTTGTCCGGCGAGATCGGCACCGAGTCGGTGACGATCACCTGCTCGATATTGGCCTTCTTCAGGCGCTGCACCGCGTCTCCGGTGAGCACGGGGTGGGTGGCCGCGATGAACACCCGCCGAGCCCCCTGCCTGTGCAACGCCTGCGCCAGCTTGGAGATGGTGCCGCCGGTGGTGATGATGTCCTCGACGACCACGCAGTCCCGATCCTTCACGTCTCCCGAGACCGCGATCACTTCCACCTCGTCGTCCCCCGAGCGTCGCTTATAACCGAACGCGATCGGGGCGCTGAGCTGGTTGGCGACGGCCTCGGCTCGCCGGCCGCCGCCTGCGTCAGGGGCGACGATCGTCAGGTGCTGCAGGTTCAGCGTTTGCAGGTAGTCCGCGATGATCCGGTACGGCGTCAGGTGGTCGGTGGGAACGTCGAAGAAGCCCTCGATGGCCTCGGCGTGTAGGTCGAGCAGCAGCAGCCTGTCGGCGCCGGCCAGCGTGATGAAGTTGGCGACCAACTTGGCGGAGATGGGTTCGCGCGGCTGCGTCTTGCGCTCCTTGCGGGCGTAGCCGTAGTACGGGATCACAGCTGTGACCCGCCCGGCCGAGGCGCGGCGCAGGGCGTCGAGGATGATGAAGAGCTCCATCAGGTGCTCGTTCACCGGGGGCGAGGTCGGCTGGATCACGAACACGTCGTGTCCCCGCATCGAGTCTTCGATCTTGACGTTAATCTCGCCGTCGGGGAAGCGGCGCAGGCGAGGATCGGTGAGCTGGACGTCGAGGATCTCGGAGATGCGCGCGGCCAGGTCCGGGTTCGCGCTGCCAGCGATGAGCTTGAGTGCGCCCCACGGCGAGGCCTCCTCCCCGGCGAACTCGACTGCGGTGGTCAACCTGCCGATCATTCTTTCTGCTCCGAGCCCCTCTCCCTAGCCCTCTCCCCTTCGGGGAGAGGGAGCTTCTTTCTACGTATCACCCTAGCTGGAACTCCGACGGCTGTCGCGCCGTCCGGGACGTCTTTCGTGACCACCGAGCCGGCCCCCGTGCGAGCGCCCCTGCCCAGTTTGACGGGAGCGACCAGCATCGTATCCACCCCTACGAAAGCGCCGTCGCCGATCTCGGTTCGGTTCTTGCGCTCGCCGTCGAAGTTAGCAGTGATCGTGCCGGCGCCGATGTTGGCGTCCTCGCCGAGGTCGGTATCGCCGAGGTAGGAGACATGGGGCACTTTGCTGCCTCGCCCGACCTTCGTCCTTACGAGCTCCGCGAAGCTGCCGATGTGAACGTCTTCGGCGATCGCGGTGCCCGGCCGGATCTTGACGAACGGACCGCAGTCGGAACGATCGCCGATGGTCGCGTCCTCGATGTGCACATGTGGGCCGATGTGGCAGTCGCTTCCGATCTCCGTCGTGCCCTTGATGACCGAGAACGGTTCGATGGTCGTGTCCTGGCCGATGGCGACGCCGGCTTCGATGAACGTCGTGTCGGGGTCGACGATGGTGACGCCGCGTTCCATGAGGCGATCGAGGATGCGCCTCTGCATGATCCCCGTCGCGGCGGCCAGACGGATTCGGTCCTTGATGCCCATCGCCTCGGCCGGGTCTGACAGCTGGACGATGGTGACCGGCCTCAGGTGAAGGAAGACGTCGGTGAGGTAGTACTCATTTGCCTTGTTGTCGTCCGAGATCTTCGCCAGCGCCTCCTGTAGGCGAGCGCCGTCGAAGCAATAGACGCCGACGTTGAACTCGTGTACGGACTTCCGCAGCTCGTCGCTCGCGTCCTTGCGCTCGACGATCTTCTCGAACTCCCCGTCTGGGCCTCTCACGATTCGACCGTCATCGCGGCTCGGGTCGACGACGCTGGCGAGCGTGGCATTGCCCTTGCCACCGCGGTGCGCATCCAACACTCGGCGTACGGTCTCCCCGGTCAGAAGCGGCGAGTCTCCGTTGACCACGAGGACGACGCCATCGAGACCTTCGACCTGCTGCAGCGCGTGCGCGGTGCCGCGGGGGTCGCGTTGGTATGTTGCGTCGATCTTCTTCTCGGCGAGATGTGCCGCAACTTCCGCATGGTGCGGATTGATGACGACTCTGATCTTGTCCACGCC
>DASPYG010000202.1:0-6026 GCA_035636885.1 Candidatus Nitrosopolaris sp.
AGCGCTCATGGCGCCCTCCTTGTTTTTGGTCGACCCCAGTGGTTCTCGCTACCTCTGACCAGCGTCCGCTGATGCACCATCTCCGGTCTCTGCCGTTGGAACCCAATCGCCGCCTCAGTCAAAGGGCGAGGGCCGGTGTCTAGGCCCGACGGTCTCAAGCCGCATAGCCGGATGCCGGTCTCCCCGCAGAGGTCGGGTCCATCCTGACCCCTGCAAGGCTTTATATCAGCCGGACGCCAACCAGTCCGACGAGGTCGTGGGCGCGGCTCTCTTCATCGGTGTTGGTCTCGTGATCGCCGCCCCCTGCCTCTTCTTTGCCTATCGGATGACGCCACCGGTCGGATCGGGGATGCGCTTCGGTTCCGCCAACCTGCCCCCGGCCGCGGCCGACCTCGAGACCCGGTACCTGCAGTGGTTCACGTGGTGCCAGCAGGCCATCGGCGGCGACGCGGTCACCGTCCACGCCGCCACGATGGCCGCACTCAGGGCGCCCGAGAACCCTACACAGGCCGCCTCGGCCGAGGCGTCGCGCCAGGCGAGCCGCCTTCGCGCGTCGGGGGCGATGCCCCCGCCGCCCAAGCCGGCCATGGTCAAGACGCTGGCCCGCATCGGCGCCTCGACCGTCGGCCTCCTCGAACCGTCTGAACGTGTGTTGGTTTCGTTCCTGGGCACGAACCGGTCAGCCGGCGCGGTGGCCGCGGGAGCGGCGTTTGGGGTCATCGGCTCGGCGATCGCCGCCAGCCGGAGCGGGGCGGTCTTCGTGACCGTCACCGACCGCAGAGTGATCGCGCTGATCGCCGGCGCCTACGGCGGGCTGGCGAGCAATGTCGCTTTGATCGAAGCTCGGTCGACCGTATCGGCCAAGTTTCCCAGGGGCCTGTTCGGCCAGCGCTCGTTCACGATCAAGGGCGTGGGAGGCGGATCTGTCACGGCCGCCGTGACCAAACCCTGGCGGCCCGAGGCCTCAATGGCGATCGAGCTCCTGGCGCCCTCGGCCATGACACAGATCGGGGTGATCCGCTAGGCCTGCTGCGGCACCTTTTTCTTGCGGTGCGAGCGGCCCCTGCCATCGGCGTGAGGCACGTATGAGCGGTCGCCGATCCAGTGGGCCGGTGTAATCGCCAGGCGCTGAGACATGAGGCTGAGCCGGCTGGCGTACTTGCCCCGGACCTTGGTGAAGTACTGCCAGGCGGCTTCTGCCGGATGGCATTGGTATCCGGCTGCCTTCAGCCGGGCGACAGCCTCGTTGAACTCCTCCCGGTCGACAAGCGGATCGGTCGATGACGCGCCGTACCGGAAGTACCACGCCAGGTCCTCGACCAGATGGTTGCCGACCGTAAACATCAGGCGGGCCGGTCCCTCCTCGTCCTCGTCAACCGTGCTGATCATCAGCGCCGCAGCGTCCATCACCGCCCCGAACGAGTTGAGCCAGGCCTCGTTGTCGTGGCTGGAGCGGAAGTAAAGAAGGACCGGATAGGCGAGGTGACTCTCGAGCACCGCAGCCGACCATGCCCGCCACTCGTCGAACGTATCGATGAGCTCGCTGCGCAGCCCACGCTCGGCCACCGTCTCCAGCAGCTGCAGGCCTGACGGTGGGGCGCCGGCCACGGCATCGAGCTGGACGACCATCTCCTCTCTCGCCTGGAACGACGCGTAAAGGGAGAAGAGAAGGGTGATCACCAGCGCCGCGATGCCGACCCCGGTGGCGCTTTCGAAGATGATCGCCAGGCGCGCGCCGAGACCGATGGGGACGAAGTCGCCATAGCTGAGCGGCACGATCGTGGTGGCGGAGAAGTAGAGAGACTCGCCGAAGCTGTCAAGCTCGGGGCGGATCTGGGTCCGGAGGCCGTCGAGGATGAGCGCGTACCCGAGCATGAAGGCCAACGCCCAGGTCGCGAACATCGCAAGCACCGCCGAAGGGCCGAAGGTCGCGAGCCAGGCCTCTCTTCGAGCCGCTCCCTGTATACGCCGGCCGACCCAGCGCCACAGAGTCCAGAACCCGATGAAGAGGAGGCGCACGAGTAGGAACCGATTGACGGATGGCCGGGGCAAGACGATCGACCGGAACAGGTCATAAAAGGTCGCGAAGATGATCACGAGCCCGACAACGAGCTCCACCCAGCCGGCTGGAGTCACGACACCGCTCCCGATCCCACAGACACGATCCTAAGCTGAGCGCGTGGCACCGCGATGACCGACTCGCTCGCCGCGATCATCGACTCGCCCGATGGCAGCTTCGAGGTCGCGCCGGAACCCGGCGTGTCGCGACGGCAGCGCCGCTGGGCCGTGACCACCGCCATCGCGTCGTTGGCGCTCGGAGGCGCGCTGGTCGCATACACATCCATTTACGCCCCGGGCGGGCTGCAGATCATCGCCATCGTGCTGTTCGTGATCATCCTCGCGTTCGCGGCCCTTGGCTGGTTGTCGAGCGGACCGCCCACGTTGAAGGCGGATCCGGACGAGGTCAGCTATCTGGCTCCGTTCCGAGACCAGAGGATGCCGCGATCAGAGCTCGAATCCATCGTTCGGGGCGAGGTGTGGTTCCAGGGTCGGAGGTCCTTGTGGCTGAAGAGCTACCTGTTCATGAGCCGGGACGGAAAGATCGCCATCAGGGTCCTGGCGTCGTGGTATTCAGCGGACGCAATGGCAGCCTTCGGAGCGCGGCTGCGAGTGCAGCTGCGCGGCGACTTCACCGACAAGTACCGCGCCGACGCCGACGTCAAGCGCGCATGAACGAGAGATACAGAGTGCAGCGAAACCTGTGGAGCGTGACCTTAGACTGGCGCCATCGTCGACCACATCGACGGCAGCTTCGAACTTCCCGCGAACCCCGCTCATGCACGCCTGCTGAGAGCGGTCGTCGGAGGCGGCGGCTTGTTTACCCTGGTCGCAGCCGTCGCCTTTGTATTGCTGACTCTCGCCAACTCCGAGATCTCGTGGCCGATCCGCCTGCTGCCGTTGGTGCTGCTCGCGACGGGCGACATCGTCGCCTGGTTCGTGATCAGGCCGCCCGTCATGAGAGCGGATGCGTTGGAGGTGCGATACATCAATCCCCTCTACGGCCGGCGCATGCGACGATCGGAGGTGGCGTTCGTGTTCCGCGGCCTGCATTTCCAGCCAGGTCGTGCCGGAGGCACGTGGGACAAGAGCTACCTGTTCGCGACGTCCGATGGCACCGTCGGTGTGTGGTGCTCCGCCTCGTGGTTCGGCGACGATGGCATCACAGAGTTCGCAGGTCGTCTGGGCGTGCCGGTTCGTGGGAACTTCAGCGCACGGGTGAAAGACCAGGTTGATCCGAAAGCGCCCTGATTCAGGATTGAAGCGTGTTGACGGTGGTGTGCGGACAGGGGTACCGTCGGGCCGATGACACAGCGCATTCTCATCGTGGATGACGATCCCGCGAATATCGACCTGCTGAAGGCCTTCCTCGAGGACGTTGCCGACGACATCCGCGGCGTAACCGATTCAAGCCAGGCAGAGAGGGTGTTCAAGGAATTCGCGCCCGATTTGCTTCTCCTGGATCTGCACATGCCGCCGCCCGACGGGCTCACGTTATTGCGGCGGCTCAGCAAGGCGCGTGACAACGCGGGTTATCTGCCGGTGATCATCCTCACAGCCGACAACGACAGCGTTGCTCGCAAAGCCGCTCTGCAGCTCGAGGTCGATGACTACCTGATCAAGCCGCTGGACCGCGATGAGGTCCGATTGCGAGCGCGCAACATGCTCCGCACCCGCCACCTGTTCAAAGAGGTGACCCGCGCGACCGGCGCGTACCCGAAAGTCCAGCGATAGCAGCCGTTGAGGATAATCGGGACAGGATTCGACTGGGACATCAACAGCGTCAAGCGCCCGCCCGTCGTTTAGCGAGGAGCGGCTGGTGGGCCGCCCCTCGCTTTGCTAGGACTCAGCCGACGTTCTGGATGGTCCCAAAGAGTCCGTGCTGCTCACCACCGATGCCGGCGGCGAAGAACAAAGTGTTTGGATCGCCGCCCGCACCACCATTCCCGAAACGCAAGCCCCAAAGTCCATCGATCTGGATCGGAGCGTTGGTCTCGCTCTTGAGTTGTCCGCGGAACACGCCTGACGGGGTGTAGGCGTTGATCAGGCCATCACCGAAATCACCGACCAGCACATCGCCATGGAAGTTGCCGAATGTCGACGGCGCCAGCGCGAGACCCCATGGCGAATTGAGAGTGCCCTGGGTCGCGAATCGCCGGACGAAGGTGCCGTCGGTGCCAAAGATGTCCACGAAGCCATTGCCGGGACCAGACACATCGTCGTGCCTATCAGCGTCTTGCTTCGCGTAGGTCACGAAGATCTGGCCCCCGATGTTCTGGATGCCGAATGGTGCGTACCCCGAGGGCAGGTTCGGATCGGTGAACGATCCAGCGAGGGTCGCGGGGTGAAAGACCCCGTCGTAGACATCGACTTGTCCAGACCGGAAGTTGCTTGCGTACAGATAGTTGTTGGAGCCGACCGAACCGAGGGTCAGCCCTTTGTAGACGGCGCCGTTGGCAGCGTCAGGCACCGCCGAGTGGTCGACCGCGATCGTGGCGCTGGTCCCTCCGACTCCGGGGTTCCAGCCGGCGATCGTGCCGTCCTCAGTCGCAAACAGGAATAGCGCCTTGCCGCTATTCGATCCGCTGATGACCTTGAAATCGGATGCGGTCGTATTGAAGACGGTCCCCGTCGGCGTCCCACCCGTCGGCGCGTCCGGCGCGGGGATGGTCACGACGAGAGGGACTGCCGTGCCGTCGCCGCGATAGAGAGTCGAAACACCTGCATTGTTGTCCGACACCCAGATGGGGCTGGTGGCGCTGGCCGAGAGACCCCAGGGATTGACCAGGTTTGCATCCGTGAATTTCGCCATCCCCGGAAGATCCGACACCAGATTGGTCTGGTGGAACGAGCCGCGCGCAATCCCGGCGTCGACCGGTGCGGCGGCTTGAACCGCGAGCAGAACCCCCGCTGCCGAAATCGCAGTGGCGGCTCCAAAGAGTCGCCTCCTCACTCCATGTACGTGCATGGACCAACCTCCTCTGAACCCACGGACAGCCTTTACCCTACCTACCGGCTTGGGTTACATCTCGGGTCGGTGCTATGGTCCCCGCCTGGATGAGCATCGCGTTCCTGATCACGTCGCTAATCGTCGTGGTCTCCCCCGGGACGGGGGTCCTCTATACGCTGGCGGCCGGCCTGACACGTGGGTCTCGCGCTGGCGTCATCGCCGCCATCGGCTGCACGCTCGGCATCGTCCCGCAGATGGCAGCGGCGACGCTTGGTCTCTCAGCCCTGCTCCACACCAGTGCTCTCGCATTTCAGACCTTCAAGTACGTCGGCATTGCCTACCTTCTGTACCTGGCCTGGAGCGTGCTACGAGAGCGGGGCACGCTTAGGATCGACAGCGATATAGCTCCTCGCTCAGCGGCTCGCGTGATCGTCACCGCGGTTCTGATCAATCTCCTCAACCCGAAGCTATCGATCTTCTTCGTCGCCTTCCTGCCTCAGTTCGTCAGCGCCAATGACCGAATCCGCTGTCGCGGATGATTCTTCTGAGCGCTGTTTTCATGCTGATGACGTTCGTGGTCTTCGTCGGCTACGGAATGTTTGCTGCCTCGGTCCGCGAACGAGTGGTGTCGCGACCGAGAGTTTTGACCTGGATGCGCAGGTCCTTCGCGGCGGCATTTGTGGCCCTCGGCGCCAGGCTGGCATTCGCCGACCGCTGAACCGGGGCGTCGCGCTCGACTCCAGTCATCGTCGAGCGACGAGAGGCAGCGTCAAGCTCCCCGCCAACCCGCGCAACGACTACCTTCGGACGACATGGGCATCTCCCTCGTGCGCGGGAGTGTCACGCATCAACCGAAGTAGCTATGACACATCAGCCGAAGGTGTGTAGCACAGCAGCCGAAGGCCTTTGGGGCGTGTCAGCCGAACTTGCCCAAACAGTTGGTGCCGGCGCGGGGACTCGAACCCCGGACCCTCGGTTTAAAAGACCGCTGCTCTAACCAAGCTGAGCTACGCCGGCT
>DASPYG010000203.1:0-26537 GCA_035636885.1 Candidatus Nitrosopolaris sp.
CCTGGGGCCTGGCCGTATGACGAAGTACAAGCGAGTCAGCGGGGACGCCGTCGAGTACGAGGTGTTCGCGCGCAAGACCCGTGTCGAGCCCCTGCACCAGGTGGGCAGCGTCGTCGCTCCGGACGACGACCTGGCCGCCGCCTACGCGCGCGCGACCTATGACGAAGAGCGATGGATAGAGATGGCCATCGTGCGTAAGGACAACGTCATCGCACTGTGGCAGCCGGGCGAACAGCCGGAGGCTTAGTCCGGGCCGCGCGCCAGCCGCTGAAACTCGGTGACGGGAGGGATGGTCAGCATGCGGCTGTCATCGCTGCGCACGATCTGCCATCCGCCTTCATGAACCATCCAGTGATGCCGGTGGCACAAAAGGATCAGGTTGTCGAGATCGGTCGAGCCGCCATGGATCCAGGGCACGACGTGGTGCGCTGCGCTCCATTTTGCAGGCCGGTCGCATCCTGGCCACCGGCAGTGACCATCGCGAGCGTTGAGCGCCCGGCGTGCAGGCCCGGAGACTGTCCGCTTGGAGCGCCCGACATCGATGACCGCAGAGTCGGAGCCGAGCAGGATGCGGGTGATGCTGCAGTCGCATCCCAGCCTTTCGACGGCCTTGGCCGAGATCGGCAGCGAGAACTCCATCTCCGCCGCCGGCGCACCGGTGAGACCGAGAAGCGTCTCGAGCGAAGTGGTGACCTGAAGATTCGGCCTGTCAAGCGCGTTCATGGACAGATCGACCAGGGCGTCGGCAAGCCGGCGCGGGTAGTCGCGATGGTCGTCCTTGCCATCGCGCTTGGCCAGCGGCTCCAAGGCCGTGCGCAGCGCACCGCCACCGACCTTGTCGAGGATCCCCTTGACCAGGACGCAGCCGTCTTCGGCGGTGCTGAAGGTGAGGCTTCTCGCCTCCACTCCCTGCTTCTCCTCATCGACGACGCCCTCGGGGTCGGCGGCGTGCCTGGCATGAATGCAGGTGTGCTCGAACTTGACCACGCTCTCCTTGCGCGCGTGACGCAAGAGCCTGGCCTCGTCGAACTTCTCCCTACAGGCGACCGAGGTCCGCGCGATCAGCGCGAGGTGGGGAAACCCGATCTCACCGGCGGCGACCGCCTCCGTGCTCCGATCGAGCCGTGCCAGCTCCTCGCCGACACAGACCCGGTCGGCCGCCGCACCGCTGCGCATATGGCAAGCCGCCTTGAGGCAGGCGATGGGGCTGTTGAAGCCCTGCTCGTCGTACTCGTCGGTCTGCGCGAACTTGGCGGCGAGGAGGGAGAACTCGATCTCGTCCTGGTCGATGCGAAGCCGGCGGCGGATGAGCTCCTCGAGCATCTCGGCGCCGGTCTCGGGTGCAAAAGCCCCCTCCCCACTTTCCATGCTCATATTATACGAACATTTGTTTGCTACGTCCAGTTAAGGGGGAAATTTATTTGAAAGGAAATCAGGTCCCCCACCCGGCCGCATAGGCGGCCGACCTCCCCGCAGAGCGAGGAGGCTGTCTCCAGCGCCCCCTAGTCGCCTCCAGGCTTATTCCAACTCCTTCTTCCCAGTCTCGTCCTGCTGCTGGGATAGTTACAACAGAGTGAGCCTCTCCGACCTGGTCCTGAGCATCGCCGACAACAAGCAGATGCTCGGCCTCCGATACGCCGAATGGGCGACGCGGGCGCCCTCGCTGGAGGCCGACATCGCCGCGGCGGCGATGGGCCTCGACGACCTCGGTCACAGCCGCGTCCTCTACGGCTGCCTCGAGCCCCTCGGCGAGGACCCCCGAGGCCCCGACCGCGAGACCGACCCGAGCAGCGTCCGCTCCCTCCCCTACTTCGACGAACCCTGGACCGAGTGGGGACAGTTCGTGGCGGCGAACTCGATCCTCGACACCGCCTTCACGACCATGATCGAAGCGTGCGTCGGCGGATCGGTCGAGGTCCTGCAGCACCGCCTCCGCAAGATGCTCATGGAGGAGCGCTACCACTTCCTGCACGGCCGGAGCTGGCTGCGCTCGGGCATCGATGCGAAGCCCCTGCAAGGGGCGTGGCAGGAGGCCATCGAATGGTTCGGCCCCTCTGATGGCGAAACCGCGCAGCTGTACAGGGAAGGAAAGCTGGGCATGGGTCCTGCGGAGCTGACACGTCGGCTCGAGGAGCGGGTCGAGATGAAGGCGCCTGACATGAAGGTCGATTGGGGTCACTGGGACCCTGTGAAGCGGCGCGGCCGCTCGGGCGCGATCGACGACCGTACCTTTGCGATGCTTCGCGGCCTCGAGGAGAAGAAATTTGCGCCCGCCCCCGCGCAGTCGAAAGAAGCCTGACCCGCGCTCGACGGAACCCAAGTGCGTTCACTGCGGTGCGCGCGACGCAGAGGTCATCTCGCTGTTCGGCACGCAGGCGATGACACTTCAGTACCGATGTCGCCGGTGCGGCACCCTTTTCGAAGCGATCAAGTACGACTAGGTTTCGTCCTCGGGCTCCGGCTCGCCGCTCGCGCGGCGCCGGCGAACGATCGCGAGCGGGATGCCCGCCAGAAGGATGCCGACGATGAGCACCGCGATTGCGATCGGCAGCAGCTGGCTGTTGGGACCTCCGTGCGAGACGGCGTTGGATGGATATCCGGCGGCGTAGTAGCCGAATCTGTCGATCAGCGCATCGATGGTGAAGGGCTGCGCTTCCTGCTGCACCGGGATCGACGTCCACGGCCCGTCCGGCGAATCTGCGTGGTAGATGTTGCTCGGCGCGGGAACCAGGTCGGAGTACCGCATCACCAGGGTCGCCTTCTTCACCAACGGCGCATCGGCCGTGATGACGTACGCGTTGGTGGCAAAGGTCAGGCCGGGCGGCTTCGGGCACGGACTCACAGGCTTGATGTCGACGGAGGCCGAGGTCTTGCCGGTGACGTCGAAGGCACCCGGCAGGAAGTCGATCAGCACCTGGGCATCGTCGGTGAACGCGATATTGGCGTCGCTCACCCCGCCGATCACCTTGATGTCGAGGTGGCCCGAGGTGGGCGGCTGGTTGGCGGCGTAATGGATCGGCGGGCAGACGAAGTGATACGGCTGCTGCGGAGCGAACCCGTCATAGAAACCGGGGGCGACCATCCACGCCGCGACCATGTAGACGGTCGCCGCCAGCGCAATCAGGCCGATGCGCCTCACAGCGCCAGGTCCGCGATGACGTGGCCGACGATCGGGCCGACCAGGTCTTTGCACGCCCATCGCCACAGCGCGAGCAGCAGGCCCGCGGCGGCAACCGCGAAAAGAAATTCCGGGGGATGCGAGAGCGCATGCGCGGCGGTCCACAGCGCCGCGCTGCCGATGATCGCGACGGCTGCGCCGCCGAGATCGTCGAGTGCTGCGTAGAGGGCTCCGCGGAATGCGATCTCTTCGCCGATCGAGACCACGATCGCCGGCACCGCGAGGAAAGCCGGAAGGATCGGCGCCGCGCCGGCGCGGGCAGCTGCTGGAATGAGCAGCACGACGGCCAGCGCCAGCCCGCCCAGGATCCTGAATCCCAATCGAGATCGACCCAGGCCCAGCCTGTCGAAGGGCACCGCCAAGCCCGCCAGCATCAGCGCGATGCCCCCGACGACGAGCACCGCCACCGATGCGTGGGGCACGTTGGACGCGAGCGCCCGCGTCCAGGAGATAAGAAGGATATAAGTGGCGAGAACGGCCGCCCGCAGCACCGGGCGATCGGTGAGCACCGAGATCACCAACCGATTATCCGGGAGTCAGATAAGCGCTTTCGTCAGCCGCTCGTCATTTGAATACGCGTTGAACCGGTCGCCGCGAAGGAATCCGACGAGCGTCTGGCCGAACTCGCGGGCCAGCGCGACGGCGAGGCTCGACGGTGCGCCGACCGCAGCAAGGACTGGTATTCCGGCGCCGATCGACTTCTGAACGATCTCGTAGCCGGCGCGCCCGCTGACGACGAGGATCATGCCCGCAGCCGGCAGCCGTCCATCGAGAAGCATGCGGCCGACCACCTTGTCCACCGCGTTGTGCCGGCCGACGTCTTCGCGCAGCGCGACGAGGTGGCCGCCCGTGTCGAACAACCCCGCGGCGTGGAGGCCACCGGTGCGCTCGAACACGCCCTGACCCGACCTCAAAACGTCGACAAGCCCCGGCAGCATCGCCGGGTCGACCTGCGGGCCGGCCGGCAGGACCGCCAGGTCGCGCCGAAGGTCCTCGATCATCTGCGTCCCGCAAACGCCACACGCCGAGCTGGCGAGCATCGACCGCACTGGCTTGCGCCGCGGCTTGGCCCCCAGGCGCACGTCCACATGGTTGGACTCCACGAGCACCGGCTCGACTCCGATGCCGTTCTCGGCCTCTCCCGCCTCGGCGCTGATGCGAATGCCGCGAACGTCGTCGATGGAGCGCACGACGCCTTCGGCGTACAGCAGTCCGAGCGCGAGCTCGATGTCGGCGCCGGGTGTTCGCATGACCACCGCCAGCGGCTCGCCGTCGAGGAGCAGCTGAAGCGGCTCTTCGGTCACAACCGCATCGGGTGACTCCGTCCATTCGCCCGCCGCGAAGCGCCGGATGCGCAGCCCGGGGGCCGCGGGTTTTGCCATCTATCTACCCTTCCGCGACTCTCAGGCGGCGCGCCGAGCGCGGGACTGCGGTCGTGATGGTGAAACCGCGCCACGAGGTCACGCGTTCGGTCCGCAGCTCGACCGCCGACGGAACGGCGTCGACATCGATCGAATAACGCTCCGCAATCGCGTCGCGTTCGGCAGGCCCACCAAAGGTGCCGCGCACGCATGCGCCCACCATTCGCGAGGGTCGGAAGCGGTTTTGCGATTCGACCACCAGCGCGCCCGCAGCGCCGGGGCGGATCCGACCGGCGGTGGGCGCGAGCATCACGGTGCCGTGGTCCACCTCCCACAGGGCGGGATGGATCACCGGCGCGCCACCGTCGAACCAGCACGCATAGCCGCGAGGCACTCCCGCCAGCTGGCGGCTCACCTCGGCGGGCACGGCAGGGACCCGGGCGGCTTGCGCTGCCGGAAACGGGCCGATGTCGACCACCTCAGCGTCGTTCGGATGCAGCTGCAGAACGATGCGGTTGTATGGCATCCACTCGCGCGGGAGCCGCATTATGTCGAGCGCGTAGCCGGCCGCGAACGGGACGTTGCGCAGCGCGTACTCGGCCATCCCGATGTACATGCCAGGTCCGGCCAGAGCTGCGCGCACCTGGTTGTTCAGCGACAGCGGATCGAACACCTCGAGCGTGCCGCGCAGCAGCACGCCCTGGGCGCCGACGTCGACGAAAAACGCCGCTCGCGGATCGCGCCTGGCCAGCATGTTCTTGGCTGCGTATCGAGAGGTCGTCATCCAGAGCGAGCCGGCCGCGAAGCTGTACGCCGCGGGGTTGACCAGCGGCAACCGCCCGGCCTTCAGGGCCAGCATGCCAATGCGGGCCCGGCCCAGGATCCCGTGGGCCTCCCGGCTCAAACGCACGTAGGCAACTTTAGGACGGTGCGCTCTCGAGGGTGTCGCGAATCCACTCCATGGCGCCCTGGAGCCGACCCCTCACAACCCGGTCCATCTGCCTGGCGATCAGGGCCCCGATCGCGGCGGCCGGGGGCTCGTATGCGATGCGCAAGTCGACCTTGACCCCATCGGGGGCTGTCGTGAAGGTGAAGCCTCCCTCCTGCTTGATCGGCCCGGACTCAGAAACCCATCCGATCTCGTGGGGCCTGCGCCAGCGATCGATTCGCAGCTCGCTCCGAAGCGGGAAGCCCATGGCGATCAGCTCGACGTCATAGCGCGCGCCGACGCCGGTCGTGCGGGAACCGATCGGCTCCCATCGCGTGACGCCCTGCAGCACGTCGGCGACGTGGCGATGGTCGGCGAAGTAGTCGAATGCGCGCTCGGGCGAGATGCGCATGACCACCGAGGCCGAGAACTCGAGCTTCGCCACTGGACGAAGATATCCGCGTGCGGCGGGCCGAGGGGCGCGTTTGGGTCGAGGACTCGGTGGCGAACGCGCGTCCGGTCAGCGGCAAGGAGCTCCGCGACCGGTACACGGGGGACGTTCGGCCGCTGTCGCTAGGCCTGGCACGCATGGAGGGCTCTTCGATGCGCCTCGGACCTCTCGAGATTCTTCGATTCGGCCGGCCGAAGGTGACCCGTGCGGGAGTCGACTGGCCGATCGAAGGTGGGCTCGCGGCCGGCGGTCCAGGCGGTTCATTTGCGGTCCGAGCCGCCGATGGCCGGCTGGTGGCGAGCCTGACCGGATATCGACCCCGCCTGCCGTTCGCGCTTTACGTCGTGACGCAGCTGCCCATCCATCACCTCGTGATGCGCATGTACCTGCTGCGCGTGCGCGGCCGTCTGCCCGAGCCGGGCGTTCCCGCGCCGCCCACCCGCCGGCTCGCAGCGGCCGCGATCGACGTCGCGTTGTGTGCGGCCATGGCTCTGGTCGCGCGGAGGCGGCGCCTTGTGGCGTTCGCGGGCATCGCCGCGGGCTATCACGTCGCATGCTGGAGCGTCTCCGGTCGCACGCTCGGCGGCGCCGTGACCGGGACGCGAATCGTCGCGGTGGATGGGTCGCGCCCGAGCATCGGCCAGTCCATCGTTCGTTTGCTAGCGCTTCCGTTGGCGGCGCTTCGCATGCGCGCGGCGCATGACGAATTGGCGGCCACCGAGGTCGTGGCCGACTAGCAACTAGCATGTGACTCGTGGCAGCGGGCGTCGACCTCGTCATATTCGGCGCCACCGGCGACCTCTCGAGGCGAAAGATCCTCCCATCCCTGGGAGCGCTGGTGACGCGCGAGGGAACGAAGCTGCGCGTGATCGGCGCGGGGCGGAGCCACGACACGACCGAGCAGTTCCGCGAGCTGGTCAAGGAGGCCAGCGGCAGCCCGGCTCTGGCCGCCACCGCCGAGTGGGTGACGCTCGACTACGCAGACCCGGCGAGCTTCGCTCCCATCAATGAGCTCATCACCGGCACACCCGTCGTCATCTTCTACCTGGCCACCCCTCCGGAAACCTTCAGCCCCATCCTGGTCGCGATCGCCAACTCGGCGATGGTGACCAAGGGCGACCCCTCGCGCCGTGTCGTCCTGGAGAAGCCGCTCGGCTACGACCTCAAGTCCGCCAAGACGCTCGACGCGCAGCTCGCGACGGCCTTCGACGAATCGCAGGTTTACCGCATCGACCACTACCTTGCCAAGGACACAGTCCAGAACGTACTTGCATTCCGCTTCTCGAACTCTCTCTTCGAGCCGGTGTGGAATCGCAACCTCGTCGAGACGATCCAGATCACCGTTGCCGAAGAGGAAGGCATCAGGCAGCGGGCCGGCTACTACGACCAGACCGGCGCCGTGCGCGACATCTTTCAAAACCACGTGCTTCAGCTGCTCGCGCTGGTGACGATGGAGCCGCCGACCACATTCGATCCCGATTACGTGCGCCGTGCCAAGCGCGCGGCCCTTCGCGCGATGTCGCCCCTGGACGTGACGTCTGCCGTGCGTGGGCAGTACGAGGGCTACCTGGACGAGCCCGGCGTCTCGCCCGAGTCCCGCCGGGAGACGTATGCCGCGGCTCGGGTGTCGATCGAGAACTGGCGCTGGGATGGGGTGCCGATCTTCGTCCGCACCGGAAAGGCGCTCCGGCGTCGCGCTACCGAGGTGGTGATCAAGCTGCGCGACGCGCCGCTGCTTCGCATCGGCGGCCGCCGCCAGCGCGGCATCCCGACTTTGATCGTGATCCGGGTCCAGCCCGACGAGGGGATCACGTTGCGGATCGGCGCCAAGCGCCCCGGACCCAAGTTCGAGCTCGTGCCCGCGGGCATGAGGCTCGACTACGCGAAGCTGACGAAAGCCCCGCTGCCCGACGCATACGAGAACGTGCTGTCAGAAGTCCTGGCGGGCGGCCACTCCGCGTTTCCGGGCGCGGAGGAGATCGAGCTGCAGTGGGAGATCGTCGATCCGCTTATCAAGGCATGGGAGGCGGAGGGCCATCCTGAGGTCTACCCGGTGGGGTCGTGGGGACCGCGCGCGGCGGACGACCTGGTGGCGGGGGGCGGCGGCGGCCGCTGGATCGTCAGCGGAGACGAGCCGGGCACCTCATAAAAAAGTGCGGTGTGCAGCCTTAGGCCGGATTTATTCCGGCCGTCCCCCAAACACGTCACCTTCCAGACGCTGCCCAGCGTTGCCGAGGAGAGGGGTTGGCCCGCGGAGGGGACAACTGTCCCCGCCGCGATTAAAAAAAGAGGGGCAGCAGCAGCTGCCCCTCGTGATGAACGAGCGAATTACATCTTGCGGGCAGCCATGCCTCCGCCCATCTTCATCGAGCCGGTCATCCAGAGCTCCTGCTTGTTCGGGTAGAGCACGATCAGCACGACTCCGGCGAGGATGCCGATGATGAAAGCCACGATGTCGAAACGGCCGATCGAGATCTGCAGGAAGATCTGGTAGATCACCTGCAGGATCGCGTAGAGGATCAGGGCGCGGACCCAGCTGACGTTACCTACTGGGTCGAAGCCCGCGATCATCAAACCGGCGCCGAAGGCGACCCCGGCCACCGAAGCCGTGACGCCGAACCACGTGTCGAACGGTATCCATGTGGGGAATGCAGAGCCCGCCACGATCAGGATTCCCATCACCCACATCAGGAGCTTCAACGCCAATGGGTTCCACTTAGCCACTAGTCCCTATCCTCCATTCGACCGCAGTTAATGTCCGATTTGGTGTCAGCAGCGGTCATTTGTAGCCAACGTTGTACTCCATGTGCACGGGAGTTGCAACGGTCGTTAACTCAAAACTTGCGCGCCGCCCCTCCAGACGCGCAGTGGACGGAGGCCGTAAGCCCAGGCGAAGGCTCCCTCGTGGTCGGCGTCCCACAAGACGAGGTCGGCCAGCATCGTGGCGGCCACCGCGCCTCGATCCAGGCGGGCCACCGAGAGGGCGCCCCCCACGGTGGCGGCCGTCAGGGCCCGCTCGACCGACAGCTTGAACACCGCCACGGCCATGGCGACCACGACGCTCATGCTCGTGATGCCGCTCGTACCGGGGTTGTGATCGGTGCCGAGGGCGATGGTCGTGCCCGCGGCCAGGAAGTCTTTCACCGGCGGCAGCCTCCCCATCGACAGCGCGGTGCCAGGCGCGAGGGTCGCGACGACGCCGGCCCGCGCAAGTGCGACGGCATCGCCGCGATTCGCGCGCAGCAGGTGATCCGCGGAGGCGGCGTGGAGCTCGGCTGCAAGTCGCGCGCCGCCGGTGCGCGCGAGCTCATCGGCATGTAGTCGAGGGATCAGCTGGGCCTTGAGCGCGGCTTTCAGAATGCGCCGCGACTGGGAGACGGAAAAGTAGCCGCGGTCGCAGAACACGTCGCAGAACCGCGCCCCGGACGCGAATGCGTCACCGCACCACGCGGCCGCCTGTTTCGTGTACTTGCCAAGGTTGGCGCCGCGGTCGGGCGGCTGCGCGTGCGCAGCGAGGAATGTGATCTCGATGCGAGGCAGATCCTTTCGATCGCTGAGGCGCTTGAGAATCCTGGTCGCCGATAGCTCGCCCTCACGCTCGAGGTGGTAACCGGTCTTCGCCTCGACCGTGGTGGCGCCGCCTTCCAACCATTTGCGCAGCCGGTGCGCGGTCGCCTGCTCCAGTGAATCGATCCCCGCTTCGCGTGTCGCTTTGACCGTGGCCACGATGCCTCCGCCAGCCTTCGCGATCTCTTCATATGACGCGCCGGCGGACCGTATCGCGATCTCGGCCATGCGGTTGCCTGCGTACACGGGATGCGTGTGCGCGTCGATGAGGCCGGCCGTGACCAGCCCGCCGCCGCAATCCTCCTCGTGCGCGACGTAGCCGAGCAGGTCGCGCGGCTCGTCGCCCTCGCGTCCGCACCAGGCGATGTGCTCGTCGTCGTCGCAGATGATCGCCGCCTTCTCGATCACGCCGGCCTGCGTGCCGGTGAAAAGGCGGCCGATGTTGCGGAGATGTCTCATTGCGAAACGACCGTTTTGCCACCGACGACCACGTTGGTGACATCGGAACCGGAGAAGCCGTACATGAGGTAGGCGGGGCTCAGCTCGCGCCAGCGCCCGTGCGGCTGTTCGAGCGTGATGAAGTCCGCGAGCATGCCGGGTTCGAGCTCCCCCGCCTGCCAGCCAAGGGCGATCATCCCGTCGCGGGTCGCGGCGCGCAGCAGCTCTTCTGGCTGATGCAGAACTCGGCGGCCGGTCGCGCGGCGCTGGTCGAGCTCGAGGCCCCGAGCTTCCTCGAGGATGTCGATGACCGCATTGGAATCACTGCCCAGCGTCAACGCGCATCCGGCATCAGCAAGCGCGCGCAGCGGTCCCACACGATCGCCCAGGTCGCGCTCCGTCGTCGAACACGCGCAGACCTGGACGTCGTAGAAGCCCAGCAGCGAGACATCGTGGTCGGTCAGCTCAATGGCGTGCACGGCGGTGAGGTCCGAGCTGAGGATGCCCTCCCGATCGAGGAGCTCTGCGGGAGTGCAGCCCTCGACCTCCAGGCACTCATCGACCTCGGCAAGCTGTTCCGCGAGATGGATGTGCAGGGGCATACCCCGATCCTTCGCGTAGCCGAAAACGATGCGCATCGATTCGGGGTCGACCGCGCGCACGCTGTGGATGGCGGCCGCGATTCGTACGCCGTCGGCGTCCTTCAGCTCGTCGACGCGCCGCGCCCATCGATCGGCGTCACCATCCGAGAAAGTCTTCTGCGCGCCCTCGAGCGGCCGGCCGTCCATTCCACCACGTAAATAGCAAGCGTCGATGAGCGTGATCCGGATCCCCTCCTCGCGCGCCGCGTCGATGAGCGCAAGGCCGAGCTCGTTGCCGTGGCTGTGCAGGTAGTGGAATTCGCCCACTGCCGTGATGCCGGCCTCCAGCATCTCTCTGAACACGAGCCTTGCATGGTTGAAGTAGTCGGCGGGTTCCCATTCCGCAAAGCCGTACATGCGGTCTCGCCACTCCCAGAAGTCGCCACCTCCTGACTCCACCTCACCGCGCAGCAGGCGCTGGAATGCATGGCTGTGGACATTGGCCAGGCCCGGGATGGTCCAGCCCTTCAACCCGATCGCGTCGCGCGGGGCGGCCACTCCTTCCGTGATGGCCTTGATCAGCCCGTCTCCGACCTCGATCAGGACATTCTCGGCGCGATGGGCCAGCCAGGCCTGCTCCGCGTGCCAGAGCCCGGAACCGTTCACGCCATCGGTATATGCACGCCGCGTTCGCGCGCGACGTCGAGGGCGCGCTGGTAGCCGGCGTCGGCATGCCGGATAACTCCGGTGCCGGGGTCGTTGGTGAGCACGCGCTCGAGCTTGCGGGCGGCTTCGGCGGAGCCGTCAGCGACCACCACCATCCCAGCGTGGATCGAGCGTCCGATGCCGACTCCGCCGCCATGGTGGACGCTCACCCACGCCGCGCCGCTCGAGGTGTTCAGGAGCGCATTGAGAATCGGCCAGTCGGCGATGGCATCCGACCCATCGAGCATCGCCTCGGTCTCCCGGTAAGGCGACGCCACCGAGCCCGAGTCGAGGTGATCGCGGCCGATCACGATCGGCGCCTTGACAGCGCCGGTGCGCACGAGCTCGTTGAATCGGAGCCCGGCCCGCGCTCGCTCGCCATAGCCGATCCAGCAGATGCGCGCCGGCAGGCCCTGGAACTTGACCTTCTCGCCCGCTGCCTTGATCCAGCGCACCAATGCCTCGTCGCCCGCGAACTCCTCGATCATGGCGCGGTCGGTGGCGGCGATGTCCTCCGGGTCGCCTGAGAGGGCCACCCATCGAAACGGCCCCTTGCCCTCGCAGAACAGCGGCCTGATGTACGCGGGGACGAATCCCGGAAACTCGAACGCCCGCGTGCTCCCGCCGAGCTTCGCCTCCGCGCGCAGGCTGTTGCCATAGTCGAAGACCTCGGCGCCATGGTCGAGAAACTCGATCATCGCGTCGACATGGCGCGCCATGCTCGCGCGCGCGCGCCGCACGTACTCGTCGGGATCGTCGAGCCGCAGCTCCTGCGCATCTTCGGGACTCATGCCGGCGGGGATGTAGCTCAGCGGGTCGTGTGCTGATGTCTGGTCTGTGACCACATCGACCTCGAAGCCGCGCGACGCCAGCGCCGGCAGCACCTCCGCCGCGTTGCCATGCAGGCCGATGGAGAGGGCTCGCTTTGCCTTCTTCGCCTCCTGCGCGAGACGCAGCGCGTCGTCGAGATCGGTCGCGCGCACATCGAGGTAGCGATGATCGATGCGGCGCTGGATCCGGTCGTCGTCGGCCTCGACGCAGATCGCCACGCCACCGTTGAGCGTGATCGCCAGCGGCTGGGCGCCGCCCATGCCACCCAGGCCCGCGGTCAGCGTGATCGTGCCCGCAAGCGAGCCACCGAAACGTTTGTGCGAGATCGCCGCGAAAGTTTCGTAGGTGCCCTGGAGGATGCCCTGGGTGCCGATGTATATCCACGATCCCGCCGTCATCTGGCCGTACATCGTCAGACCGAGGGCCTCGAGACGCCTGAACTCGTCCCAGTTCGCCCACTCGGGCACCAGGAGTGAGTTGGCGATGAGCACACGCGGAGCCCACTCGTGCGTGTCGAACACGCCGACGGGCTTGCCCGACTGGACGAGGAGCGTCTGGTCGCCTTTCAGCGCCTGCAGCTCGCGGACGATCGCGTCGAAGGCGTCCCACGATCGGGCGGCACGCCCGGTGCCGCCGTAGACGACGAGGTCCTCCGGCCGCTCGGCAACCTCCGGATCAAGGTTGTTCATGAGCATCCGCATGGCGGCCTCCTGCGGCCACCCCAGGCAGCTCAGGCTCGAGCCGCGCGGCGCGTGGACGACGCGCGGACCGCTCATTTCAGCGGACCGGCAGCCGTTTGCGCGGCCGCGACCACGGCGCCGCTGCGGATGAGGCCTTCGGCCGCCGCCAGCTCAGGGGCGACCACGCGGTCGGGTCCGACGCCAGCTACGTGCTTGCGCACCAGGTCGCGAACCGCGGCGGTGGCCGGCGCCGGCTTCAGTGGTGCGCGAAGGTCCAGCGCGCGGGCGGCTGCGACCAGCTCCACCGCCAGGATGCTCGTCAGGTTGTCGAGCACCGTGCGCAGCTTGAGCGCCGCGCCCCAACCCATCGACACGTGGTCCTCCTGCATCCCCGACGTGGGCACGGAGTCGACGCTCGCCGGCGCCGCAAGCCTGCGGTTTTCCGCGACGAGAGCGGCGGCCGTGTACTGGGCGACCATGAGCCCGGAGTTCACACCGGGCTCGTCGGCGAGGAATGGCGGCAGGCCTTCCGAGCGGTGCGGGTCGAGGAGGCGGTCGACGCGGCGTTCGGCGATGGCCCCCACCTCGGCGGCGGCGATGGCAAGGAAGTCGGCCGCAAACGCCAGCGGCTCGCCGTGGAAGTTGCCGTTCGACTCCACATCGCCGTTCTCCAGGACCACAGGGTTGTCGATCGCCGACCCGAGCTCGACCGACGCCGTGCGCCGCGCGAACTCGAGGGTGTCGCGGGCTGCGCCGGCGACCTGCGGGCTGCAGCGCACCGAATAAGAATCCTGCACCGCATGCGCGGAGTGGCGATGTGACGCGACGATGCCCGATCCACGCAGCAGTCGCGCCAGGTTGGCGGCGCTCGCGACCTGCCCCGGGTGCGGCCGGATCGCGTGGAGGTGTGGCTGGAAAGGCCGGTCGGTGCCGAGCAATGCCTCCGCCGACATCGCGGCGGTGACGTCGGCGACGCGAAAGTACAGCTCGGCATCGCTGCACGCGAGGGCGAGCATGCCGAGCATGCCGTCTGTGCCGTTGATGAGCGACAGGCCTTCCTTGGTCTCGAGCTTGAGCGGCTTGATCTTCGCCGCGCGCAGCGCTTGCGCCGATGGTTGGCGCGCGCCGTTGGCGTCGGTCGCCTCGCCTTCGCCCACCAACGCAAGGGCGATATGCGCGAGCGGCGCGAGGTCGCCGCTGCACCCGACCGATCCATAACGCGGCACCACGGGCGTGATGCGCGCGTTAAGGAACGCGATCAGCGTTTCCGCCACCGCCGGCCGCACGCCCGACAACCCCATGGCCAGGGTGCGCGCCCGCAGGAGCATCGTCGCCCGCACCACCTCGACGTCCGCGGGCGGGCCGACGCCCGCTGCGTGCGAGCGGATGAGCGCGATCTGCAGCTCGGGCTGCCGGAGCGGCGGGATGCGCGTGCCGGCCAGCGCCCCGAAACCTGTGGACACCCCGTACACCGGCTCGCGAGACCGCGCCGCGCGCTGGACGCGAGCCTGGCTCTGCTCCATCCGGGCCCGGGCGGTCGCTGAGAGGGCGACCTTCTCGCCGTGACGCGCCACCGCGACGACCTGCTCCTCGTCGAGTGAGGCGCCTCGCAGCGTGACGGTCACGAAAGCACCTTAACCGATGTTCTTCAGAGCCTCACGACGGCTCAAGCCGTTGAGTCGGCAAGCGTTCTCGCGCACGTAGCGGGTGACCTCGGCCGGGTCCGTCCAGGCATACGCGGCTCGAATGCGCGTCGCGAGCATCGACGGTTGCGCCGCGACGATCACGGGGCGGGGATGAAGCGGGCGCGCACGGGCTTTTCGTCGTCGACCTCGACCATCCAGATCGAGCCTTTGTCGTAGCCCCCCGTCCCGGGCTTGATCACACGCCGACGAACGAGGTCTTCGACCAGCTCCCACACGAGGTCTCCGTGCGTGCTCAGCACGATCCTGTCCATCTTCGGGTCGTCGATGAACGTGTAGGCGCCACGCAGCCCCCGACCTTCCGCGAGCGCCGGCGTCTCTTTTATCTCCAGCGCGCGGTCACGCGCCAGTGGCTCGACCGTCTGCACGCAGCGGAGGTAAGGGCTCGAATAGATCGCCGAGATCTTGAAAGGCTTCATGACATCGATCAGGCCCTCGGCCTGCTTGATACCCTTTTTGCTCAGCGGCCGGACGCGGTCGTCGCCCTGCCAGTGGCCGCGGCTTCCAGCCTTGGCGTGGCGGACGAAGAAGAAGGTGGCCAACTGCTTACGGCATCCACTTGCGCACGCGCTTGCGGTCCAGCGACTTCCAGACCTTCGGCCACTTTGCGCGCGCGTCCTGCGCCGCGAGGTGCTCCATCGCGATCAGCTCGCCCGCGACGAATGCCCTGCGGCCGGTCACCCGAGCGGAGCGGAGCCACGCCTGCGCCGTGACGCTGTCCTGGTGCTCGCCGAGGATGGTCTGGAGCTTCGCGGCGGCGCGCGCAAATGCGGTGGCGCCTTCGCCGACCACGGGGGCCACGGCCTCAGCCGCGTAGCGGGCGCGCTTGGCGAGGATGCGAATGCGATGCAGCTCGGGGTCGGTGGGCTGCTCGGGCAATTGCCTCACCGCGCTGCGAAGGCGGCGCCACGGACCTGTCGCGAGCGGGGGCAGCACCTGCGAAGCGGGTTGATCCGCGTCCAGCGTCGTCATCGGCGCATGCGCCGCCGCCACCAACGACTCCAGCAGGTCGACATAGCGCTGGGAGTCGAGCTCGGCGTACAGCTTTTTCCGCAGCGATTCGATCTCGATCTCGAGGAGGTGCAGGAGCGAGGACGCCGACCGCGAGTCGCTCGCGGGAAGCGACCTGGCACGTTCGCGGAGGCGCTCCAGAAGCACGTCACGATCACGCACAGCGCCCAGCGCCATCGCGAGCCAGCCGAGCTCGGAGCGCAGAGGCTCGGTCCATTCCGGCTCGAGCAGCGGTCCGAAGGTGCGCAGATGCGAGCGCAGCTTGCGGGTCGCCACGCGTGCCTGGTGCACCGCCTCCGGGTCCTTGCCTGTACGCACCAGGGGATCGTTCCGGAGGATCGCAGCGACCGCTTCGGCCAGCACTGCGCGGATGACCTCACGCGCGGGCGACTCGGGGGTGACGGGAAGAGGAGACACCTCCGGCGGCTCCATCGCCCGAGGACCGAGGGCCCGGATGTGCTTGGGCGTCGGATCAGGGGCTCCGGCACCCGCCGAGCGCAGGCGATCGACCAACGGGGCGACGATCGCCTCATTCCCATCAGCGCCCGCGACCTCGACCTCGATCTCGCGAAACCGCGCGGCGACACGGCGGCCGTCTCGCACGGAGACCTCGTCGTCTACGACCTCCGCCATGCGCCCCCCGTCCGCCCCGACCAGCCTGACCCGACGTCGCACCGTCGAGAGGCGCGCGACCGGGACCAAATCCGACTTGCGGACGTAGGCCCGCACGAGCGCGACGGCCGCGGCGGGGGGTTTCTTGGGCCCGCCGGGGTATGTGATCTCCTCTCTTTCGATCGCGCCCGGCAGCTCACGGCCCTCTCCCACACCCTCTCCCCGCAGGGGAGAGGGGGGCAGCTTCAAGGTCCAGCCCTCGCCGGCGCGGTATCGAAGCGAGACGCCCCAGCGCGCGAGGCGGAGGTCGGCGGTGTCGTAGTAGACGGTTTCCAACCGGACCGCTTCGGGCGGGGTGACGGTCACACCGTCGACGACTCCGTTGAGATCGGGGAGGTGGAACGCGGGGCCGGCCCCGAGCTTCACCTCACGCTCAAGCATGCTTGATTAGGCTTACCACTCCATTACCGCGCGCGCGCTCCAGGGCCAGCTCCTGGAAGCGCCTCTGCGAGTTGAGGCCGTGCTCCGATTGCAGGTGATGCCACGAGCCGTCGGAGTGCAGCTCCCACGCGAGGACGTCGTCGGCCAGGGCGGTGTCGAGGATCTCGGCGAGGCGAGCGCACAGCTTCGGGTCGGTGACCGGCACCACCGCCTCGACCCGGCGGTCGAGGTTGCGCTGCATGATGTCCGACGAGCCCAGGTAGTAGTCCGCCTGCGCGCCGCTGCCGAAGCGGAAGATGCGCGAGTGCTCGAGAAAGCGACCGACGATCGAGCGCACGGTGATGCGCTCGGACAGGCCCGCTACGCCAGGGCGAAGCGAGCACATGCTGCGAACGATAAGGTCGACCTGGCCCCCGGCCTGAGACGCCGAATAGAGCGCATCGATGATGTCGGGGTCGATGAGGTTGTTGACCTTGATGGTGACGCGGCCGCCGTGCTTGGACTCCCGCTCGATGAGCTGCGTGATCCCGGTCCGAAGGCTCGATGGGGCGACCAGCAGCTTGCGGTAGCGGTGCTGGCGGCTGTAGCCGGTGAGCAGGTTGAACATCTCGGTGACGTCCGCGCCGAGCTCGGGATCCGCTGAGAGCAGGCTCACGTCTTCGTAGCCGTGCGCGGTGTTTGGGTTGTAGTTGCCGGTACCGACATGCACGTAGTGCTGGATGCGATTGCCTTCACGGCGGACAACCAGCGTCACCTTCGCATGCGTCTTCAACCCGACCAACCCGTAGACCACGTGGACGTTGGCTTCTTCGAGCGCCCTCGCCCACGCGATGTTGGCCTGCTCATCCCCGCGAGCCTTGAGCTCCACGAGCGCCGCCACCTGCTTGCCGCTTTCAGCCGCCCGGATCAGCGCGCGCACGATGGGGCTGCCTGGGCCCGAGGTTCGATAGAGGGTCTGCTTGATGGCAAGCACGTTGGGGTCGCCGGCCGCGTGGTCGATGAACGCCTCGACCGAGGTCGCGAACGAGTCGTATGGATGGTGGGCCAGGACATCGCCCGACCGCAGCACCGCGAAGAGGTCCGGCACCTCCGCGCCGATGCCTCGCAGTCGCGGCTGCGTGGCGGGCGTCCAGGGCTCTTCCTTGAGGTCGGGGCGGTCGAGCTGCCACAGAGCGCTGAGGCTGCCGAGGTCGAGCAGGCCCTGGCATTGGTAGACGTCCGTCGGCTGCAGCTCGAGCTCTCGCGTCAGCAGCTCCAGCACCTCCGCCGACATCCCGGTCTCGACCTCGAGCCGAACCACCCTCGCATGACGGCGGCGGCGACGCAGCTCGGTCTGGATGGCGGCCAGCAGGTCCTCGGCGTCGCTGTCGACGTCGTCGAGGTCGCCGTCGCGGGTGACGCGAAACGGGTGATGCGCGATGATGTCCATCCCCGGGAACAGCGCCTGCAGGTGGAGCGCGATCACGTCCTCGAGGGGCACGTACCTGGTGTCCTCGCCGAGAGGTATGAACCGCGGCAGGACAGGCGGGATCTTCACGCGCGCAAAGTGCTGCTGCCGCCGCTGCGGGTCTCGCACGATGACCGCCAGGTTGAGAGACAGGTGAGAGATGTACGGAAACGGGTGGCCGGGGTCGACCGCGAGCGGGGTGAGCACCGGGAAGATCTGCTGCCTGAACACCGAGTGCAGCTGGCTCATCTCCTTCTTGCTCACATCGTCGGCGCGGATGATCTCGATGCCGGCCTCGGCGAGGGCCGGAACGATGCCGGAGTTGTAGAGGCCCACCTGCCGCTCGACGAGACCCTCGACCCGGCCGCGGATGGCCTTCAGCTGCTCGAGAGGCGACATACCGTCGGGCGACGCGACCGCCACCGCCGCCAGCACCTGCTCCTTCAAACCGGCCACGCGCACCTGGAAGAAGTCGTCGAGGTTCTGGCTGAAGATGGCGAGGAAGCGGACGCGCTCCAGCAGCGGCAGACGGGGGTCTTCTGCCATGGCCAGGACCCGCTCGTCGAAGTCAAGCCGGGACAGCTCCCGGTTCAGGAATCGGTGGGCGTCCGGGACCGCTAGAGGGCCTACCGGCTCTGAATCAGTCTGGGCTCCAACCGCCACGGAGCAACTTTAGCGGTTGCAACCGAATTGCTAGGTTAGATCCAGGTTAAGGGCACGTGAAGGCGCCGGCCCGTCGCGGAATGGGTCCGGATCATGCCCCGGGAGGGGCATTTTCGCCCGGTTCGACCGACCGCCGTTAACCGTTTGCTGCCCGGGTTTTAACCAACTCGCCGCCGTCGAGCGAACTAGCCTCCGCCGGCCGAGTCGATCCAGGCGGCGGAGTTCGGAGGCAGCGTCAGCCAGCCGTTCTTGAGCTTCGCCAGCGGGGCGCTGGCGAGCGCGAGGCGCCCGCGAACCTGGATCCGCACCGCGCGAGAGAGAAAGTTGCATGCGACTGTCAGCCGCTCCCGCCGGTAAGCCAGCACTCCGGACGGCGCCGGCATCCACCCGATCGCGGGCGGCAGCCACCGCGAGAGGCGACGCCGCAGCGCGAGAGCACGCTTGTAAAAGCTCAGCATCGATGACGCCGACGATTCCTCAGCGCTCGCGGCAAACCGGTCCCATCCCAGCGGCATGGGCAGCCACGGCTCGGCCGCAGAGAAGCCCGCATTCGGCAGGTCCCGAGCCCAGGGCAAGGGCACTCGGCAACCGTCCCGTCCAGCCTGGAGGCCGTGTGTATGTATGAACACAGGATCCTGCCGCGCTTCCGGAGCCAGGTCGACCTCTTCGAGCCCGAGCTCCTCGCCCTGGTAGACAACCACCTGGCCTGGTAGGCCAAGGAGCAGCAGCAGCGCCGCCCGGGCGCGGTCGCGACCCGAGGAGCCGCCGCCAAATCGAGTCACGTGGCGCACGACGTCATGGTTCGAGAGCATCCAGGTCGGTGCGACCCCCGGCCCGCGCAAGGCATGCATGTCGACATCGATCAAGCGGCGCCACGAGGTCGCCTCCCAGCGTACGGGGATCAGGGCGAACGCGAGGTCGAGCTGGTCGGGAACGATGTATCGGCGCTGCCGGTGCGACTCGAAGATCTCGCCGACCAGCATTCGATGGGGCTCGTACTCGTCGGCGATGCGCCGCCAGCTCCGGTACACGTCATGCACTTGCGGCTGGTCGGTGATGCGAAAGCCAGGGTCGCGCATCGTCGGTGTGTCGGCAAGGTCCCGTCGCTTGTAGAGCGCCGACGCGACGTCTATTCGATAGCCGTCGGCTCCGCGGTCGAGCCAGAACTTGAGAATGCGTTCGAACTCGGCGGGAACCTGCGGGTTCCACCAGTTGAGATCGGGTTGCTCAGGCGCGAAAAGATGCAGGTACCACTCGCCGCTGCGGTCGTCGCGCGCCCACGCCGAGCCGCCGAACGCGGAGCGCCAGTTGTTGGGCGGTGATCCGTCGGCCGGGGCGGCGGCGAAGTGGTACAGCGAACGGTGGGGATCGTCCGGCGAGCTCACCGCGGCCTGAAACCATGGGTGCTGATCGGAGGTGTGGTTGGGCACGAGGTCGACGAGCACCTTCAGCCCGAGCGCGTGAGCGTGCTCGATCAGACGGTCGAAGTCTTCGAGGGTGCCGTACTCGGGATTGACGTCGCAGTAGTCGGCCACGTCATAGCCGTGGTCCTTCTGTGGCGACGGATAGAAGGGCGTTAGCCATACCGCGTCGACGCCCAGCCGCTTCAGGTAATCGAGCCTGGCGGTGATGCCGGGCAGGTCGCCGATGCCGTCGTCGTTGGAGTCGGCGAAGCTGCGGACGTAGACCTCGTAGAAAACCGCGCCCTGCCACCAGGGACCGGTCATCGGGCGCGATTGCTACTGGCCATTCGTTCAGCGAAATTAACGCAATGGGCCGGGTTGCGTCACCCGACCCATCGGCCCCCAACCCAGTACCGGCGAATCAGCCGAGAGCGGCGACTATGTTCGAGAAGACGTTCTGAATCTGGTTCCCCATGGTTAGAAGAATCACGATGACAACGATGGACACGAGAACCAGGATCAACGCATATTCGACCATGCCCTGGCCACGCTGGCTCCCGGCGCGGCCCCTCCCACGACGCACTTCGATCACCTCCTTTCTGGCCCTTTTCAGAGCCCATCAACATTAACGCGGGTCGAGCTGGTTTTTTCAGTCTTCCTTCAAATATGAGTAACGTGCGTTAGTTGAGAAGGGCTCACTTAACGGCTGCGGCAACACAGACGCCGATGGCCGTGGACGGGAACCACGAAAATTGCCCGGATGGCTGTAGCGTGACGGGGGAGGAGGCGTCGGCCGCGGCGGTCGCCAGGCGATTCCGGCTGCGCTCCGGCGACATCGCAGCGGAGCTGTCCGGAACGGCGAGCGGCCGGCTGGTCATAGGGATCCCGGGCCTGTCCGCCAACCTGCGCAGCTTTGACGTCGTCTTCGAAGCGCTCGATCCTGCGAAACACCGACGCCTCGCCTATGACCCGCGCGGCCGCGCTCTCAGCGAGAAGACACCGCCAGGAACGTACGGCTGGCCCTCCCACGCGCGCGACGTCATTGAGATGGCCGACCAGCTCGGCGCGGAGACTTTCGACCTCATCGGCTGGTCGATGGGGACCTGGATCGCGATGCAGGTTTGTGCCCTGGCGCCGGGTCGCGTGGGGAAGCTGGTGCTCATCGACGGAGGCGGAGTGCCGGATGCGAGCTCGGTCGCGCCTGTGTATGCGGGGCTGGAACGCCTGGGCACGATCTACCCGTCTCGCGAAGCGTTTTTCGCGCTGGCCGAGAAGATGCCGATGTACAAGCCATGGCCGCCGTGGAAGCGGCTGTTCGACCATGAGCTCGAGGACGTCGAGGGCGGCGCCCGCGCCCGCACCTCGAAAGACGCGCCGTGGGAGGACGAGGCCTACCGCAAGACGCATGATCCCTACCTGCTGTGGCCGGCGGTCACCATGCCGGCGCTGCTGCTGCGCGCGCGGGAGGAGGTCGTGCCGGGTATGGGCTACATCCTCAACGCGGCAGACGCGGAGCGATTCGTGCGCGAGGTGCCGGGCTCGCGTCTGGTCGAGATGGATTCCAATCACTACGCCATCGGCGCGCAGCCGGAGACCGCGCGGGTGATCAGCGACTTTTTGGGCAGTTAGACGAGGGATCGCTCAAAGCATGACCGGAGTAGATTCGACGCGGCCGGGGATGCGCCGGGCCGCTTAGTCGAACGGCTCTAAGAACTCCCGCTCCGCGGCCCACATCTCCTCGAAGAGCCGATCGATCTCTTCGAGCGAGCAGACCGCGGCGGTCAGCGGATCGAGCATCAGCGCGTATTTCGCTTTCTGGCGATCGCGCTCGAGCAGCGCCTCGACGACCAGCTCGTGCACCGACATATGCGTTCGGTTCAATCCGGCCAGCTGCTCGGGCAGCTTGCCGAAGTGCACGGGCTGCAGACCCTCCCCGCTGACGCGGCATTCCACCTCTACGCATCCATTGCTTGGCAGGTTTTCGATGGCGCCGTCGTTGAGCACGTTTCCGTGAACGCTGGTGGGGCGATCGCACTCGATCGCCTCGATGATCCATGACGCGTACTCGTGGCGCGTCGCCACGGGGATCTCCGCCTCACCGTGCAGCATCGTGTGGATGCGCTCGTCGTTCTCCTGGCGCCAGCGGGGCCAATTGTTGGCATAGAAGCCGCCCTCGCCGAGGTATCCCGGTCGGGCGTACTTAGCGACCAGGTCTTTGCGTTTGCGGAAGTACGGGACGTATTCCGAGAAATGGCCGCTGGACTCGGTCACGAACGCCCCGAGGTGCAGCATCACCTCGAATCGCACGGGGTCCTGCTCGTAGATCTCCGGGTCGGCCGCACGCCGTCGCAATGACGGATACATGTCCTCGCCGTCGTGCTCGAGCTTCGTGAACCACGCGTTGTGGTTGATGCCGGCGCATTTCCAGTCGAGCTCTTCGTAGGGAACCTGCAGAAAATCCGCCAGCAGGCGCGAGGTGCCCTGGACGCTGTGGCAGAGGCCGACAACCGGCAGGGACGTGGTGCGCGCCGCCGCCAGCGTGAGGATCGACATCGGGTTCGTGTAGTTGAGAACGATTGCCTGGGGCGCCATCCGGGTGACGTCGGCGACGATGTCGAGCCAGGCCGGGCCGGTGCGCAGGGCCTTGAAGATGCCGCCCGGGCCGATGGTGTCGCCGATGCACTGGTCGACGCCGTACTTGAGCGGGATGTCGTAGTCGGCCCTCACGTTCTGCAGGCCTGCGACCTCAATGGAGTTGACGACATAGTTCGTGCCGGCGAGCACCTCCCGGCGGTCGGTCGAGGCCTCGACAGTCCATCGCTTCCCTGAACGGTCGACGAGCCTTTCGGCGATCTGGCGCGCGAGCTCGAGGCGCGTCGGGTCGACGTCGACGAGGGCGAAGACTCCCTGGTCGAGGCCGTCTATGGCGAGGACGTCGGTGATGACCTGGCGCGCAAAGACTGCGCTGCCTGCCCCGACCATCGTCACCTTCGGCACGGTCGAATTCTAAGGGCGGTTAGCCTGCTCCCAGGTCGCCTGACAGGCGACGCAGCGGGTGGCGGTGGGCAGCGCCTCGAGCCGCTCCTCGCCGATTGGCCCGCGGCACTCTTCGCACAGCCCGTACCCGCCGTGCGCTCGAACGTCGGCCGCGTGAACGGCCTGCTCACGGTCCTTCGCGAGGATCTCGTCAATAGTCTCTGAGATCGCCTGCTCGCTCAGAGCCTGGGTTGCATCCGAGTCCCGAAAGCCTCTGCTCATAACCCCAGCTTAGGCCTGGTTTGTCATCGCTGCGTCGGTCCTCCAACCAGCAGGACGACCAAGACGAGGATCACGACGACGAGGCCGCCACCGAGGAGCAGCTGCTGGCTCCATTTGGTGCTGCCAGGTACACGCGAGTTGAGCCTGAATGCGGAGACCACATCTTCGTAGCTCCCGCCCAGGTGGATGCCCGCTTCCCGGCAGAAGGCATCCAGGCGATCGAAGTCCCAAGCGTATCCGGCGACCTCGAAGGCTTTGCGCCCGTCGGCTCCCACGAACACCAGGTGCTTGACCGCGCCGTATCGGTTCGAGACGCTGAATCGCTCGGCGCGCTGGATGTCGCGCAAAGGCTGGCTCTTGGTGCGGCCGAGGAGGTTGACCTTGCCGACCTGCTCGTCGTCCGCGAACACCCTGGCGTTGCGATAGAAGAGCAGCAGCGTGACCACGGCCGCGAGCGCGGCAGCCGAGTCCAAGGCCACCACCCAGGGCGTCTTTGACGGATCGAACGCCACCCGGAGTGTGAGCACGATCAACAGGACAAATCCAAAGGCGTATCGGCCGATGACTGACAGCTTGGGCCTTGGGCTGACCGACCATCCAAGCGTCCCCGACGGCAGGATCTCCTGCTGCCCCATTACGCCGCCGCCGATCACATCGATCTCGGCAGATACCGCGCGCCCGCTGCGCCGCCTTCTGCTGTAGAGCACGAACCCGCCGCTGAGGACGCCGAGTCCCGTGAAGAGCCAACCGTATCGAACAGTGTCGCTTTGAGTCGCGGTTGGATTGGCGGTCGACGCGACGCCGAAGCCGTCCACGGTCACGAGCGTGACCTTGCCTTGGTATCGCTTGACCGTCACGTTCGCGCCGGTGCGAACGTGGGGCGCCGCGGAGTCGGAGGGTTCGAGCGTCGCCGTCAGGTTGCCCGTCGCCTCGGTCTTGATGACGACGTCGTCCCTCTCGCCGCTGCGCGTCTGGCTGACGTCGACGGAGGTGATGACTCCGGCGAAGAGCTCATGACAGCTCGGAGTTACGGCGTCTCCGCATTGCGGTGCTCGTCGGTAGGCGTCCGCGTCGGCCGCCTGGAAGTAGCTCCAGACAAGGAAACCGACGCCGATGGCGATGATCATCGCGGGATAGACCCAGATGAACGTTCGAGCAATATGCATCAGTGGACGAACAACCAAACCCGCTCTGGCATCTCGCCAGATGTTGCGGGATGGGACGCCGATTGAGCCTTTAGTTAACTGAGCGTCAATTCCGGGCCCGATTCCTACAATCCTTGCGCTGTGGGTTCAATACAGCCCCAAACGCCCCCGGTATCGCCCGACGGGCGGTTTTGGTGGGACGGACGCACCTGGCAACCGTTGTTCACGCCAGATGGGATGTTTCGCTGGAACGGCAGCCAGTGGGTTCAGCTCACGGCGCCGTTCGGCCCGGAGGCGCTGGCTGCACCCGTCCCGGTAATCGCGGCTGTCGCTCCAGCGGCGCCGCTGGCAGTCGAAGCCGCAGGACCCTTCCAGGCTGCCCCACCCGCCGCAAGACCGGACTGGTTGCCTGCGGCGCCGCAAGCTGCTCCGCCTGCTCCCGCCTTTGTCCCCGAGCCGGAGCCCGCCCCTGCCTGGGCTCCACCCGCGCCGCCCCAGTCGAGGTTGCTCATCTACATCAGCGCCGCACTGGTGGTGGCTGTTCTCGGCGCCGGAGGCTGGCTCGTCCGAGGACAGATGCTGGCGCATCAAGACACTGCGTCGCTCGCCTCGCCCACACCATTCGGCTCGGACTACCAACGCGCTGACCGGTTCCTGAACGCCGAGCTGGCGCCGTCGGTGGTCGAGGTTGACAAGACCCTGCCGGCGCTGACCTCGAACTGCACCGCAAAGCTGCCTCCCGGCTGCCGCGACGCCATCGCGGTCACCGATCAGAAGATGAGAGACACCTCGAAGGTCATCGACAAGGGCGACATACCTCCCTGCATCGCCCCCTCGGTGACGCAGTTCACGAACGATTGGTCGGCGATGGAGGCCGGCCTGGAGATGGCCCTCGGCGGGTACACGTCCGGCAGCAACGAGCTGGTGGCGCGTGGGTTGATTGCATTCGGTACCGCCGCCAAACCCTTGAAGACAGACGCCGACGCCATGCAAACAACCGAGCTGACCTGCAAGCACTAACGGCGCCCGGCGCAATGGACTAGACCTTGACGCGTTCCCCTGATGCCGCGGACCTTTCGATGGCGGCGATTACCTCATGGCGCCGCACCGCGTCGACGAAGTCCGGCACAGTGTGCGTGCCGTTGTCGATGTCTGTCGCGAACGCGGCGTAGGCACGCCCGACGTTGAAGGCGGGCGCTCCTTCCAATCTGGTGAGCGCGGGCCACCTCTGTGTCATCACGGCTGGGATGGCAAGCGTCGCGGGCTCGTTCCGCCCGCGTGCTCCCGCAACCGTCAAGGGATAGATTTCGGGCAATGCCGCGTCGGCCGTGATGCGCAGCGTCCCGTCGGTTCCGTTGATTTCCCACAGGAACCCGGTGCCGCCTGCCACTGCCTCACGGACGTGGACACTGGCAGTCGCCCCGGATACGAGGGTGCCGATCACCGCGATCTGGTCGGCGGCTGTTTTCACGATCTGCTCCCCGGTCTCCTCGATGGTTATCAGGGGCCTGCGAAGATCCGACACGGCCGACAATTCGACGAACTCGCCCAGTACGTAATTGAGAATGTCCAGACTGTGTCCGGCGGCAACCGTGAGCACATTGGCACCGTTTGTCTTGGCGAGCATGTAGGCGTTGGCCTGGGTCAGGACGCTGCCAGTGACCGAGAGCCCGACCATGGTCGTTGACAACACCTCGCCGACGTATCCGTCGCTGAGCAACCCTTGGACGAACTCGATCGCTGGGGCCTGGCGCGCTTGCAGCCCGACGGCCGTCCGCATCCCTTGCTTCGCGGCGAGCGTGGCCATTCCTCGCGCGTCGTCGAGGTCGAGGCCCAGCGGCCACTCGCAATACACAGCCTTGCCGGCAATGAGTGCGGCGGAGACCAGCTCTCGGTGGTGCGGGACCTTGACCGTGACAGCGACCAGGTCGATGTCTGGTTGGGCCACCAGGTGCTCGTAGTCTGAGAACACCGCGCTGACGCCGAACACTTGGCCTGCTCTGCGCGCGGATTCAGCGGTGTGGGCGCTGAGCGCCCGTATCTCGTAGTTCGGCAGCGCGCGAAGTGCCGGGATGTGCGCGGTGGCGGCCCAGCCGCGAACAGTGCTGACCCCGATGATCCCGACACCAAGCCG
>DASPYG010000204.1:0-9819 GCA_035636885.1 Candidatus Nitrosopolaris sp.
GCCCAGGGACCCCAGGCCAGCAGCCGCCATGCCGAAAAGTGCCGCTCGCTGGATTAGTCCGCGCGCCAACGCACCGGCCGCACAGACAAATGCGAGGAGGGCGATGAAACCCGGAACGAAGATGAAGATGCGCCCAAGATGAGGGCCTAAGCCTTGGCCGATCACTAGGAGGTACAAGCCGGCCGCTGCCGCTATAAGGGTGGCTATCGTGCCAGGCACTGAAATGTTCCGAAGGCGTCCGTATGGAAACGCTGCCATGCCCGGTTCCAGCCTACGAGACCACCCGCCTGCGCGACGCCAGGAGTTCATCCACGACTGTATGACGCTAGGTCGCTACGAAAGTTCCGGAAGGCGCCCGTCGCACTATCTGGTTTATACAAATAGACTAATAAATTAAGACAGCCAAATGGGTAGTGTCCCCAACCGTACAAGTTATGGACTGAACCTGCCCGCCGAGCTGGGCGCCTGTATTCGGTAATTCTCCTGATCGCCTTCAGCGCCTGGTCCGGCAAAGCGCGCACTGACTGCTTGCCCCTTCCGTGCGCTTTCGTCTGGTTAAAAGTGACAGCGCAGTCGACCTCCAGCCTCTGGTACAAAGACCGGGTGACCCTGGTTGTGATTGGTGGGTCCACTGAGGAGCGAGTTGAGAAGGCGGTCCGTGCCTTCGAAGCGGAGGGCTTTCGACGAGCCAGCGATATCACCGAAGACCCCAAGGAGGGAGATGTCGTGGTGCCGCTGAGCGTAAGGGCGGCGGCGGTTCTGGACCAGGCCGACCGCGACGGCATTCGCTACGTAGTTGTTCATCACGGTCCCGACGATGGCCGCAAGAACGGCACCTACCGGCGGGCACATCATCGGGTTGAGGCGCCGCAACTAGCGGAGTTGGCACGAAGGCTAGGCGCGGACCAAAAAATGTTGGTTAGATGCGTCGCGTTTGCATTCAAAGAAGGAATCCCTAAAGACAGCGCTTTTGTTGTCGACGCTCGCTGCCTCGCCAATCCTTACTGGGGGGAAGATCTGCGTGATCTCGACGGGCGCGACCCAAGGGTTGCGCGATTTGTTTTAGATCAGCTCGAGGCAACCGCGTTGTTGGGCTCGCTCGAACAGATGCTCAGTGCGCTCCTTCCCGCGTATCGAGCCCGGGGCCGAATGGAGTTAACTCTCGCCTTTGGCTGCAACGGGGGCCGGCAACGTTCTGTCGCCCTAGCCACCGAATTAGCGCGCCGTCTGCAGCGACGAGCTGATCTCGAGGTGGGCGTTGAGTTGCGCGACGTTGAGCGTCCGACTGTTGAGTAGCAGGATGGAGACGACATGGGGGGGTTTGACAACGAGCAGCGCGATCTCAAGACGGGACTCGGCATCCTCTCAAACCTTGGCGTGATCTGGGACAGATGCGGACCGGTCTAGCAGCGCCGGCAGTTTGCAAACTCCTGTTCTCCAGGGTGACAATCGACAGGAACTCTCGGCGGCGCGGATGGGCTCTTGGTAATCCTTTTCAGCAGTTTTCGAATTCGCCCAGCCCGGTTCTAATCTTGTTTTGACGGGGCCTCGCCCCAGCGAGTGGCGCTTAAGTGCCGTACGAGCGTTTGAGAGGGTTGGTGTCCCCAACCGTACAAGTTATGAACTCCACGTGCCGGTCGACCTCGGCGCCTGGTATTGGGGATTCGGGTTGACGGACGATCGGCGGACGGTCAGCGGACGCTAGGCGGACGCCCGACCAATGCCTCCAAGCGGCCTTCGGGGATGCCGCCGTCGCGCCAGCCGAGGCACTCCTAAGTCCAGCGCGGCTGTTCATTGGACGCGGTGCCGACTACACCGCGTGTTCGGATCGACACCATCTTGCGAAGCTAGTCAGAAACCGCTTACGGCTTGAACCGTCTTGTGGAACTCGAGCGTGAGGCAGGGCGGCAACCATCCCCCTGCATCGTCCTCTCAGCGGTGCGTTATCTTATCGACTTCGTCCCGGCAGAAATTTCGGCACTCATCATCCGGTGCGTTCCGGGCAGAGGCCTCAAGTGCTTCGCGCGCCTCTTTAGTCCCCAGAAGACGTGCCGCCTTACTCAGCCACGGCATTAATCGGTGATCATGGCTGCGGATGAGGCCAATGACTTCGTCCCCGCGATCTTCGAGCAGCATGGACACCACCTCAGCGGTATTTTTATGAAGCGCATTGTCCCAGCGTTCGGCACTCGCTCGGATTTCGTCAACCGCCCCCTTGTCTTGGATCGTTGCCAGAGCCCACATGCCGCTTATCGGCTCGTAGAACTCCTTTGACTTCAGCTTTCGCCGGAATGTCGGCGCCAGCTTGGCAGCCGCCCGGACGTCGAGCTCTAGCAACTCCTCGAGCGCGACGACCCGAACGTCGGAGTCTCGGTCCCGGACTAGTCGAAGCGCCAGCGCCACGGCGTCCGCCTTGCTCAAGCTGCGGGACGCCGCCCAGGGAGCCCACGCCCGAACAACTGGATCTCTATGGGTGGCCAGCTCCTCAAGGATCCGCTTTCCCTCCTTAGGCGAGGAACGGAAGGCCCCAAGAAGCTGCTCCGCATCAGGCCCGTTCTCTCTTTGGATGTCTGCGGCGACAGCGGCAGCGCTTAAGGGAGCCATCGTGTTCTCAAGCGCATAGCCTTTCTCGAATCGATTCTTGCAACCTCAGGTGGTTGTAATAGTCGGGATCATTCTGTTTCAGTTCCGAAGGCGTGCGATCACGAGGGAATGGTATGCCCGTTTGGTTGGCGCTTATTTTCTGTCGCGCTTCGAGATGTGACCCGCCTGGTAGCCCAGCCCGGTTCAAACCTTGTTTGACGGGACCTCGCCCCACGCGAGGGGCGCTTTTAGTGCCATACGAGCGTTTGAGAGGTTGGCGTCCCCAGCCGTACAAGTTTTGAACTCCGCTTGCCTGTAGATCCAAACGCCTGGTTTTCTACGGATTGGGCTGAGCTCGAAGTGTGAACGAATGGTTGGCGGACGCTCGCCAGGCGCAGAGGTGCGGAGCGCATTTGTGAGAGTTAGGATTCGAGACATGGCGAGCGCGAGGGCAACTCTGACCGTGCCATCAGCACAGGGGCTACCTTCTAGCCTCGCCACGGTCTCTAGGACCTCCGCTTGAAAGATGCGTTCTTTTTCCTGAGCATCGCCGGGCTTGGCATGAGCGTCGCAGGGCTGGCTGGTCTTGTGTCGGCCTTCCGCCGAGGTGAAGATGCTTGGGACCGCATCGAGTTGTGGCGGCTGCGCGCCATTGCGCAGCTGAGTTTCATGTGCGTTTTCCTCGCGCTCGTTACCTTTCCAATCTTCGCCCTCCTCGGCGAACAGGGGACTACCATCCGCTTTGCCAGCGCAGCGAACGCCGGGCTCTACATCATCCAGATCATCCTGGCGCTGCGTGACCGACTCAACTGGCCTCGCCGAGCCTTGATTGTTGACGCGCTCATCCCCTATGGTGCGTTCGGCTTCTTCAACATCGTGAACATCGCGCTCGGACTTACTGGCCTGCTCGAGGTCGGTCTTCTGCTGCGCCTCGTTCATCCGGTCAATCTATTTCTGATGGTATTGCGCTCGTTCGAGCCGCCCGTGCGACCGTCGTAAGCGGCAACTGCGAGGACTAATCGGGCGAAGCCTGCCCTGGAATTCCCCGCTGCGCGAATGGGCTCTCAAGCCTAGTTTTTAGGTGGTGTCCCCAACCGTACATCGTGAATGGGTGCTGTCCCCAACCGTACGAGTTATGAACTCCACCTGCCAGCCGAGCTGGGCGCCTGGTATTCGCTAGTCGAGCTCCAGCGGACGGGTCGCTCACTTACGGCACCGGGGTTCTCACGCCTGTTCGAGGATACGCGCGAAGGTCTTCAGGTAGCTCGGGTCACCGGCGCGGTCGCGTAGCACCCAGTACTCCGCGCCCCAAAAGAGGTAAGCCTGCAATGCCTGTCCTGGCGACGACCACCCGATCGCGGCAGTGTAATTGCGAATCAAATCCTCCGGCGGGCAGCTGTGCGAGGCGTGCCGATGGGGATTTGGCGGCACGGTGACCGCTTCCCAGGGCTCGGCCTGTCCCTCCGACACCATCAACTGCTTGCCGCGTGCCCGCACTGACGCGAAGAGACGCCGGCGCCGGGCGCGCTCCCAGGGGAGATCGGCGGTTTCGAGGTACAGCGTTCGGGGGCCAAGACGCCGCATCGCGTGGCGTGGATAGTAGTCCACGCCGATAAGGTCCGCCAGCGCCGCGGCCACGTCCAGCGAATCACCTTGGTCGCGGGTTCGCCACCACTGGGTGAGCTGCACGAGTGACGAAGTGGGGAGGAATCCGTTCATCATCACCGGCCGTGAGTGATCAGCCTCTCGGAGCACCTGCAGCTCGCGTGCCACGAACGAAACGGCGAGACGCCAGGTATGCTCCACGCCCAACGGGTCAACCGCCTCGTGCTCGAGCTGCCAGGCTACGATCGCCTTCCGATCGCGGTAGCGGGCGACGATCCTGGCAATGAAGTCCGTGGCGCCCGCCATCAGCTCGGGATAGTCGGTCGGCTTTATCAGTGCGCCCTCGCGCAACGGTTTCACGAGGCGGTGGGAAGGAATGAACAGCTCGGGATAGCCGAACGTCTTTACCGCTCCGACGGCGAGGATGACCTTTTTGCCTGCCCGCTCCGCGGCATCGAGCTGCCGATCCAACTCGCCGGTATCGAACGAGCCGCGCGTAGGCTCGATGCGATTCCAGTACGCCCCCAGCCGGATCATGTCGAATGGATACGTGAGCAGCGTTTGGAGGGTGGCCGGTCCATCCAATCCGAGCGCTTCAGCCTGTCGCGGCCGGAAGCTGATCCCGAGGATGGTCGACTCGCGCCGCGCGATCGGCAGCTCGCTCCACAAGTTGGTCAGCGGTTGCACTGGCCGCTTGAGCTGCAGCTCGAGCATTAGGATGGCTCGGCAAAGTATTCGTAGGGCCAGGCGCGGATAGCCACCCACGCGGGCACCAGCCGGCCGAGACCCTTGCGGATGTTGCCACGCTGACTGGAATAGACATTCCAGGCACGGATCTTGTCCGAGACCGCAGACCGAACCGGCATGCGGTGGGTCGGGGGGCAACGACGCGCCTCGACGTCGGGGTCATGCCGCATCTGACCCAGGACGAAAAACGCCCTCCTTATCCAGGCTGGGAGGGCCGCGTACCAGAGGGTGACGCGTGGAGCGTGCGTCCGCGCGACTGCCGTTACGATCTGCGAGCAGGCGATATGGTCGGGATGCCCGTCGAGCCCGGCGGGATCGTAGGTCACGATCAGGTCGGGCTCGACACGCCCGATGACGCTTGCCAGCGCCGCCATCGTCAAGGGTCTGTATTCGACGAGCTGCCCATCAGGAAAATCCTCCTGGATGACGTCGGCGATTCCAAGAATGCGCGCCGCGGCCTCGGCCTCGCGGCGACGCACCGCCATCAGCTCCGGGTCGAGCGCGCCACTCCGAGTGCCTCGCTCACCGCCCGTGAGCAGCACGAGCGTGATCTTGGCGCCCGCGTCGGCGAACCGGCGGATCGTGCCACCGCAGCTGACAGTCTCATCATCGGGGTGCGGAAAGACCACCAGGACATTGGAGAATCGGTGAAGGTCCCGCGTCGCGTCCCGCACCCTCAGTGCGCGCGTAGTCGGCGACGGCCGAACCACGCCAGTGGGGCCAGCAGGCGCCTGACCACCGCGGCAGGCACGTCGGGGACCGAGACCTCACGCTCGTATTCGAGCAGGACGGCGGCCAGATCCGAAAGGCGAGGCAGTCGGGTACCAAGGAAATGGCCAGCTTGAGCGATCGTCTCGTTTGCCTCGAAGAATTCCTGCGTACGCAGCGCGGGCCGCACTTCGACGCGCGCAAGGGAGGGCTCCGGCCCCGGGTTGCCGAACCAATGTGGCTGGCCTTTTGGCACGACAACACTTTCGCCAGGATTCACGGCGCAGGTCTTGCCCGCAAACCTGAATCGCATGTGGCCCTCGATCACCGTAAAGCGCTCTTCCTGACTGGGATGAGCATGGCGAGCAGGCACGTGTCCGCCCGGTGGCAGGGAGAGATCGAAGACGAGCAGGCGCCCGTCGGTTTGGGCGGCGGTCGTGCGGATCACGATCCGCTCGCCACTTACGGGGTTGTGGATCACGCGCTCGGCGGCTTCAGGCGGGCTGCTCCGTTGATCCCTCATCGACTCCATGCTAGCTATGCGGTCCTCCCTCGCCGTCATCATCCTTTTGGTGGCCTGATCTGTCACCGCTGCGGAACGATCCCGCACCGCCGGCAGTTTGCAACACCTGTTATCCAGGGATCCTCGGGAACGCTCGGCTGCGCGGACGCGCTCTGAATAATCCTGTTCAGCAGCTCTTCGAATTCCCCCAGCCGGTTCAAAACTTGTTTTGGGTGGTGTCCCCAGCCGTACAAGTCATGAACTCCACCTGCCCGTAGAACTGAGGGCCTGGTTTTCGACGGATTGCCTTCAGCCGATCCGGCAATGAGCAGTTGATCGGCGGACGGTCGCTTCCTAGCCCGCTGCCTCCCATAAAATTCGGAACGATGATCGGACGCAGGTTTGCTCTGATGTCTCTTGGAACCATCGCCGTGGCCATCGGTCTCTCCTACTTGCTTGCGTCTGTGCTTCCAGCCGAGCCGGATTGGATTCCTCATCTGGTGACTCATGCATCGGTCGGTGTGCCCGTTTCGGTCCTCGCCTGGTTCGGTTGGCGGGAGAGGGCTCGGAGGAGGTTTGGCACGTCGGCAGGGCCGACCCTGGTCCTGGTGGGCATCTCGATCATCGGCGCCGGGCAGGTTTTGGAGGCGGCCTCAGCCCGCCTCGAATATCCGCAGATGGGCATGCTCCACGGAAGTGCAGGGGCGGTAACTCTACTCGGAATGCTCGTATGCGTGTTCGGCCTCGTCGTCTTGGCAGGAACCATGATTTTTAAGCGGCCGCCACCTCGGTGGGTCTTGATTGCGGGCGGGCTTTTGCTCTCGGTTGTGACCGTCCTCTTTATCCGTACGCTCGTGGTAGGTCTCTGAGAACTCCCGAAGCAATCCCATGCGGCTCCAGGCTCTTCCAAGCAGGGTGCCGTGCGAGCGTTTGAGAGGTTGGTGTCCCCAACCGTACAAGTTATGAACTGCACCTTCCAGCGAGTTGGCGGTTCGTATTCGGCGGTCGGGGTCCAGCCGGTGCTAGCCGGCGGTCTATGCCTCTTTAGCGATTTAGCGAGACGCGGTGACGCGGTCCCGGCCGGCGACCCACAGCGCCCGGCCGGAGGTAAGAGCAAAGGCAGTGATGGCGCCCAGGCCGGAGACCGCGATCACCCCGGCCATCGGGAGCGCAGTGTCGGTCCCGGCGACACCGACAATTGGCGCGCCGAACGCCGCCACGCCGCTCTGGATGACGCCAAGCAGCGCAGATCCAGTTCCGGCCGCGTCGGGGCGTCGGGAGAGGGCCAGCGCGGTGGCGTTCGGGATGATAAACCCGACGCTCGATGCAAGGAGAAAGAGCGGCAGCAAGACGGCCAGTAGTCCCAACCCGCTGACGACGACAAACAGCAGCGCCAACCCCGCGGTCGCATTGGCGGTCAAACCGCCGGTGAGAAGACGTGCCGGTCGGACGCGACTAACGAGACTGCCGTTGATCTGGCTGGCCAACACAAACCCGAGAGCGTTCATCCCGAAGATCAAACTGAAGGTCTGCGGCGAGACATGAAAGATGCCTTGCAGCACGAACGGTGAGCCAGCGATGTAGGCGAACATTGCACCGAAGGCAAGGCCGGCGGCCACCGCATAGCCAACGAACGGCGTATCCCGGAGGAGCTGACCAAAGATGTTCAACGTCCCGGCGAGGCTGCCCGCGCTGCGACGCGCCGCCGGCAGGGTTTCGGGCAGGGCAAGCGCCGCACCGAGCCAGAGCAGGGCTGTCACGATCGTCAGCACAAGGAATATGCCGCGCCAGCTGCTGATCCGGAGAACCTGAGCGCCCAGGACCGGCGCGAGGATCGGTGCTAGCCCCATCACGAGGATGAGCCGCGAGAAATAGCGGGCGGCCGCTGACCCGGAGTAGAGATCACGGACGATGGCACGGGCGATCACGATGCCGGCGGCGCCCGTTAGGCCCTGGATGAGCCGAAGGACAACCAGGAGCCATGCCGATGGTGCGATCGCGCAGAGCAGGGACACGATCACGTATCCAGCGACGCCAATCAGCAATGGCCGGCGGCGCCCGAGACTGTCACTGAGTGGCCCGGCGACTATCTGACCGAGCGCCAGCCCGATGAGGCAAGCGGTGAGTGTTAGTTGGACGACGGACTCACTGGCCGCCAGGTCGCGTGCGATCGCCGGGAGGGCCGGGAGATACATATCGATTGAGAGAGGCCCAAAGGCCGTCAGGCTGCCCAGCAGCACGAATAGGCGCAAGCGCTGAAGGCGAGTCAGGTTCGACGGATCGCCGGATCTCGAGAGGGCTGCCTCGAGAGCGGCGCGACGGGGCGAGGCCATAGGATCATGAACACAACTCCAACTCTGGTGATTCCATCAAGAGGTCGAGTCGTGCTAAGGACCCCACTCTGCGACATCCTGAACATCGAGGTTCCCATGACACCCGGAATAGGTGATGTCCCCCACCGGACAAGGCATGAACTCCGCCTCCCCTCAGACTGAACGCCGAGGCATAACGAGTCGAGAAATGAGTACCGGGGTGAGTACGGCCTGAGTCCTTTCACGGATGCTGGTAGGCGGCCGCCACCCGCATGCTGAGAGTGAGAACAAACGCGGAGGAGTTGCAAATGGAAGGGGGCGCCGGGGGCGATCGTAAGTTCGGGTACCGGGTCGAGGTGGGCTCGAATGGGCGCACTGAACTGCATGAGCCTGGCCCGATCGAGGTGATCTTCAGACGTCCCGAAGGGCTATTGATAGCCTTAGGCCTCCTTCCAGTCATCCTGATTGCCGCCGTCGCTCTGTCGCGGCATTCAACCTTCGGGGCGATTGTTGGTTTTGTGGCCGTTGCCTGCTTCTGGGGGGCGTTGTTCGTCGGACCTCAACTTCTCTTTGATCGAGGCTGGCTCATCAGAGAGGGGCAGATTACCCGCTACTGGGAGCTTAGAGGCGTCCGGATGAGGCAAGAGTTGCCTTATGCGATTTTGGGGCTTGAGATTCGACATGCGGTGTGGACGAATGACGGAGGAACCACGGATTCATTCATCGGCATTGAATCCGCCGGCGAGGTCACCTTCGTCGAGTACCACACCGAGATTCCACCCAGTAAAGCCGCGTCTTTGCCTCTTCATGCTCGAGTAACTCCGGAAGTTTGGTGGCTTGGACATGAAATTGCGAAGGCATCAGGATTCCCGCTGAAGATTAGGGAGGCGACTATACATGACCCCGTATGGTGGACGAGAGGTTAGCGCTCGTCTCTACCACTGGGACATGAGGCTTTCAGCCGCAGCGACTAGGCCGTCCCATGGAGATGGTCGACTGAGCGGTCTCGCTGCTTCTGAGAGGTTGGTGTCCCCGACAGGATTTGAACCTGTGCTCCCGGCTCCGGAGGCCGGTGCTCTATCCGGGCTGAGCTACGGGGACACGGCGGAACTCGATTATAGGCACGTCGGGAATCTCGGCAGTCAGCGCTTCGCGACCTACCTTACGGATTCCGTTACAGGCGTGACCCCCCTGATTGACGGCCGTCCATAAGCTGGCATTAGGACAGGCCGATGTGGAGCGCGAGCCGCCTGTTCAGGAGGTGGGACCGTGCGGCGTTTTCTCACGCCTTGGATTCTCTTGGTCATCGCTTCGGCCGTGCTTTCCTGCGCCGAAGTCTGGCCGAACCCCATGTAGACTGGT
>DASPYG010000205.1:0-15927 GCA_035636885.1 Candidatus Nitrosopolaris sp.
TTTAGCATCCGCTCCATGCGTGGCTATCGGCCTGCGGACCTGACGCCTGCAGCCTTTCCCAGTGCCCTTGCGTTCTCTAAACCAGCAGCGCCCGGATCCGCCCCGCATCGTCAGGATCGGCGCGGAGGTAAGCGCCACGGATCACCGTCCATGCGCGGATGCGGAAGTCGTCGAGGCCTAAGTTGACAAACGCCGCAATCCGCCGCTCCGTCCCGGCCCTGTCCTCGAGGTGATTGCCGATCGGATTCCAGAGGAAGGACGGCACGTCGTACTCCCGCTCGGAGAGGTATGGCTTCGGGTCGATCGCGACGAATCGCTCACCGTGCCGGAGGATGTTGTGGTGGTGGAAGTCGCCGTGCACGAGCCAGTCGGATCGGGGGTCGAGCTCTGCGAGCAGGTCGCGGGCGAGCGGGACCAGCTTGTTATCGGTCTCTTCTGCGCGGTCCAGCCAGCGACGGACCTCGGGCTCGACCGGCCTGAACGGCTGGGTCGCGGGTTGCCATAAGCGTCGGGCAACGTCGAGCGCTATCGCCGTCGCGGCCTCCTCCTCGAGCCCGGAAATGTCGTCTCCGGGAACCGCGCGCTCTTCGAGCATGGCGCCTCCCGAACGGCGAAGCAGGCGCACGGCACCATCACCGTCCCAAAGCTCGAGGGCATCACCCTCGTGCAGCGATTCCGTGTCACCTTCCCAAGCGACCTTGATCACCGCATCGCGCCCCGCTGGAGCGACGTACGAAACGTTCGAGAGTGCGAATGGAATGCCGACCTCGACTCCCCACATCCGAGCCGCTGCGATCGCCGTCGCCCTGGCGATCCCGAGGTCAACGCCGGATCCGGCCGACCGATCCAACTTGGTCGGGAAGCGCTAGGCCGGGCGGTCTTCGATGCCGAGGCCGAACATCGCCTCGAGGTCGTGCGCGGAGAACTGCTGGAACGCGACCATGGTCTGGGTGCGCTCGATACCGTCGATCTTCGTCAACCGCTGCGTGACCACGTCGGCGAGCTGCTCGTGCTCACGCACGCGCACGATGGCCACGAAGTCCCACTCCCCGGTGACCGTGTACACCTCAGAGATTCCAGGCACGTCCGCCAGCTTCGGCCCGAGACTCGTAAGACCGGCGCGGGTCGCCTTGACGAGCAGGACCGCGGTCAGCATTCTTAGCTCGTTCCGACGGGCGTGATCGCGCCGATCGCTTCACCATAGGCCCACACGTCCATATCACCGTAGGTCAGGCCGTTGTGGCCGAGGATCGTGCAGATATGCGTGCGGTGGTCGTTGCCATGGTGCAGGGCCTGGATGACGACAACGCCAGAGTGCAGGTTGAACAGTCCATCGGAGAATTTGGCCTCACGAGCTTCGTCGGGGGATACCCGGGGCGCGACCTCGATCAGCTGGTCCCCGCTCCGAACGGCATGCTCTCTGAGCGCGGCAATGCCGGGGAAAGCGCCGTCCCTTTCAGTGATCTGCGGCTCGCCACCACCAAGGCGCTTCAGGTATCGCTGCTCAGCGGCGAGCAGGTGAAAAAAGGTTGATGCGATCGTGCCATACGTTCCGGGGGCGGTCAGCTGCAGCTGCTCGTCCGTGAGTGCGGCACAAACATCGAGCAGGTGCAGGTTCGCCCACTTGTTGTAGCGGAAGGCTTCGATGAGCAGCGGATCCATGGGCCGATTCTAAGGGAGTGCCGGACTTGGTAAACTGTAAAGGCATGCGCCTTGACAGCCTCGCGGCCCGAAGCCGCCATCTAGCACTCTTCGAGCGATACGGAGCGCTCCTCACCAAGCACCAGCAGGAGGTTCTCGACCTTTCGCTGAGGAGCGACTGGTCGCTCGCCGAGATCGCCGAGCACCAGGGCACGTCGCGCGCCGCGGTGCACGACATCGTCCGGCGTTCGACCGACGCCCTGGAAGAGTTCGAGAAGCGGTTGGGCCTCCTGGCCGAAGCCGGCCGCCGCCGCCGGAAGTTGGCATCGCTGGAGCGCGAGATCGCGGGCCTGCGGCGCCGCGTGACCGAGCTAGAGGTCTAGGCCGGTGTTTGAAGCGCTCGGAGACCGGCTGACTGCGGCCCTGAAGAAAATCACGGGGCGTGGCGTTCTGCGCCCCGAAGAGGTCGAGTCCGCCCTGCGCGAAGTGCGGCTGGCGCTGCTGGAGGCCGACGTCAACTTCAACGTCGTCAAGGAGTTCGTCGATCACGTCCGCGCCCGGCTGGTCGGTGTCGAGGTCTCGCCTGGATTGACCGCTCCGCAGCAGGTCGTCAAGGCGGTAAACGCCGAGCTGGTCGAGCTGCTGGGAGGCAACTCCGAAGGCCTTCGCTACGCGCCCGCCCCGCCCACCACCATCATGCTGGTCGGGCTGCAGGGATCCGGAAAGACCACCACAGCAGTGAAGCTGGCCTTGCTGGCGAGGCGTGACGGCCACAAGCCCGCAGTGGTGGCTCTCGACCTTCGCCGACCGGCTGCCGTCGAGCAGCTGCGGACACTGGCAGATCGCGAGGGCGTCGCGTTTCATGGGGGCCAGGGCAAAGTCGAGGACATTGCCGTGGGCGCCCTCAAAGAGGCAGCCAGGCTCGGCCACGACGTCGTCATCCTGGACACCGCCGGCCGCCTGCATGTCGACAGCGAGCTGATGGACGAGCTGGTACGTCTCAAGGCGGCCGTGAAGGTGACGGAGACTCTCCTGGTGGCCGATGCCATGACGGGCCAGGAAGCCGTGAAGGTGGGGGAGGCTTTTGGAGGGGGAGTTGGTCTCGACGGAGTCATCCTCACCAAGCTCGATGGCGACGCTCGCGGAGGCGCTGCGCTATCGCTGCGCCTGGCGACCGGCCAGCAGATCCGTTTCGCCGGCACCGGTGAGAAGCCTCAGGACCTGGAGGTCTTCCACGCCGAGCGCATGGCGTCTCGGATCCTTGGAATGGGCGACGTCCTCAGCCTGGTCGAGCGTGCGGAGCGATCCATCGACCAGGAGGCCGCGAAGGAGGTGGAGAGTCATCTCCGCGCGGGCCACCTGACGTTCGACGACTTTCTCGTGCAGGTGAGGCAGCTGCGCAGCATGGGGTCGCTCGAAGGCATCCTCGAGATGGTCCCCGGAGGGTCGGCCCTGAAGGGCCAGGTGGCCGGCGCCGACACGGAGCGCGAGGTTCGTCGCATGGAGGCGGTCATCCTGTCCATGACCAGGCGCGAGAGAGCGCATCCGGAGATCATCGACGGAGCTCGCCGGCGACGTATCGCGCGTGGCAGCGGCCTTCAGCCGGCCGACGTAAATCGGGTTATCAAGGCGCGCGACGCGATGCAGAAGCTCGCCAAACAGTTCGGACTCGGGAATCGCGGTGGCAAAGCCGGCCTCGGCCGGCTGTTTGGACAAGGAGGTTCGGGTTGGTCAAGATAAGGCTGAGGCGGATGGGGGCGAAGAAACACCCCTTCTACCGCCTGGTGGTGGCGGACTCGCGCTCGCCGCGAGACGGCCGGTTCATCGAACACCTCGGGTATTACGATCCGATGACCGACCCGGTGAAGGTGAGCATCGATGTCGCCAAAGTCGAGCGCTGGCTCCAGCAGGGCGCTCAGCCGAGCGAAGCCGCGAGGAGCCTGTTGAAGCGGGAGGGGATTCTTGAGCGACGCGCAGAGAAGTCGACCGATACGGCGTGACCCGCGGCGGGGCGGCTACAACCGAGGCTTCAGGCGTGAAGGTCCTCCCGGGCCAGCCGGGCCAGGAGTCGACTACCGGGCGCTGGTCGAATATGTAGCCAAGACGCTCGCCGAGAAGCCGGAAGAGGTTCAGGTCGAAGCGTTTGAGCGCGGAGGTGGGACCGTGGCCATCAAGGTCAAGCTCGCCGACGGCGACGTCGGGCGTTTCATCGGCAAGGCTGGACGCAACATCGAGGCGGTCAGGACTCTCGTCCGGGTCGCATCGTTGCGCGACCGCAAGCGCGTCTTCGTCGACCTGGCCAATCCATCGCTGGCTCATTCCTCGCCTCGCGAACGCCGCGAGCATGGGGAAGGCTCGCGCTCGTGATCCGCGTCGGCCAGGTGTTCGGTGCCTACGGTCTCGATGGCGCTGTCAAGGTCTACCCCTTGACAGACTTCGAAGATCGCTTTCACACCGGGTCGGCACTCGTCCTCGACGGGCGCGAGCGCCAGGTCGAGTGGAGCCGTGCCGGCCAGCCAGGTCTGGTCGTGAAGCTCGAGGGTATCGACAACCGGACGGTGGCGGACCTTTTCCGCGGCCGCTATCTCGAGGTTCCTGATGAGGCCGCTCGTGGACTCGGCGAGGGGCGCTACTACCATCACCAGGTCGTCGGCCTACCGGTGCAGACCGGCTCAGGCCAGCCATTGGGCACGATTGAAGAGGTGCTCGAGCGTCCCGCCAACGACGTGTGGGTGAGCCGCGAGGGTGCAGTGGAGCATCTGATCCCGGCGACGCGCGACGCGGTTCTCGAGGTCGACCTCGAAGCGCGGCGGGTCGTGGTCGCCGACTGGCTGATCCAGGCCGAGGACGCGTAGACAGAGATGAGATTCGACGTCATCACGATCTTTCCCGCCATGTTCGCCCACGTCTTCGAACAGGGTGTGGTGGGCCGTGGCATCGAGCGCGGGATCGTGCAGCTCAACGCACACGACCTGCGGGACTACACGCATGACCGTCACCGGCAGGTCGACGACATGCCGTTCGGCGGTGGGCCGGGCATGGTCATCAAGCCCGAGCCCGTGTTCGAGGCTGTGGAGTCGATACGTCCGCTCAACTCGGGTCCGGTAGTGCTCATGGAGCCGTGGGGCGAGCGCCTCGACCAAAAGCTCGCGGCCGAGCTGGCGGCGGAGCCGGGCCTGGTCATCGTGTGCGGACGCTACGAAGGCATCGACGATCGCGTGCGCACCGGGCTGGCATCGCGCGAGATCTCGATCGGCGACTATGTGCTCAGCGGCGGCGAGATCCCGGCCATGGTCTTGATCGACGCCGTGGCGCGGCTGCTGCCAGGTATCGTTGGCGATCCGGAATCGCTCGCACAGGACAGCTTCACGGAAACGGCGGCGGGGTGGCCTCAGTTCACCCGGCCGGCCGACTACCGGGGGTTGATGGTCCCCGACGTGCTCCTTTCGGGCGACCACGCCCGCATCAAACAATGGCGCCGCCGCCAGGCGGCCGAGAGACCTTCCGTCAATACCGAGGAGTTGAAAAAAACATGAACGTCATCCAGCAGCTCGAGAAGGAGCAGCAGAAGGAGAAAGTGCCCGCGTTGCGCGCGGGCGACACCGTCAAGGTGCATGCCAAGGTCGTCGAAGGCACGCGCGAGCGCATTCAGGTTTTCGAGGGAACCGTCATCCGCGTGACCGGTGGCGGCCTGCGCCAGAACTTCACGGTGCGACGCGTCACACACGGCGTCGGGGTAGAGCGCACCTTCCTGATCCACTCACCCCGTATCGACAAGATCGACGTGTTACGTCACGGCGACGTGCGGCAAGGCCGGCTCTACTACCTGCGCGGCAAGGTGGGCAGGGAGGCCCGAATCCGCGAGCGCAGGCAGCTGGTCCGCCAGGCGGACAGCGCAACCCAGACCCCTGAGAACGGCGAGGAGGAATCCGAGGAGTAGCTCCTCCCCACGGAGTGGGAGAAGGCTCTTGCCTCCTCGCGGGGTGGGGAGCTCGGCCACTTCGCGCAGCGAGCTCGCCGGGTGCGGGTGATGCAACAAGAACGGGCGCTGGGAGCATCGGCGGGTTGTTAAGACGGAGTGGCGCTCAATCCGTGCGCTCGGTAATCTCCAAACGGTGAATCAAGCGTGAGCAGGCCGATGCTGTGGCGCTACGAGCGCATGGCCGTGTCGATGGGCTACTCGGTGGTGGCGGGCGTGGACGAGGTCGGCATGGGCCCGCTCGCGGGCCCTGTGGTGGGCGGTGCGGTGGTGCTCGAGGTCGGGACGAGGATTCCCGGGCTCGACGACTCCAAGCTGCTCACACCTGACGAGCGGGAGCGCGTCGACCGGATCATCCGCCGCCGTGCCCTGGCGTGGTCTGTGTGCGCCGTCGACCACGCCCAGGTCGACCGGCTCGGCCTGATCAAGGCACGCCACCTGGCGACGGCCGGTGCCGTGGCGGGCCTCAAGATCCCGGCCGAGTACCTCCTGGTCGACGCCTGGGACGTGCCTGAGGCGCCGCTGCCGCAGATGGCGGTCGTGCGCGGCGACCGGACCTGCGCGTCGATCATGGCGGCCAGCATCGTCGCGAAGGTCGCCCGCGACAAAACCATGATCGAGTACGACCGTGTCTATCCCGGCTACGGCTTCGCGTTCCACAAGGGCTACGCGACGCCCGAGCACCGTGCCGCCATCCGGCGCCTCGGCCCGAGCCCAATCCACCGCACCTCATGGGCGCCGTTCCGCGAGTTCGCCGCCAACTAGCGTTAGGGCGCGCCGGCGAGAAGGCCGCGGCCCAGCTGATGAGGCGGCGAGGTTATGACGTGGTCGGCGCGGGCTTCACCGCCCGGCGCGGCGAGATCGACCTCATCTGCCGTCGGGGCGGAGAGCTCGTGATCGTGGAGGTCAAGACGAGGAGCAGCGAGGCCTTCGGGACCCCGGCGGAGGCGGTCGATCGGCGCAAGCGGCGGGCGCTGGCGTCGGCTGCCGCCGAGTACCGGCTGCTGGCGGGCTGGAAGGGCCCGATCCGCTATGCCGTGATTGGCCTGGTCGGGCGCCCGGACGGCGGGTTCGATGGAGAGGTCATAGAGGACCCGTTCGACTGAGCCCGTCAGCTCGCCGGGATGCTCGCCTCGAACGATCGCAGGCGGGCGTTGGCGATCCATAAAAGGACCGCGGTGAGTACAACACCAGCGACTATGAGAAGCACGCCGGCCGAGATCATCACCACACCGACCGCAAGGGTCGAGGGGATCGGCCCGAGGTTGGCTGTCCCGGTCGCCGCCTCCGCGCCGAAGTTGAAACCCGCCAGCGCGCCGATGCTGAGGAGTGCGAAGGCGAGCGAGCCGCCGATGGCCGCCAGCGTGCCCACGAGCCCGATCGCTCGGCGGTCGTCGGTGGCGTCAAAGCGAGGATCGATGGCGCCGCCCGACACCGATATCGAAACAAAACCTACCGCGAGCCACACCCCGAAGACCATGAGCTCTAGAACCTGCGGGACCCCGCTCTTGCCGGCCACACCGACGGCGATGCTGAAGATCATCATCGTCGCAAGCACCGGAGGGAGGGCGATGAAGACCTTGGCTCGCAGCAGCTGCCACATCGTGAGCGGAGCCATGCGGAGCAGCTGAAAGCCTCGACGCTCGCTGGGAATCGAAGGAGAGGCCAGGGCCGAAGACATGAACATCGATATGAAAGTCACGAGCGCGACGTTCGACCAGAAGCCGCTGAGGCTCCTCGACGGCTGGCTGAGCGCTGCCGCATAGCCCAGCGGCAGGAGCAGCGCGGGCAGCAGGCGAGTCAGGCGGCGCACGTCGCGGCGAAAACCAAGCCAGTCCTTGCGGGCGATTGCGATCGTCGGCGAGCCGGCCCCGGTCGCGGTGCTTGGCGTTGCCGGCCGCTCCGACCGACGGCGCCACACAATCGCAGCGCCTCCGAACGTGCCCATGCCCGACAGCAGGGTGCGCTCGTAGAGACGCTCCGCGACCGCGAGCAACAGGACTGCCAGCACCAGCGTGGCGAGGGCCCACACCACGGCAGACGCTGGATTGCTGTCGATCGCCGCGCTAAGAGCATGGCCCGGCCACGTCGTGGGCAGCCAGTCGATGCGCTGCGCGAACCCCGTCAGGTTGGACAGGTCTGGACGACCTCTGCGCCCGAAGGTCTGGCGGAGGCTGAGGTTCCAGCCCACATATAAGGCGGCCCCGGTGAGGCCGGCCACGCCGGCGGCGACATCGCGTGCCAGCCGTGCCGGCACCCAGCGAAGGATGAGCGTCATCAATATCACTTGCAGCGACGTCATCACGATGATCTGCAGCGCGATGAGCATCGCCGCCAGCACGTAGTACGGGAGGGGCGCGCCGGCGCCCGCTCCCACGCCTAGAACGCCCGCGACCAGGATGCCGCTGATCAAGAGGTTGGCGGAGGTCGCGATGGCGAGACGGGCGACGAATATGTCCCTCGTGCGTACTGGCGCCACCACCAGCTGCAGCAGGTCTCGCCCCACGAAGAATGACGCGATCACCGTCGGGAAGCCGATGACCAGCATCAACAGCGACAGACCTGTGAAGGCGGCCGCAAGCAGGGGGTCGACCGCGAAAGTGAGGAAATGACCGGCCGTGGCGCCGACTGTGAAGCTGCCGCCGCCGATCACCACCGCCCCGATCAGCAGGATGATCCCGATCGCCGCCAGCCTCACGGGGTTGCGCTTGAGTGCGCGATTGCGAAACGCAAGGAGCTCGGTGCGCACGATGACCTGAAGCGCGCCCGGCACGGTGATCACGATTCGAGCAGGAGCTCGATCATCTCTCGTGACTCCGGCCCGGCGGTGAGCTTGAGGAAGAGGTCCTCGAGGTTCGCGCCCTCGCTGCCCGCCTGCACACGCAGCTCGTCCATCGTGCCGATCGCGACGATATGGCCGCGATCGATGATGGCGATGCGGCGGCACAACGCCTGGGCGACCTCGAGGATGTGCGTCGATAGAAGGACCGTGGTGCCGCGCGCTGCCAGCTCCTCGAGCAGGTCCTTGACGAGGCGCGCCGATCGCGGGTCGAGACCGTTGGTTGGCTCGTCGAGCAGAAGTACCGAAGGCTCGCGGATCAAAAGAGAGGCCAGCCCGATCTTCTGCCGCATCCCATGGCTGTAGCCACCGATTAGTTCGCCGTCTTTCTGCGCGAGGTCGAACAGGCTGAGCAGCCTGGTCATGCGTTGCTCGCGCTGCTCGCCACGCGGCATGCGATAGAGATCGGCGACGAAGTTCAGGAATTCGCGCCCGGTCAGGTGCGGATGGACGAAGGGCTCCTCGTCGAGGTATCCAAGCCGTGCCTTCGCGGCGAGCGGGTCGGCCTGGATGTCGATGCCGTCGATGAGCGCCGTACCCGACGTGGGCCGGAGAAGGCCGCAGAGTATGCGCAGGGTGGTCGTCTTGCCCGCGCCGTTGGCGCCCAGGAACCCGAAGATCTCGCCGCGCGCTGCCTGGAAGCTCACCCCGTCGACCGCCCTGACCACGCCGTAGCGCTTGACCAGCTGTCGAGCTTCGACCGCGGCCGATGTTCCAGCTGGGGCCGTAGTCATGCGCAGCTACAAGTTAGCGAAAGTGGCGATCGAGCTCCGACGCATAGCTCATGCCGAGCGTGTCCGAGCTTCTCAGCAGCCAGTCGTCAAGTCGCAAACGGCCGCGCGGCGGCTCTTTGGACACGAGCAGCTCCTGCATCAAGCCATCGAGCTCTTGTGGTGTCAGGACGACGTCCTTTACATATCTGCCTAGGACGCGCCCGGCGAGCAGGATCAGCGACGGCGGCGTAAACACGATGCGGCGGGTGTGGTGGATCGCGATGGCGACTGCGTCGACGAGCTCGGCATAGGACAGGGTGTCTGGGCCCGCGGCATCGACTGTGATCCCGTCGTGCTCGGCCGCCCAGACCGCGATGTCGGCCACGTCTTCACCTGCGACAGGCTGTACGCGGTAGGCGCCATGGCCGGGAATGAAGAAGACCGGCACGTGGCGGAGAAGCCACGCGATGTTGTTGATAAGGATGTCACCGGCGCCAAAGATGAGGGTCGGCCTGACCACGGCCCACGCGAGCCCGGATTCGCGGACGACCGCTTCAGTGCGGGCCTTGCCGGCGTAGTAGTCGAGCTCGGAGTCGGGGCTCGGGTTGCTGACGCTGATGTGAACCGCCTTGCGGACCCCGGCTTCAGCGGCGGCGTTCATCAGCATTTGCGTGTTGGCCACGGCATCGTCGAAGCCGAGGCCAGAATGCGGGAATCGGATCCAGTAGGTGTTGTAGAGGACGTCAACGCCGCGCAGGCTTTCGACGAGCGCGTTGCGATTGCTGAACTGAAGCGGTGCGACTTCCACGTCCATGCCCTCCGCGCCGGGCCTCTGTGGATGGTTGGTCAGCGTGCGTACGCTGCGCCCATCGGCGAGCAGGCGGCGCGCGATGAACCGGCCGGTAAAGCTGAACGCGCCGGTGACAGCGTCGAGGTTCGCCACTAAAAGGGAAATCGGGTCAGGTCGTAGGCAAGCGATCCCGGCTTGACATGGCCGGAGATGACGACCCTCGGCCGATGCCTCACAGCTTCGGCTGGATGAACCTCGGGCCGAAGTCCGTTGAAGATGGGAAAGCGCAGCGTGCCGTCGGGTGACCACTCCGAGTAACGCACGCTGACGACAAGCTCGGGGCGCACCCATCGCACCGGTTTGGTCATGATCGGCGGCGGGTCGAGTGGCGAGGAGTCTGACGCCAGCTCGACGAGAGTGTCACTGATGACATCTGCCATGGCCTGGTCGTAGCCGCCGCCGACCGAGCCGCATGGGAGCAGGCGCCCGTCCTCATAAAAACCGACGAGTAACGCGTCGAACGGCTTCTCACCGGTCCAGCCGATGACGACGAAGTCATCTGACTTGACCGCTTTGACCTTGAGCCAGAAAGGGCTGCGCTGGCCCGGGATGTAAGGGCTCTGGACGTGCTTGGCCACTACGCCTTCCAGGCCTCGCTCGAGGCACGCCTCGAACAGCTCCACGCCGTCCTCCTCGATGTGGTCGGGCACGAAGATGTGGCCGCCCGCCTCGACCGCTTTGCGAAGGCGTGCTCGTCTGCGGATGAGCGGCTGGCGCAGCAACGGCTTCTCCTCGAGATACAGCGCGTCGAAGGCGAGGTACGCGACCGGGATCTCGTCCTTGCGTTTGGCGCCGCCCACAAGGCGCTCACGCAGGCGCGTGTAGTCGGGGCGGCCGTCGGGGTCGGTGGCAACGAGCTCCCCATCGATAACGCTGCCGTTGGGGACACGGCTGGCGGCTGCGGTGACCTCGGGGAGATCGGCGGTCAGATCGTTCAGGCCGCGATCCTGAACGTGGACCTTGCCCTCCGGATCGCGGAAGAGCATGCACCGGAGGCCGTCCCACTTCACTTCGAAGACATATTCCGGCGAGCTGAACGGCGCTTCCGCCGACGCGGCCTGCATCGGGCGCAGCTCGGAGGGAAAGCTCTCGAGCTCGATCTGGAGCTGGTTGGAATCCACCGCCCCCAGATTAGCTTTGGAGATCAGGAAGCCTTTCTACGAGCCCTCTTGGCTTCGGCGGGTTGCCCCTTCTCGCGCGTAGATCGCTGCTTCTTGGCCTGCTCCACCGACGCCCGCAGCGCCTCCATGAGGTCCATGACCTTCGCGGGCTGTGGCGTGGGCGGCGCCTCGATGACCTCGCCTTCGATCTTGGCCTGGACGACCTTCATGACCGCCTCGCGGTATTCGTCCTTGTAGCGGCTTGGGTCGAAGGTGTCGGCCAGGCTCTCGATCAGCGCCTTGGCCATCTCGAGCTCCTTCGGGTTGATCTTCACCTCGCCTTCGAGTCCCTTCAGCCCTTCAGCCGAGCGGATCTCGTCTGGCCAGTGGAGTGTGTTCATGAGCAGAACGCCGTTGGTGGAGTGCAGGGCGCAGAGGTGCTCACGATCGCGCAGCGCGATCTTCGCCACGGCCAGCCGGCCGGTGGCCTCGAGGGCCTTGCGGAGAAGGTGGTATGGCTTCTTGCCAAGCTCCTCGGGCTCCACGTAGTAGGCGCTGTTGTAGTAAAGACCGGGCTCGATGTCGTCGGTGGGAACGAACTCGGTGATGTCGATGCTGTGCGTGGTCGCCAGCGGAATGTTGTCCAGGTCTTTGTCGTCGATGATGACGTAGCGGTCCTTGCCGACCTCGAAGCCCTTGAGGATCTCGCCGTACTGGACCTCATGCTCGCCTTCCGGGCACCAGCGCTTGTAATTGATCGGCGAGCGGTGCTCGGGGCACAGCTGCCGGAACGACACTTTGGCGCTGGACTCCGTGGCGTTGTAGAGACGGATGGGGATGGAAACCATCCCGAACGAGACGACTCCCTTCCACATCGATCTCGGCATGGCGTCGAAGTTTACCTCCTGAGTTCGAGTTCTGGCTACTTTTCGTAAGCCGAGGCTTCAGGCGCCAATATCGCGGCGCTCCATGACCATGGCTGACGCTATGAGGCCGGCGACCACGATGACCACCATGATGACAAGACCAGTTTGGTCCACTCCGGTGGTGAGCGGCTGGCCGTACAGCTTGAAAGCCGAGACGTCCTGCAGCCATGTCGGCAGCTTGAAGATCGGGCCCAGCTGCGTGATCAAGTAGCTCGCGAACACGAATGTCCCGAGCAGCCCGACGGTCGCGCGCGGGATCCTCGAGGCCAGCAGCGCCCCGATCACGCCGAAAACCAGCGTGAACGGCACCAGCAGGAGCGTGGCCGCGGCGAGGCGGCCGCGATCCAGGTCGATGGATTGGTAGTGGGCTTCGGCCCCCACCGCGATACCACTGACCGCCGCGATGATCAGCGCTTCCAGCGTGAGCACGACGACGCGGTCGATCACCACGCGGACCCTCGAGATGGGATTGCTGAGAATCAGCTCGAGACGCCCATCGGAATCCTGCGCGCTCCAGCGTGCAACCTGGGTGACGGCGAATCCGGCCATGAGCAGCTGGGTGAAGCTCAGCCATATGAAGCCCAGGAACGAGGGATAGACGGCGCCATGGATGAACGCGCCGAAATAGCGCGCGAGCCCGGGAATGGCGAGCAGAGGCTCGACGATGGACTTGGTCAGCACGACAAAGATGGCTCCCAGCGCGGCAAGGCCCACGGTCCACACGACGATGGCGACGCGCTGCTCGTACAGCTCGCGCACGACCGGAATCCGCCACGCGAGCGAGCGCGACATCTCGTAGCCGGCCGGGTGGGAGGGCGCGGGGAGGCCGAAGAGTGGCGAGCCGACATCTCGGTATCGGAAGGCAATGGCCGCCAGCACTGCCGCGGCTACGGCAATGCCGAGAAGGACCAGGGTGGCACCGACGTCGAGGTTCCCGTCAGGCACCAGGGGTGAGCTCTGCTCGTAGTAATGGAACGGGGAGATGCGCCGCCACCCGACCAGCCAGTCGAATGTGCGGCTGAGACTGTTGATGAGAAACAGTGCGAGAAGGACGGCGCCCGCTACCGATGTGGCCCCGCGTGGGCTCGTGAGTTGCGAGATCAGCAGCGTGATTGCGTAGCAGCACAGCGCGAGCGAAACCAAAGTCAGTGCCGCCTCCGCCGCCGCCGCTGCGCTGATCGATTCGCCGCCGCTCGCGACTCCGATCAGCACACCTGCGCTCGACGCGAGCGCCGCCACGGCTGTACCGATCGCGAACGCGCCGGCCCGGGAGGCGATCAGCCTCAGTCTCGAAACCCCTGCCGCCAGAACGGCCGGGACGATGCCGCGCTCCTCGTCGCCGCGGGCAGCGCCGCTCGCCGATGCGAGCGCCCAGATCGCGAAGGCGATGGCGAGCGCTCCATAGGCCCGGAACTGGACGTAACCGCCGACCGTGTCCGGACGTATCGGCGGGGGGAGGATGACCGAGAACTGCGCTGCCAGTACGTCGATCGATCGGGCGAACGCCTCCCGTTCTGCCTGGGTGTGACCCGCCACCTGGTAGAACCCCGCCGCATTGAGCAGCGTGATCAGGAAGCCTATGGCGCTGAATCCCGCGATCCCCCATCGGCCCAGGCGAAGGGCGAACAGGTACGCGATCATCAGCTGGGAAGTGCTCGGGGCGCTTCCCGGTAGTACTCCAGGAAAATCTCCTCGAGGCTCGGCTCGTGGCTGACCAGGTTGGTAACCTTCGCGTCTCGGATCGCGCGAAGCAGTGGCTCGAAGCTGCCTTTCACCGTTAGCGCGACCCGGTGGTCTTCGGCCACCACATCCTCGACCCCTGCCGCGGCTTTGATCGCATCCACCGGAATGGGTGAACCGGGTGTGAACTCGATCTCGACGTGGTGGAACCGGATTCTGTGCAGCTCGTCGAGCTCCGCGATCCGCACCAGCCGGCCCGACCGCACGATGCCAACGCGGTCGCAGGTCCGCTCCACCTCGGAGAGGATGTGCGAGGAAAGAAACACCGTGGCGCCGCCATCACGGGCCTCGTTGAGGAGGGCGTAGAACTCCTGCTGGTTCAACGGGTCGAGGCCGCTCGTCGGCTCGTCGAGGATCAGAAGCTGGGGCTTGTGCATGAGGGCCAGGACGATGCCGAGCTTCTGCTTGTTGCCGCTGGAGTACTCCCTGTAGCGGCGGCTGAGATCGAGGTCGAATCTCTCGGCGAGGCTGCGTACGAGCTTCACGTCGGCGCCTCCGCGCATGCCGCCGAGGTAGGCCACGACCTCCGAACCGCGAAGGCTGCCAAACTGCGGCATCTCGCCTGGCACGTAACCCACCTTTTGCTTGACTGCGACGTAGTCCCGGATGCAGTCGAGGCCGAAGACGTGGGCGGACCCCGCGGTCGGCCGGATCAGGCCCATCAAGAGCCGGATCGTGGTGCTCTTGCCCGCGCCGTTCGGGCCGAGGAACCCGAAAGCCTCCTGCTGCGGGACCTGAAGGTCCAGCTCGAAAAGGCCGCGTCCCAGCCCGTAGTCCTTGGAGAGCCTCGCAGTCTGAATCGCCGCTATGGCCATTGCCGCTGCATATTAGTGAGCATGCGGCTGGGTGACCTCGAGCTGTACATCCTCATAGCGGGGAGGTGGAAGGCAGACGGAGGCCTCATGTTCGGTGTGGTCCCTAAGCTGTTGTGGGAGAAGCAGAAGCCCGCTGACGGCAACAACATGATCGACATGGCGTGCGTCGGCCTGATCGCGCGGATCAATGGGCGCGTGATCGTTTGCGAGACAGGTATCGGCACCAAGCTGAGCGAGAAGCGCGCGCTGCAGGTCGCGCTGCGCGAACCCGAAGGTCTGTTGCATTCGCTGAACCGGATCGGAATACGGCCGGATGAGGTCGACGCCGTCATCACCACCCACCTGCACTGGGACCACGCCGGCGGTCTCACGCGCTGGGACAAGGGATGCCTCGAGCTCACGTTTCCAAAGGCGCGCCATTTCATCCAGCGCAGCGAGTGGGATTTTGCGCTGAGCCCCGATATGCGCAGCCAGGCCGCATACGTGACCGACGACTTCACACCGCTGGCGGATGGCAACAACCTCGTGGAGTACCTGGACGGCGACGCGGAGGTCATGCCGGGTGTCCAGATCCGGCATGTGGGCGGGCACACGCCGGGAAGCCAGGTCCTCGTGCTGCGCTCGGGTGAGCTTGCCTGCGCCGTGACCGGGGACCTGGTCTGCCAGACGCCGCATCTGCGCGTGCCCTGGACGATGGCGGCCGACATCGAGCCGCTGCGGGTGCTCGAGCAGAAGGCGCGGCTGTTCGACGAAGCGCAGAAGCATCGGTGGCTGCTCGTGCTCAGCCACGAGCCCGACCAGCCCGCGGGATACATCGAGGAGGACGGCCGCTGGCGCCCTGAACCCAGGCTGGCGTAGAGAGCAAGTACGAGAAAGAGCTGTGTCGGCGCCATCATCGCCTCGTTCACGAACATGGGTGGAAGCTGGAGCTTGGACTGGCACGCAAGGTCGTCGCGATTCCGCCCTATGCGCTCTTAACAGCCTGGGCTCCCCTCACGAGCCTGACCTCCTATCGTCGCCGCGTGCTCGCCACCGTCCATTCCTGCGTGCTCGTTGGACTCGAAGCGCGGCGTGTCGAGGTCCAGGCCGACAGCGGCAACGGCGATCCGGCGTTCTATCTGGTCGGGCTCGCGGCCACGTCGGTGAAGGAGGCGCGCGAGCGGGTCCGCTCGGCCATCAAGAACAGCGACCTTGATTTCCCCCGCAAGCGCCTTACCGTCAACCTCGCCCCCGCGGAGATGCGCAAGCAGGGAAGTGGGCTCGACCTTCCCATGGCCGTTGCGATCGCGCTCGCCGAGATAGGTAAACGGGCGCCTGCGCGCAC
>DASPYG010000206.1:0-4122 GCA_035636885.1 Candidatus Nitrosopolaris sp.
TGCTGCCCTTCCTACGCCCCCGGGCTGGTCGTCGACGGCTCCGGCGTCGACGGCTCCGGCGTCTCCGGCGGCTTCGGGCTTGGCGGCGTGTCGGCGGCCTTTGGTGTGACCCTGGCCGGCAGGCTGGTGGTGGGCGGCATCAACGCTCGCCGCTCCGGGTACAGCGCCACCAGGAGCAAGGCGCAGGCCAGGCCGAATACGACCGGTCCGATGTTGAACGGCGCGCCGAGGAGGAAATGCGACCCGACCTCGAACCCGAACACGACGATGCCGTAGAGGATCCCCGCCCGGACCCAGCCGATGTTGGCGGCGGGGTTGATGGCGGCAGCCATGAGGCCGATGCCGAGCACCGCGCCGGCCGCCGACGTGTGCGTCCCGACCTGCTGATCGAGGGGAATCAGGGCGGTGCCGACCAGCGAGGCCGCGGCGCCGCCGACCAGCGCCATACCCATGAGGAGCATCACGACGGTCAAGAACAGCCTTTTCATGGCGCGACTGTATCGGAAGGGACCCCGGGTCGCGCCTCATAAGGGCGGGACTTCATCGGAGCCGCCGACGTTTAGACTCGGAATGATGACCAACGACGTTCACATCACACCCGAGGGCCTGGAGGCCGTCAGAAGCGAGCTTCGCGAGCTGACCACGGTCCGGCGCCCCGCGATCGTGGCGAAGATCAAAGCCGCACGCGAGTTCGGCGACCTGTCAGAAAACTTCGAGTATCACGCGGCGAAGAACGAGCAGGGAATGATGGAGGCCCGGATCAACGAGCTCGAGTCCATCGTCAAGAACCACGTGCTCATCGAGACGAGGAAGAGCACCGGAGTGGTGGCGATGGGCAGCACTGTGCGATTTGCGGAAGACGGCGAAGGCGAGGAGACATATCGCATCGTCGGCCCGGCCGAGGCCGACCCCAAGGCTGGACGCGTCAGCTACGAGTCGGCGCTCGGCAAGGCGCTGATCGGCCACAAGGTCGGCGAAGAAGTGGAGATCAAGACGCCGAACGCCGCATACAGGGTCCGCATCGTTGGCGTCGACTAACACGACCACCGCGACCCGGCTGGACGACCTCCGCGCCCTGATGCAGAGCCGCAAGGTCGACGCTGCGTTTGTGACGAAACCGGTTTCGATCGCCTATCTCACGGGCGTCCAAGCGAATCCTTACGAGCGGTTGATGGCGCTCGTAGTCGGACGAGACCACGTGACCCTCATCGTTCCCGCCATCGAGCTCGAGAACGCAGAGCGGGTCAACCCTGACGTCGATATCGACTCTTGGCGCGACGGCGAGGATCCGTACCGGGTCGTCCACCGCGCGCTGCATCGGTTCGATCGGCTCGGCGTCGAGAAGGACCACCTGACAATCGAGATCGGCGAGGCCTTGCGGGAGCGCGTGGGAGCGACCGAGATGGAGGACGTCGGTCGCGAGATCCGGCGCATGCGCCTGATCAAATCGGACGTGGAGCTGGAGAAGCTTGCCCAGGGGGCCGCCATCACCGACGCCGTCACCGACGAAATCATCGGCGGGCTGCGTGCGGCCAAGACCGAGCTGGAGGTTGCGGTTGCGCTTGGGGCGTCGATCGGCGCCGGCGGCGGGACGCTGGCATTCGAGTCCGTCGTCCTGTCAGGTCCCAATTCGGCGCTGCCCCACGGCCGGCCTTCGGGGCGCCGTCTCGAGAAGGGTGACCTTGTTCTCCTCGATTTCGGCGCCGCGTTCGAGGGTTACCGGGCTGATACAACGCGCGTGGCAGTCGTCGGCGAGCCCAGCGCGCGGCAGCGCGAGATCCACGCTCTCGTCCTGGCAGCTCACGACGCCGCCATCGCCGCCGTGCGCGCCGGGACGACGACGGGCGCCGTCGATTCGGCCGCGCGGGGCGTAATCGAGGCGGCCGGGCTGGGCGCGAGCTTCTTCCACCGCACCGGCCACGGGCTCGGCCTCGAGACGCACGAGGACCCGTCCCTCGACCCCGGCTCGACCACGAAGCTGGAAGTGGGGATGGTGTTCACAGTCGAGCCGGGGATCTACATCCCGGGGTGGGGCGGTGTCCGGATCGAGGACGATCTGGTGGTCGAGGAGGACGGGTGCCGGTTGCTCACCTCAGCCGACAGGTCGCTCCGAGTGGTCCCTTCATGAGTGATCATCCCCACCCAGGCGGGTCGCTTCGCGAGCGGCCCGACCTCCCCGCGCGGCGGGGAGGCGCGGGGCCGACCTCCCTACTTGGTGGGGAGGTGAAACCCGACCTCCCCGCGCGGCGGGGAGGCGAGATGCTGGCGCCGGGGATGCGGCGCACGGCGCAGCGGTCGATGGTCTACAACGCGATCGTGCGCCTGGGCGGCCACTGCACAGCCGACGAGATCACAGCCGAGCTGCACAAAACCCAGCCGCGCTTTCCGCGGAGCACGGTGTACCGCTCGTTGGAAGCGCTCACCGCCTCGGGCTCGGTTTACGCCGCGCACCTGGGCGACGGCCCCACCCACTATGAGCTGGCGTCCGGCGACCACCACCACGCTGTCTGTCAGCTTTGCGGCGGCGTCCTCCACATCGAAGAAGCGATGGTGACCGAGCTTGAGTCGCACCTCGAAGAGCTGCATCGCTTCAAGCCGCTGCACACCGAGGTGCTCGTGGTCGGCGTCTGCGAAACATGCTCGCGAACACCAGGGCGAAAGTCCGCGCGCCGCCACACGCTCGAGCACGTCCACCACGCCGGAGGCGGCACAGGCTCCTGATAGAGTGGTCGCGCTGGCGGCCGCGTCCATAAATGAGGGGACACCATTGGAGCCAAAGATCGTCGGAACCGTGATGCCTGTGCTCGAGCTGAGCATGCAGCCCAGCGAGAAGGTTTTCGCCGAGTCGGGCCAGATGGGCTGGCTGTCCATGGCGATCCAGATGGAGACCTCGATGTCTGCCGGCGGCCAGCAAGGCGGCTTCATGAGTGCTCTCGGCAGGGCGGTGGCGGGCGGAACGCTTTTCATGACCGAGTACACCGCGGTCGGCGGTCCAGGCCTGCTGGCCTTCGCAGCCAAGCTGCCCGGCCAGATCCTGCCCCTCGAGATCGCGCCCGGCCAGGGTTACATGTGTCACCGGCACGGCTTCATGTGCGCGACGCCCGGAGTGCAGTTCTCAGTCGGCTTCCAGCAGAGGTTGGGCGCAGGGGTTTTCGGCGGCACCGGGTTCACCATGCAGCGCCTGCAGGGTCAGGGGCACGCATGGGTTGAGCTTCATGGCGAGGTCGTCACATATGACCTCCAGGCGGGCAACACGCTGCGCATCCACCCCGGCCACGTCGGCATGTTCCAGGAGTCGGTGCAGTTCAGCATCACCTCCGTGCCCGGCATCAAGAACGCGTTCTTCGGCGGGTCCGGCCTCTTCCTGGCCGCACTCACGGGCCCCGGTCGCGTGTGGCTTCAGTCGATGAGCATGCAGCACCTCGCGCACGCGATCCAGGAGTACCTTCCGAAGGCAAGCTGAGGATTCGGCGCACGTCAACTCGTTGGTTCGGAGGAGTGGGCAATGGGGCGATACATGTTCCAGGCGACGTACTCGACCGAGGGCATCAAGGGCGTTCTCAAGGACGGAGGCACCGGCCGGCGAACCGCAGTCGAAGCGGCGATCAAGTCGTTGGGCGGCAAGCTCGAGGCGATCTATTACGCGTTCGGTGACACTGACGTGTACGTCGTCGTCGACGGCATCGACAACACGACCGCGGCCGCCTTTTCCATGGGTGTCGCCTCCACGGGAGCGCTGTCTCATCTCAAGACGACGGTGTTGATGACGCCCGAAGAGATCGACCAGGCCGGCAAAAAGACGATGTCGTATCGCGCCCCCGGGCGCTGACCGTCACACATGGCGACTCGCTGGCTCACGTTCGATTGCTTCGGGACGCTGGTCGATTGGCGTCACGGCCTCGGCACGACCGGGGAACTGCTTTTCCCGGGGCGAGGCGCCGACGTTCTCGCCGCCTACATAAAGATCGAGGCCGAGGTCGAAAAGGAAAAACCATTTCGCCGCTACCGCGTCGTCATGGCGGAAACCCTGCGCCGGGCGGCGGCGAGCCTCGACCTCGACCTCAAGCACGACGACGCGACGGCGCTGACGTCGACGATCCCGCATTGGCCCGTCTTCCCCGA
>DASPYG010000207.1:0-7101 GCA_035636885.1 Candidatus Nitrosopolaris sp.
ACCCTGCTGGGGCTGTTCGGGGCCTTCCTGCTGTTCGCCGCCGTGCGAACCTGGCCGTGGAGGCGGGCTACTCCGAAGGTCTGACCGGCGCCTCGGGCTGGCTCGTAACGACCTCGTGGTGGCGGAACTGCACGTTCGCCGGCGGCTCCGCGCCCGACCCCTTGGCCTTCTTCTTCTTTTTGACCTCGCGTCCTTGTTTGTTGCGTCCTTTAGCCATGGGCCCCAGTTTCTATGACCAGGGCCAGTTCGCGCAAGAAGGATTCGACGTCGGTCACCAGCCCGATCGACTGCCAGCTACCTCGGTCGGCGAGCTTGGTCACCACTGCCGGGTTGATGTCGACGCAGACCGTACGCACGCCCGCAGGCAGCATGTTGCCCGTGGCAATCGAGTGCAGCATGGTCGAGAGCATCAGCGCCATCCGCACTCCGTGCAAGGACGCGCGCATGCGCCGCTGGGCCTCGACCATTTCCGTGATCACGTCGGGCAGCGGCCCGTCGTCGCGCACCGAACCGGCCAGGACGATCTCCACGCCATGATCGATGGCCGACTTCATGACCCCTGACTGGAGCTGCCCGCTCTCGACCATCTGCCGCAGGCCGCCCGCGGCGCGCACCCGGTTGATGGCTCGCATGTGGTGCTCGTGCCCGTGCTCGATGGCGAGCCCGCTCTCGACGTTGACGCCGAGCGCGGTCCCGAACAGCGCCGACTCCACGTCGTGCACCGCCAGCGCGTTGCCCGCGAAGAGGACCTGCACGTACCCGAGCTCGATCAGCCGGGACAGGTAGCGACCCGCGCCGGTGTGGACGACTGCGGGTCCTGCGACCACGACGATGCGCCCGCCGGCCTTCCGGATCTGCTTCATTTCGTCCGCGATGGCGCCGATGAGCACCTTCTTCGGCTTCTCGGCCGACACCTCGCTGGCCATGAACGTGAAGATCTCCGTCTGCCGCGAGCGCTCGAGCGGCGTCACCCTCACCCCCTGGTGGCCGACGACGACCTCCATGCCCGGCTTCGCGGCCTGGAACACGATGCAGCGCGCGCGCCGGGCCTTGGCGTCGACGGCGATCGCGCAGTCCATCTCGATGTCCTCGACCGGCGACCACGTGCCGTCGATCAACACTTCCGTGGGCAGGTTGCTCGTCGAGTAGAAACCCTCTGGAAACACGCCTTCCTTGGCCACCGCCTCCAGCTTCGCCGGCTGCTCCGACTCTGCGGTTGCGCCAAGGGCGCGCGCCTGCCGCACGATGCGGTCGAGCTGCTCCGCTGACGACGCGACCACCTCCATGCGGCAGAGCGACGTGTCGGTCTTGTGCTGGCCGACCGTGAGCTCCTCGATCGTGAAGTTGCCGCCGAGGTCCATGACCAGGTCCATCACCTGCGGCAGCGTCATCGAGTCGATGATGTGGCCCTTCAGGACCAGCCTCGCCGTGTGGCGCTGGCTGGTCATCGCAGCGCCCCCACCACTGCGTTGATCTCGTCTTTGAGCCTTGCCGCTTCATGCCCCGGCTTTTCGGCAAAGACAACGCTGCGGCTCACGGAGATGAGACACGATGCCGCATCGCCGCTCCAGGCCGCGCGCACCGAGCCTTCGAGGTCGCCGCCCTGCGCACCGACGCCGGGGATCAGGAACGGCAGCGGCGAAGACGCACGCAGCTCCGCAATCTCCTTGGGCGCGGTCGCGCCGACGACCAGGCCGACGTTGCCGTGGGCGTTCAGGCTCTGAGCCATCGCCGCCACGTGCATATACAGTGGCGCGCCGCCGGCGTCGAGGTGCTGCAGGCTCGCAGCGCCGGGATTCGACGAGCGGCAGACGATGTACACCCCGCGATCTTCGTAGCGGGTGTATTCCTCGATCGAGTCCGCGCCGAGGTAAGGGTTGACCGTGGCGGCATCCATCGCCAGCGTCACAAAGGCCGTCAGGGCGTAGGCGCGCATGGTGTTGCCCATGTCGCCACGCTTGCCGTCGAAGAGAAACGGCGTGCGCGGAGCCTCGTCACGCAGCTCGAGCAGCGCCTTCCATCCATCGGGGCCGTACTGCTCCCAGAAAGCGCTGTTGGGTTTGAAGCAGCATGCGTGCTCCTCCGTCTGCCGGACGACTTCACGGCAGTGGCGCAGCGCGCCGGCGGCTCCACCGGCGATTCGATCGGGGTCCGGGTCGAGGCCGACGCACAGCAGCGTGCCTCGGTCCCTGGCAAGGGTGCGCAGCCGATCGAAGTAGCTCATGGGTAACCCAAATCGTAGCTTCGGGCGGAATACGGCCTCGATTTGTGTAGGCCGTCAAAATGAAGCTGTGCACAGGACGCTGCGAATCGGGCTGGCCCAGATCAATGCAACCGTCGGCGACCTGGAGGGCAACACGCGCCTGATCACGGACTGGATCGAGCGCGCGCGCGACCAGGAGGTTGACCTGGTTTGCTTTCCGGAGCTCGCCCTGACCGGTTACCCGCCCGAGGACCTCGTCCTCAAGCCGGGTTTCGTGCGAGACAACCTGAAGCAGCTGAGGGTTGTCGCGGAGGCGACCAAGGGCATCTCAGCGGTGGTCGGCTTCGTCGACGAGGACGGGGCCATCTTCAACGCCGCCGCGTTCATCCGCGATGGGGTGTTGAAAGGCGTCTACCACAAAGTTTTCCTGCCCAACTACGGGGTCTTCGACGAGCAGCGCTACTTCACCATCGGACACCGCTGCCCGATCTTCGAGCAGTCCGGGATTCGCATCGGCGTCACGATCTGTGAGGACTGCTGGTATCCGTCCGGACCGATGGCATGGCAGGCCGAACACGGGGTCGAGCTGCTGGTCAACATCAACGGCTCGCCTTATCACGAGGGCAAGCGCGGGCCACGCGAAGAGATGGTGCGCGGGCGCGCCGTCGATTACGGCGCCTACGTCGCGTACGTGAACACCGTCGGCGGGCAGGACGAGCTGGTCTTCGACGGCAACAGCGTCATCTTCGACCCGCGCGGCCAGATGGTCGCCCACGGCAAATCGTTCCGAGAGGATCTTCTCGTCTACGACATAGACGTGGATGCTGTGCCGTTTCATCGGCCGCTGGAGAAGATCCGCCACGAGGCAGAGGGTGCCGCGCGTCTCGAGCTCGAGGTGACCGAGCTCTCCGTGACCACCGGGAGCACCCCTCCCCGCTCTCCCCTACCCCACCACCTCGACGCCCCGCTCGAAGGCGCGGCAGAGATCTACGCCGCCGTCGCCCTCGGGGTCCACGACTACATCCGCAAGCAGCTCTTCCAGAAGGTCATCATCGGGTTGTCCGGTGGAGTCGACTCGGCCCTCACCGCCGCGATAGCGGCCGACGCCCTAGGCCCCGAAAACGTGATCGCGGTGCGCATGCCGTCCCGCTACACGGCATCCGAGAGCCTGGAGGACGCCGGGCTGGTGGCGGAGGCGCTCGGGATCCAGCTGCTCGACTTTCCCATCGAACCCGCACACCATGCGTTCGAGCAGATACTGGCCGGAGCCTTCGAGGGCACTCGGCCGGGGGTCGCCGAAGAGAACCTGCAGCCGCGAATCCGCAGCGTCATCCTCCATGCGCTGTCCAACAAGTTCGGCTACATCGTGCTCACGACCGGCAACAAGTCAGAGATCGCGACCGGCTACTGCACCCTTTACGGCGACATGGCGGGCGGTTTTGCCGTGCTCAAGGACATCACCAAGACGACCGTGTACGAGCTCTGCCGTTATCGCAACTCGTTGGGCCCGGCGATCCCGGAGCGCGTCCTCACCAAGCCGCCCTCAGCCGAGCTCAAGCCCGGACAGAAAGACTCGGACAGCCTGCCACCGTATGACGAGCTCGACCCCATCCTGCGCGGATACGTCGAGGAGGACCTCACGCCCGACGAGCTCATCGCGGCCGGCAACCGGGCGGAGACGGTGGCTCGGGTGATCCAGCTGGTGGATCGCAGCGAGTACAAGCGCCGCCAGGCGCCGCCAGGCGTGAAGATCACGCCGCGCGCGTTCGGTCGGGACCGCCGCATGCCGATCACCAACCGATACGTCCCCAACGGCGTTCGCCCGGCGCACTGAAGCTCCGCCTAGGCATAATCAACTCCGATAGCAGGTATAGATAGGAGCTATATGGCGGGTTCTTTCGACGTGGTGATCGTTGGCGGTGGGCCGGGGGGCTATGTAGCCGCCATCCGCGCCGCGCAGCTCGGGGCCAGGACCGCGATCGTAGAGAAGGACCGGCTCGGCGGAACCTGCCTGGTCCGCGGCTGCATTCCGACCAAGGCCCTGCTGCAGTCATCAGAGCTGTACTCGCTGGCCAAAGGCGGCGCGCCGTTCGGGCTTATCGCCGACAACATCGGCTTCGACTGGGGGGCGGCTCAGAAACGGAAGACCGCGGTGGTCGACCAGCTCGTCACGGGTGTCGAAGGGCTTCTGAAAGCGGGCGGCGTGACCATGATTCGCGGCGCCGCCAAGCTTGCCGGCGGAGGGGCCGTCGAAGTCGCCGGTGAGCGCATCCAGGCGAAGGACATCGTCATCGCCACGGGCTCGGCGGTGTCGCGCATCCCATTGAAGGGCGCTGAGCTGACCATCGACTCCGACGCCATCCTGGAGCTGAAGGAGATTCCGCAGCGGCTCGCGGTCATCGGCGGCGGCGTGGTCGGCATGGAGTTTGCGGCGATGTTTGCCGCCCTCGGCAGCAAGGTCACGGTGCTGGAGATGCTGCCCCAGATCCTGCCGATGGTCGAGGCCGACCTCGTCAACGTGTATACAAAGCATCTGTCCGGCCTCGGCGGCGCGATCCACACGAGCAGCAAGGTCGCCGAGGTCGCCAAGGCGGGCAAAGCACTGCAGGTTCGGTTCTCGACGGGCGGGGAAGGCGGCTCGGTCGACGCCGACCAGGTCTTGCTCGCGGTGGGACGGTCGCCATTCACCGAGGGCCTGGGCGCCGACGCGGCCGGAGTGAAGCTCGAGCGGGGCCGCGTGGTCGTCGACGACCACTTGCACGCGACGGCCCAAGGCGTGTGGGCGATCGGCGATGTGATCGGCGGCATCATGCTCGCCCACGTCGCCTCATATGAAGGTATATGCGCGGTCGAGAACATCGCGGGCCATGCGCGCGTCCCCGACTACCACGCCGCGCCCAACTGCGTTTACACAGATCCCGAGATCGCGCACGTCGGCCTGGGCGAGAAGGAGGCGAAGGAGCGCGGCGTGGAGGTCAAGATCGGCCGCTTCCCGTTTGCGGCCTCGGGTCGCGCGCTGACGCTCGGCCAGAGCGAAGGCTTCGTGAAAGTGGTCGCGGACGCCGGCTCTGGCGTCCTTCTCGGGGTGCACATCATCGGGCCGCGAGCCACCGACCTCATTGCGGAAGCGACGCTCGCGGTTCAAAACGGACTCACGCTGGAGCAGCTCGACCTCACAATCCACGCCCACCCGACGCTGCCCGAATCCATCATGGAGGCCGCACTGGCCGCCCAGGGACGGGCGATCCACATCGCCAATCGCTCTAGGCTCCCCACCGCTCCGGCCGCGCCGCCAGGCGCAGCCGGCGAGCGGAGCGTCACTCGCCCATCCCCCACTTCGGCCGCCGTGCCGATGCACAATCGTGAGCAGCAGATGGTCACACCGGTCAAACCGCCGACAACGCCGGCGCCTGAGGCGATCACGGCCAAGAAGCTCGAGCTGAAGAAGGAGAACCGCGACCTCCTGCTCGGGATCCACCGCACGATGCAGCTGATCCGGCGCTTCGAGGAGCGGGCCCAGGAGCAGTACACGAAGGCGAAGATCGGCGGCTACTGCCACCTCAACATCGGCGAGGAGGCGGCGGTCGTCGGCGGCATCCTGCCCCTGAAGCTGAACGACTACATCTTCACGAGCTATCGCGAGCATGGCCACGCAATCGCGCGCGGCATCGACCCCCGGGCGGTGATGGCCGAGCTCTTCGGCAAGGAGACGGGCACGTCGCACGGTCGTGGCGGGTCGATGCACATGTTCGACGCGAAGCTGCGGTTCATGGGCGGCTACGGAATCGTGGGCGGCCACCTCCCGCTCGCAACAGGTGGCGCGTGGGCGGTCAAGTACCGCAAACAGAAGGACGTCGTGTCGTGTCTCTTCGGCGATGGTGCCACCAACATCGGCGCCTTCCACGAGTCGCTCAACTACTCGAAGGTGTTCGATCTGCCCGTCCTCTGGTACTGCGTCAACAACCGATATGGGATGGGCACGCCGGTCGAGGAGGCGTCCGCCGTCGCGGAGATCTACAAGAAGGCGTGCGCCTACGACATGGAGGCGATCCAGGTCGACGGCATGAACGTGCGCGAGGTTTTGCAACGGACCTCGGAGATCGTCGAAAAGATCCGCGCCGACTCGCAGCCTCGCTTCATCGAGGCTCTGTGCTACCGCTTCAAGGGCCACTCCGTGGTAGACCCCGACAAGTACCGGTCGGCCGAGGACAAGGAGAAGTTCCGCAAGGCTGACCCGATCGTCGCCTTCGAGCACGAGCTCGAAACCGCGGGGCTGGCTGATGAGGAGTACTTCAAGACAGTGCGGCAGAACGTCGAGGCGGAGGTGCAGGAGATCATCAAGTTCGCCGACGACAGCCCTGATCCCAAGGTGGGAGACCTGTACAAGTACGTCTACAACGGCGAGTGGGAAGAAAGCCCCGAGCTGCGCGGGAACCCCCTCTGATGGCGGCAGAGGAGAAGCTTTACCGCGTCGCGCTTCGTGAGGCGCTGGCCGAGGAGATGGAGCGCGACGACTCCGTGTACCTGGTCGGCGAGGACATCGGCAAGTTCGGTGGCGCCTATCGCGTCACCGAAGGGCTCCTTGATCGGTTCGGCGCTCAGCGAGTCGTCGACGCCCCGATCGCCGAGGAGGTGATAGTAGGCAGCGCCATCGGCTCGGCGATGCTCGGTCTTCGCCCGGTGGTGGAGATGATGACCATCAACTTCTCGCTGATCGCGTACGACCAGATCGTCAACAACGCGGCGAAGATCCGCTACATGTTCGGTGGCGAGGCGAAGGTGCCCATGGTGATCCGGATGCCGGGCGGCGCCGGCCACCAGCTGTCCGCCCAGCACTCGCACAGCTTCGAGGTCCTCTACGGTCTTATCCCGGGCCTGCTCGTCGTCGCGCCGACGAC
>DASPYG010000208.1:0-16510 GCA_035636885.1 Candidatus Nitrosopolaris sp.
CAGCGACCTTGATTTCCCCCGCAAGCGCCTTACCGTCAACCTCGCCCCCGCGGAGATGCGCAAGCAGGGAAGTGGGCTCGACCTTCCCATGGCCGTTGCGATCGCGCTCGCCGAGATAGGTAAACGGGCGCCTGCGCGCACCGCGTTCCTCGGCGAGCTCGCGCTCGATGGAGCCATCCGGCACGTCGATGGCGTGCTGGTGGCGGCTCGCTGTCTGCAGCAGGCCGGGTTCGAGCGGTTCTTCGTGCCGGCCGTGGATGCGAGCGAGGCGGCGCTCATCGAGGGTCTCGAGGTCATCCCTTGCACACATTTGCAGCAGGTCGTGGCTCACCTGCTGGGTGAGGATTCGATCCCACCGCAGCCCTTCACCAAAGCGATCCTCGAATCCAGCAATGCGGCTCTCGAGCACGACCTTGTCGAGGTGCACGGACAAGAGGAGGCGCGACGAGCCATCGAAGTCGCCGCCGCGGGCGGCCATCATCTGCTGCTCACCGGGCCGCCGGGAGCCGGCAAGACCATGCTGGCCCGCTGCGTGCCCGGCATCCTTCCGCCGCTCGACCTTGGCGAGGCGTTCGAGGTCGCGCAGGTAAGGAGCCTACTCGGGGACCTTCTGCCGGGAAGGCCGTTGGACTGGACACGCCCGTTTCACGCGCCGCACCACGGAATCTCGATGGCGGGGCTGGTCGGCGGTGGTACGGGCCTGGCTCTGCCCGGCGAGATCAGCCGCGCGAATCACGGTGTGCTCTTTCTGGATGAGCTCGCCGAGTTTCAAGCGCCGGTTCTGCAGGCCCTGCGCCAACCGCTGGAGACCGGACGCGTCACCATCACGCGATCGGGCGGATCCGTCACCTATCCCGCGAGGTTCACGCTGGTGGCGGCCACCAACCCGTGTCCGTGCGGGTGGCTGGGCGACTCCACCAGGACCTGCCGCTGCACCCCGGCACTGGTCGATGCCTACCAACGGCGCCTTTCCGGACCTCTGCTCGACCGCATCGACCTCCAGGTGGGAGTCCGGCGCGTGCCGCTCGCCGAGCTGGCGTCGGAACCGCGAGGCGAGGCTTCGGCCACAGTCCGCGCTCGTGTCGCCGCCGCCCGGAGTCGCCAGCTCGACCGGCAGGGCTGCCTCAACGCCCAGCTGAAGCCACGGCGGCTGCGCGAGGTGGCGCTTCTCGAACCCGGTTCCAGGCGCACGCTCGAACGCTGGTCCGAGCAGAAGGGTCTGACCGCCCGCGGCTTTCATCGCGCCTGGCGTGTGGCACGGACCGCCGCCGATCTCGAAGGCGCGGAGGCCATCGGCGACCGGCACGTCCTGGAAGCGCTGGGTTACCGACTTCATGACGTCGCCGCCTGACCTCTCGACGCTCAACGCTCGAGGCACCTGGCCGCCACCCGACGGTCCGAGGGTCGCCATCGTCGGCTCGCGACGGCCCTCGCCGTACGGCGAAGCGGTGGCCGAGCAGCTCGCCGCCGACCTTGCCCGAGCGGGCGTGATCGTCGTCAGCGGGCTTGCGCTCGGGTGCGACGCCGCCGCTCACCGAGGGGCTCTGACCGCCGGCGGCGTCACGGTGGCGGTGATGGGAACGGGAGTCGACATCGTGTATCCCGCGGCCCACCTTCGCCTCGCCGAGGAGATCGTCGCGGGCGGCGGTGCCCTGGTGAGCCAGTTTCCGAATGGGTCGTCGCCCAGGCGCCAGAACTTCCCCGCCCGCAACGTCACCATGGCTGCGCTCTCAGACGCTGTGGTGGTCGTGGAGGCAGTCCAGGGGTCGGGCGCGCTGATCACCGCCGAGGCCGCGCTCGACCTATATAAAGAGGTAATGGCGGTGCCGGGCAGCATCTTCTCGCCGCTGTCGGTGGGCACCCACAACCTCATCCGCGACGGCGCTGCCCTGGTCCAGAACGCCCGTGACGTGCTCGCCGCCCTTGGCCTCGGCGGCGAGGTTCTGGACGACCCTCTGGCCGCCCCCAAACGCCTGGGTTTCAGCCTTCCCCCCGAACGCGACGGCCTCCTCCTCCACCTCTCAGACGTGCTCTCCGTCAGCGCCGCCGAGCTGGCCCGAAAGCTCGAGCTGCCGGTCGCCGAGGTGCTCGGAAGGCTCACCTCGCTGGAGCTCGACGGCGCTGTGCGCCGTCACGGACCGGGCTTCGTAAGGGCATTGCGTCGCGACAAAGAACGGGCGTAGGATTGCCCGCCTCAGCGGCCGGCCGGCCCGCCCGACTCCCAGCCTTGGGACTAAAACCGGCTCCTGGGGAATAAAGGAGTTGCTGTGCCGGAAGGTTTGATCATCGTCGAGTCGCCCGCCAAGGCGCGGACTCTGAAGCGGTTCCTGGGGGATCGTTTCGACGTTCTCGCCTCGATGGGCCACGTCCGCGACCTCCCCGAAAAGGAGATCGCGGTGGACGTGGAGGCGGGCTTCAAGCCTCGGTACGAGGTGGTCGAGAGCCGGCGCAAGACCATCAACGAGCTGACCTCGGCGACGAAGAAGGACCGCCAGAACGTGATCCTGGCCTCCGACCCTGACAGGGAGGGGGAGGCGATCGCCTGGCACCTGGCAGAGGTCCTGAAGCTGAAGTCCCCGAAGCGCATCGAGTTCCACGAGATCACCGCGGACGCCGTCCGCAAGGCGCTCGAGTCGCCCCGTGAGATCGACATGCGGCTCGTCAACGCGCAGCAGGCGCGCCGGGTGGTCGACCGGCTGGTGGGCTACCGCCTGAGCCCGTTCTTGTGGAGCAAGGTCCAGAAGGGAATCGGCGCCGGCCGCGTGTCCTCGGTCGCCCTGCGCCTGGTCGTCGACCGCGAGGAGGAGATCCGGAAGTTCGTCCCGGTCGAGTCGTGGACGATCGACGTCGAGCTCTCCAAGCTGGCCGACGAGCGCCTCTTCCTGGCCCGGCTGAACCGGCCCAAGAACGCGCCCGACAGCGCTGACGCCGAAGCCAAGCTGGAGGTCAAGACGCAGGCCGAGGCCGACGCGATCGTGCGCGCCCTCGAAGGCTCGACCTACCGGGTCCTGGGTGTCGAGAAGAAGCGCCGGACCAAGAGCTCGTACCTGCCCTACATCACGTCGACCCTGCAGCAGGACGCTTCCAGCCGCCTCCGCTTCCGGCCTCGAAACACGATGCGCATCGCGCAGCAGCTGTACGAGGGGATCGAGCTGGGCGACGAGGGGTCGACCGGGTTGATCACCTACATGCGCACCGACTCCACCCGCATCTCCGCGGAGGCGGAGACGAAGGTGAAGGGCTTCGTCAAGCAAGAGTTCGGCGAGAAGTATGTCGGCGGGCCGCGAGCCGCCAAGGCAGGCCCCGCGGTGCAGGACGCGCACGAAGCCATCCGGCCGACCGACGTGAGCCGCACGCCGGAATCCATTCGCAAGCACCTCTCGCCCGACCAGTACAAGCTTTACGACCTGATCTGGCGGCGCTTCGTCGCCAGCCGCATGGCGCCGGCTGTCTATGACCAGACCCAGGTCGAGATCGAAGGTGGCGAGTACGTCTTCCGGGCGACCGGTTCGGTGCTCGCGTTCGACGGCTTCTACAAGGTATGGGAGCGCGACGAGAACGGCGAGACCGAGCTTCCCGACCTCGCTGCCGGTGAGGACCTCACGTATCACGGGATCAAGCCCGAGCAGCACTTCAGCCAGCCGCCTCCGCGCTATTCGGAGGCGACGCTGATCAAGGAGCTGGAGCAGCGCGGCATCGGCAGGCCGTCGACGTACGCACCGATCGTCGAGACGATCAAGGACCACGGCTACGTCGAGATCAAGGAACGCCGGCTGCACCCGACGCGCATCGGCGAAGCAGTGAACGCGATCATGGTCGACCACTTCAAGGTCATCTCCGACGACGATTACACCGCGACCCTCGAGCAGCGTCTGGACGAGGTCGAGCGCGGCAGCCAGGAGTGGGTGCCCGTAGTCAGCGACTTCTATGGCCCGCTGCAGAAGATGCTCACTGCCGCCGAAAAGGCGATGCCGGCCGACACCGACGAGGAGTGCCCGCTGTGCCATGAGGGTCACCTAGTCCTGAAGGCAAGCCGATTCGGTCCGTTCATGGGCTGCTCGCGCTACCCGAAATGCAAGTTTCGCCGCGCGATGACCCCTAACGGCGAGGTGCCGGAGCCGAAGCTGCTCGACGAGCCGTGCCCCGTGTGCGGCAAGCCGTTGCAGCAGCGCACCGGTCGATACGGAGAGTTCATCGGCTGCTCCGGTTATCCCGACTGCAAGTACATCAAGCGCGATGCGGCGCAGGCCGAGGCCAAGCCGACCGGTGAGAAGTGCCCGCAGTGCGGGGAAGGGCAGCTCGTGGAGCGGACCGGCCGATACGGGCCCTTCGTCGCGTGCTCACGCTACCCCGAATGCAAGTACCGGGCCAACATCGGAAAGGACGGCAAGGTGCGCGAGGGCCCGAAGGTGCTGGACGAGCCCTGCCCGATCTGCGGCAAGCCGCTGGTCGAGCGGCGCGGCCGGTACGGGCCATTCAAGTCGTGCTCCGACTACCCGAATTGCCCAGGTCCGAAGGGCGTCAAGAAGGCCGAGAAAGCCGAGGTCTGAAAGCGCTCGAGCCGGCGACCGTCCGGTTAGAGTTGGCGCGGCCGATGCGAAATCTCGCTCTCCTGACGGCGACCGTCGCGATGCTCGCGGCGTGCGGGCAGCCGACCAGTCCCACGGTCGTGCACTTCAATACTCCGTCCTCTGACGCGTCGGCGTCGCCATCGGCAAGCGCCACCGCCGGACCTGCGACATCCCCGACCGCCGGTCCGTTGACCGGGCCGTACGGGCTCCTGCTGGTCGGGGGCGGAGCTGCGCTGGATCTGATCAGGGCGGATGGTTTTGTCGTGGCTCAAGCGCCGGTGGCGCCGCCCTCGGTGAAGTTCTGCTCGTCGGCGAATGACGGCGCGATGGAGCCGCCTCCCGTGAGTGCAAGCAGCACCCAGGTCTATATCCGTGATGGCGACATGAACATCCGCCGCGTCTCCCTTTCGGGCGTGACCGATGTGACCACCGTCCCCGGTGGTCCCACAACGGTGAGCTTTTTCTCTGTCAGTCCCGACAACCAGCGCATTGCTGTGGTCGTCGAAGACGTGTCCGCGGCGACGACGATCTCGCTCCGGCTGTATGTCGAAGACCTGGTCGGCCATGGGCACCATGCCGACATCTACACGACGACCCAACCCAAGGGAAAGACAGGGACCACGCTGTGGCCGATGGGCTGGCACAACGGCGCCCTGGTCCTCGCGGTGGTGGTCGCATGCACCTTCGAGCCCGCGGGCCTCACGCCGGTGTCATGGCACGTGTCCAACGCTTCGACAGCGGTGCGAATTGCCACCATCAACGCCAGCAACTGCACGTTGAGTGTTCGGCCCTCGCCGGCCGGTGTCGGCTGTGTCAACTACTCGTCCGGTGCGACGACGCTGTACGACTGGGCGGGAAAGATCATCTCGGTGACCGGTCCTGGAGCGACAGGGTCCGGCTTCACCGAGACGAGCTTGTCGCCGGCGGGCAACAGCATCTTCTTCGCCACCGGCACTGGCATCGGCGCGCCTCCGGCTGCCACCGAAATCGTCCAGCTGGGTCCAGGTCCTTATGCGACGGTCCAGGGACACATTGCATGTGGCTGGATCGACGAGGATCATCTGCTCGCCCACGACGCGGTGATCCAGTTTCCAGCCGAGACTGCTGGCAACGTGCGGGTTAGTGCGAAGGTGTCGTCGATCGTCAACAGCGGTTTCTGCGCCGGTAGGTTCCCGGGCGGCCTCTGATTCAGATCTCGGGTCCTGGGTATACTTCCAACGCCAGTCTCAACCGACTGAGTTAGCACGCCCGGGGCACTGCTCCTGTCCTTGATCCAAGGCCAGAACCGGGCGGAAGTGGAACAGGGAGGCAATCGAAACGTGGCTCAGGTAACCCTGAAGCAGCTGCTGGAGGCGGGTGTCCATTTCGGGCATCAGACCAGCCGCTGGAACCCAAAGATGCGGACGTACATCTTCACTGCGCGCAACGGCATCCACATCATCGACCTGCAGAAGACCGTCAGGCTCCTCGACGACGCGTGGGACTTCGTACGCGGGGTTGCGGCCAGCGGCCGTCCCGTGCTCTTCGTGGGCACGAAGAAGCAGGCGCAGGAAACGATCCAAACCGAGGCCGCGCGTTGCGGCATGTACTTCGTCAACCGTCGCTGGATGGGCGGCATGCTCACCAACTTCAGCACTGTCAAGAAGCGCATCGACCGCCTGCACGAGCTTCGGCGCATGCAGCAGGAAGGCCAGTTCGAGCAGCTCTCGAAGAAAGAGGCCAAGAAGCTCCAGGACGAGCTCGATCGCCTGATGTTCCACTTCGACGGCATCGCCGATATGAAGCGGCTGCCTGGCGCCCTCTATGTCGTCGACCCGCGTAAGGAGCACATCGCGGTCACCGAGGCGAACCGCTTGAAGATCCCCGTGGTCGCGATCGTCGACTCCAACTGCGACCCCGACCTCATCACCTACGTCATCCCCGGCAACGACGATGCCATCCGCGCCGTCAAGCTCCTGACCGGCAAGATCGCCGACGCGTGCCAGGATGGCCGCCAGGAGGCACAGGCCCGCGGAGAGATCCTCCCTGAGCCCGAGGAGCGCGAGTTTCTCGAGACGCCGAGATACGAGGAGATCGAGGAATACCTCGAGGATGAGGAGGACTACCTGCCGACCGTTTCCGAGGAGGAGTTCATCGGCGGCCGAACCGGCGACGAAGAAGAGGCACGCTAGTGGCGGGGGTTCCCATGGAGCTCGTCAAGAGGCTCCGCGAGATGTCAGGCGCCGGCATGATGGACTGCAAGAACGCGCTCGAGGAGGCGGACGGAGACCTCGAGAAGGCCTTCACGATCCTGCGCGAAAAGGGAATCGCCAAAGCCGCCAAACGCGCCGGACGCACGACCGGGCAGGGCGTCGTCGAGGCCTACCTGCACCGCACGACGCCTGACTATCCGCCGCAGGTCGGCGTCCTGGTCGAGGTCGATTGCGAGACTGACTTCGTCGCGAAGGGCCAGGAGTTCCGCAAGCTGGCCAAGGAGATCGCTCTGCAGATCGCGGCCACCAGCCCCCGCTGGGTCTCACGCGACGAGATCCCCGACGATGTGCTCGTAGAGGAGCGGGCCATCTACATGCGCAAGGCGGAGCTGGACGGCACGCCGCCGCAGGCCATCGCCAAGCGGATCGACGGCCAAGTCGAGAACTTCATCAAAGAGACAGTCCTGCTGGAGCAGGCATACTTTCGAGAGCCCAAGCACACGGTCAAGGACCTGATCGCGGAGAACATCTCGAAGCTGCAGGAGAACATCTTGGTGCGACGGTTCGCCCGGTTCAACGTCCGCGAGGCTGACGAGAGCGCCGAAGGCGACGAGGGCGTCCCCGCGTCGCCAGCCGGCCGCAGCTGAGGCGCTGATGGGCGACCGAACGCCGAAGTACAACCGCATCATCCTCAAGCTGAGCGGTGAGGCGCTCGGCGGCAAGCGCGACTACGGCATCGACCTCGCCGTGGTGCAAACGATCGCAGGCCAGGTCAAGCGCGTCCACGAGATGGGAGTGCAGATCGCGCTCGTCGTGGGCGGCGGCAACATCTTCCGCGGCCTTGCCGCCAGTGAGCGTGGGTTCGACCGCGCGACGGGCGACTACATGGGGATGCTCGCCACGGTCATCAACGCGCTGGCGCTCCAGGACGCGCTCGAGCGCACTGGCATTCCCGCACGCACCATGACCGCGATCCAGATGCCCCAGGTCGCCGAGCCGTACATCCGCCGACGTGCTGTCCGCCATCTCGAGAAAGGACGCGTCGTCATCCTCGCGGCCGGCACCGGCAACCCGTACTTCACGACCGACACCACCGCGGCGCTGCGCGCGGTCGAGATCGAAGCCGACGTCATCCTGAAGGCAACCAAGGTCGACGGCGTGTACACCGCCGACCCGAAGCTCGACCCGAACGCAGTCAAGCTGGAGCACCTCGACTACCTCGAGGTGCTCAACCGCGGTATCGAGGTGATGGACAACACGGCCCTCACCCTCTGCATGGACAACAACGTGCCCATCGTGGTCTTCAACCTGCTCGAGCCTGGCAACATCGAACGTGTTGTCCTCGGGGAGGAGATAGGCACGTTGGTGGGAGCGATGGGATGATCGATCCAATCCTGCGCGACGGCGAGTCGAAGATGTCGAAGTCGGTCGATCACTTCGGATCCGAGCTTGCCACCATCCGGACAGGCCGCGCCAACCCGGCCCTGATCGACAAGGTCATGGTGCCTTACTACGGCACGCCGACCCCCCTCAACCAGCTGGCGCAGATCAGCGCGCCCGAGGCTCGGCTCCTCGTCGTGCAGGTGTACGACAAGAGCCAGATCGGGGCGGTCGAGAAGGCGCTGCGCTCGGGAGAGCAGGGTCTGAACCCGGCGAGTGACGGCCAGGTCATTCGCGTTCCGATTCCTCCGCTTACCGAGGAGCGCCGCAAGGAGTATGTGAAGCTCGTCCGCCACAAGGCCGAGGAAGCCAGGGTGGCGATCCGCAACGTGCGCCGCGACGAGCTCCATCGCGTCGATGCGATGCAGAAGCAGGGCGAGGTCCCGGAGGACGAGGCCAAGCGGGCCCATGCACGCCTGCAGAAGCTGACCGAGACGCATATCGAACGGGTCGACGGCTTGGCCGCCCGCAAAGAGGCGGAGGTCATGGAGGTCTAGGCCGGGGCGCCATTCCCTCCCGCATACTCTTTCAGCGCTTGGACTCGTCAGTTCCCCGGCACATCGGAATCATCATGGACGGCAACGGCCGCTGGGCCCGCCGCCGCGGGCGTCCGGCCAGCTTCGGCCACCGGGCCGGCGTCCGGGCGATCAAGCGGGCGCTCGAGGGCTGCGAGCAGCTGGGGGTGCAAGTGCTCTCGGTTTATGCGTTCTCGACGGAGAACTGGACCCGGCCTCGCGCCGAGGTACGGGCCTTGATGAGGCTCTTCCACGAGACGATGCAGCGCGAGATCGACGAGATGCACCGCCGAGGCGTGCGGATCGTCGTGAGCGGGCGCAGGGACGGGCTCTCGTCGCGAATGCGCGATCGCATTGGAGAGGCGGTGGCGCGGACCGCGAACAACACCAACGGCGTCCTCAACGTTTGCCTGAACTACGGCGGCCGAGCCGAGCTCGTCGACGCGGTGCGCAGGCTGGTGCACGATCATGTCGTTCCGCAGCAGATCGATGAATCGGCCATCGCATCGCGCCTCTATGTCCCTGACCTTCCAGACCCCGATCTCATCATCCGCACTGCGGGCGAGAGCCGGGTCAGCAACTTCCTGCTGTGGCAATCGGCCTATGCCGAGATGCTTGTGACCGAGACCCTGTGGCCTGACTTCGACATCGAAGACCTGAAGGCCGCAATCGCCGAGTTCAACTCGCGCATCCGCCGCTTCGGCGGGCGGCCGGAGGTCGGATCGCCCGCCGCCGGAGCCGCCGCGCGGTGACGACGGGCAACGCCTACCTGGCCGGCATCAAACCCAGCCCGCTGATGGTCCGGATCTTGAGCGCCGCCGTGTTCCTCGGCCTTGTTCTGATCGGCGTGTACGCCGGCATCTACGGCGTCTACGCCCTGGTGCTCATCCTGGGCGGACTCGCGCTGTGGGAGTTCCTGGGCCTCTCGGAAGGCATGGGTTCCCGCGCCCCGGCCTGGCTACTGTTTCCCCTGGGCGCGTTCTTCGCCTTCAGCGGCACAGTGCTCAAGGAGATCGACGTCACCCTCGTGCTGGCGCTCGCCCTCGTCGGCGGGCTGGCCGGATTCCTGGTCTTGCCTGGGCGCCGGCAGGGCCTGGGCCGGTGGGCGATGGGCCTGGCGGGCGCGCTCTACATCGGCATGCCGTTCAACTATTACCTGCTTCTCTACACCTCCAAGCCGAACGGATTCGTATGGACGCTGTTCACGATCTTCGCCGTCATCGCCAACGACGCGGCCGCACTGCTGGTCGGCAGCCGCATCGGGCGCCATCCGTTTTTCGTCACGATCAGCCCGCACAAGACCGTCGAGGGTGCGGTCGCGGGAGTTATCGCGTCCGTGGTTGCGATGTTGATCGGAGCGTCGGGGATCATCGGAATGTCGCCGCTGCACGCCATCGCGATCGGCGTGCTCGTCGGCGTCAGCGCGCTTGTCGGCGACCTGGTCGAGTCGCAGATGAAGCGCATCGCCGAAGTCAAGGACTCGTCGCACCTGATTCCGGGCCACGGCGGAGTGCTCGACCGCCTGGACTCGATCCTGTTTCCTCCGATCCTTGTCTACTTCTACGTTTCCATGTTCCACCTGATCCACTGACGTGGCCCGACCCCTCAACGTCGCCATCCTTGGCGCCACGGGCTCCATAGGCCAGCAGACGCTCGACGTGATCGACCGCAATCCAGAGCGGCTGCGGCTGTTCGGGCTCACGGAGGGCAGGAGGTCCGCCAGCCGGAAGGCGGAATACGTCATCCAGGGGCAGGCCGGTGAGCCTGACTTCGATGTGCGTGTAAACGCGATGGTCACCGACCCGCGATGCGACCTCGTGGTGATCGCCATCCCCGGAGCCCGGGCGCTGGCTCCGACCATGGCCGCGCTGACAGCTGAAAAAGAGATCGCCCTCGCGACGAAAGAGGTGCTCGTGATGGCGGGCGCATTGGTGATGAAGGCAGCCGGCGCCCGCGGGATCCGGCCCATCGACTCGGAGCACAGCGCCATCTGGCAGTGCCTGTGGGGAGAGCGGCTGGATCGCGTTCGCCGGCTGATCATCACTGCGAGCGGCGGCCCCTTCTGGTCCCACCCCGACCTCGACCTCGACCAGGTGACCGTGGAGCAGGCGTTGAACCACCCCCGGTGGTCGATGGGGCCCAAGGTGACCGTCGACTCGGCGACCCTGATGAACAAGGGCCTGGAGGTGATCGAGGCACACCACCTGTTCGGCCTGCCCCTGAGGCAGATCTCGGTGGTAGTCCACCCGCAGAGCGCCGTCCATTCCCTGGTCGAGTTCGTGGACGGCTCCCTGAAGGCGCAGCTCGGGCGGCCTGACATGCGCCTCCCAATCTCGATCGCCCTCGGCTACCCCGATCGGCTGGCCGATGCCGTGCCTCCGACCAACCTGGAGGACCTGGGCCCGCTCGAGTTCTACCCGCTCGACGAAGCCCGCTTCCCGGCCGTTCGCCTGGCTCGGGCCGCCGCTCAGGCGGGGGCAGGACGCCCGGCTGTGCTCAATGCGGCCAACGAGGAGGCGGTGAACGCATTCCTGGCCGGCGACATCCCCTTCAGCGGCATCATCCGGACCGTCGAGCGCACCCTGGAGGCCTTTTCGGGAGGCGGGGAGGACCTGGAGGACATCCTGGAGGCCGATCGCTGGTCTCGTGCCTACGTGAAGGAGACCAGGGGCATACTCCGGTAGTCTGAAGGCGTGCCGCAGATAACCGGTGGGATCGTGAGCGTGGCCGCCATTGCGTTGGCGTTCTTGATCCTGATCGCGCCCCACGAGGGAGGGCACTTCGCGATCGCGAAGCTGTTCAAGGTGCGCGTGATCGAGTTCTCGATCGGCGCCGGCACCAAGCTGATCTCGTTCACACGGGGCGGCACCCTCTATGCGCTGCGGCTGCTGCCCATCCTCGGCTACGTCCGCATGGGCGGTATGGAGGCCGATGACTTCAACGAACCCAACGGCTTCCACTCCAAACCGGCCCTGCAGAGGATCGCGATCCTGGCCGCCGGGCCGGCCGCCAACTTTCTGGTGGCGATCCTGCTCACGACCGGCTACGGCCTGAGCCAGCTCAACGACGACCCGGGCAAGGTGGTGAGGGTGATCCCCGGCACCCCGGCGGCGATGACGGGCGTCCATGTTGGCGACCACATCCGGGCCGTCAACGGCAAGCCGGTCACCGGTCCTGGGTACATCCAGGAGCAAGAGAAGGCAGCCCCCGGCAAGCCCATCGTCCTGACCGGTTTCCACGCCGACGGGAAGCCGTTCAGCTACATCCTCGCGCCGGTCTGCGACCCGACCAACGCGTGCTATGTCGGCATCGGCGTGGCCGGGTTGGTCTCGGTGCAGTCCGCTGTCACCAACGGCGTGCAGTTCCCGTTCAACGCGATCGGCGGCATCACCCAGGGTCTTTCCGCCCTGGTGACCGGCAAGGTTCCCGGAGGGCTCTTCGGTCCGCAAGGCCTGACCGGTCCGATCGGCATCGCGGCGATCACCGAGCAAAGCGTGAGCCAGGGTCCGACCGACTACATCCTGCTGGTCGCCATCCTGTCGGTGGCTCTCGGCTTCACCAACCTTCTCCCGGTCCCCGCCCTCGACGGTGGCCGCATCGTCGTAGTGGTGATCGAGGCGCTTCGGCGCCGGCCGTTCGACCGCAAGAGCGAGCTAAACTTCCAGCGCTGGGGCCTGGTCGCCCTGCTGGGCCTCGCCGCGATCATCAGCTTCCTGGACATCCAACGCATCGCCACCGGCCAGTTCCTGGGCGGGCACTGATGGTCTCGAGACGCAAGTCGATACCGGTCAACGTCGGCGGTGTGGTCATCGGCGGCGCGGCGCCGATCGCGGTGCAGACGATGACCAAGACCGACACCCGCGACGTCAAGTCGACCCTGCGCCAGATCCACGAGCTCAAGGAAGCCGGCTGCGAGATCGTCCGGCCGGCGGTGCCTGACCACGAGGCGGCCGAGGCGCTCAAGGAGATCGTCAAAGGCTCGCCCCTGCCGGTGATCGCCGACATCCACTACGACCACACGCTCGCCCTGATGGCGATCGAAGCCGGCGTGCACTGCCTGCGGCTCAACCCCGGCAACATCCCCGACCGCGACAAGGTGATCAAGGTCGTCACCGCCGCCAAGGAGCGCCAGATCCCGTTCCGCATCGGGGTCAACGCGGGCTCGCTGCCCGAAGAGGTGCACAAGAGCCTCCGCGAGCAGCACCAGATCGACCGCGACGACCGCGAGCGCACGGCCGACCGCATGGTCGAGGTGGCGCTCGGCCACTGCAAGATCCTCGAGGAGCTCGACTACGGGCCGGGCTTCATCAAGGTTTCGCTGAAGTCCACGGACGTGTGGACCAACATCATGGCCAACCGCAAATTCGCCGCCGCGCGCGCGTATCCGATCCACCTGGGCGTCACCGAATCAGGCCCTGTCGAGGCGGGCAGCATCCGCAGTGCCGTCGGCACGGGCATCCTCCTGAGCGAGGGCATCGGGGACACCATCCGCGTGTCGCTCGCCACGTCCGATCCACGCGAAGAGGTGCGCGTCGCGCATGAGATCCTGAAGACCCTCGCCTTCCGCAACGAGAGCGCAACGCTGGTCGCATGCCCTACGTGCGGCCGCCTCGAGTACGACATGGTGCCGACGGTCAAGGCGGTCGAAGCGCACATCGCGAAGCTGAAGGTTCCGATCACGGTCGCGGTGATGGGCTGCGTCGTCAACGGCCCCGCCGAGGCCCGCCACGCGGACATCGGCGTCACGGGCGGGCGGGGAAAGGGCGTGATCTTCAAGAGAGGTAAGCTCTACAAAACCGTGGCCCAAGAAGAGCTGCTCGCCGTGCTGCTGGGTGAGATCGACGCGATCGCGGCCGAGCACGCTCCCGCCCCGGCTCCGCTCCCGAGCTAGCCCTGGCCTCCCCACCTGTGGGGAGGTGGCGCCGCGCGAAGCGCCGCGCCGGTGGGGCCCAACCGCTCAGCGCAAACGCTGTCGTGACTATTCAAACTTGTGAGCAACTGGATATGAAAGAGACCATTGAGGAGCAGCAGGATTTCGTGAAGGACATCACGAAGATGTCCGACGACTTCGACCGCTGGTACACGGACGTCGTCCGCAAAGCCGAGCTGGCCGACTGGTCGGGCGTGCGCGGCATGATGGTCGTCCGGCCCTACGGCTGGGCGATGTGGGAGACGATCTCGCGCGCGTTCGACGACATGATCAAGGAGAGCGGGCACGAGAACTGGGCGTTCCCACTGCTCATCCCACGTTCGTTCCTGATGAAGGAGGCGGAGCACATCGAGGGCTTCGCGCCGGAGGTCGCGTGGGTCACGAGGGCGGGCGCCGGCATGGAAGAGCTCGAGGAGCCGCTCGCCGTGCGGCCCACATCGGAGACCATCGTGGGCTCGCTCATCAAGCGCTACATCCAGAGCCATCGCGACCTCCCCAAGCTGACGAACCAGTGGAACAGCGTGGTGCGCTGGGAGATGCGATCGCGCCTCTTCCTGCGCTCGCGCGAGTTCTGGTGGCAGGAAGGGCACACGTTTCACGCCTCGGCACAGGAGGCGATCGACGAGGTCGCCCTCATCCTCGACTACTACCGCTCCATCGCCGAGGATTGGCTGGCTGTCCCCGTGCTCGGCGGCAAGAAGTCGGCCGCGGAGACGTTTGCGGGCGCTGTTTACACGCTGACGCTCGAAGGTCTCATGAGAGACGGTCTCGCTCTGCAGATGGGTACGTCGCATTACTTCGGCCAGAACTTCGCGCGCGCGTACGACATCTCGTTCTCGAACACCAGCAATGAGCGCGAGCTCTGCTACTCAACGTCATGGGGAATCAGCACGCGAATGGTCGGCGCCGTGGTTATGGCGCATGGCGATGACTCCGGCCTCATCGTGCCACCAAAGGTGGCGCCCATCCAGGTCGTCGTGGTGCCTATCTTCAGAGATGAGGAGTCGCGCCGAAAGGTGGAGGCGTTCGTCGAAGGCTGGGCACCTGGCTTGAAGACGGCCGGCATCCGCCATCGTGTGGACTGGCGCGATGAGCGGCCCGGCGACAAGTACGCGCACTGGGAGCTCAAGGGCGTGCCGCTGCGCCTCAACGTTGGCGCCCGAGACGTCGACGCGGGCCAGGTCGAGCTGGTCGACCGCCTATCACGCGAACGACGGCCTGTGCCCGTCGCCGGGATCGCCGAGCGCTTGCGGACCGAGCTGGATGCGTTTCAAGCCAGGCTGTTCTCGCGCGCTCAGACCTTTCAGCGAGAGAACACATTCGAGCTGTCCACGCTGGCCGAGGTGGTCGCGCACTTCCGGGAGCGCGCCGGGTTCGTGTGGGCGCAATGGTGCGGCGACGCCGAGTGCGAGGCGAGGATCAAGGCCGAGGCGGGCGGCGTCACGATCCGCGTGATCGACGCCGATGAGAAGCCTTCGGGCAGCTGCCTGGTCTGCGGCAAACCCGCGAAGTACCGAGTAGCCCTCGCAAAAGCGTACTGAGCCAGACATTACGCGCGAGTGCTCCGGCGTGTCTCGCGGGCGTTGCAATGCCGCCGCTGCCGGCACCGGCGGCCCTGACTAACTAGTCGGGTTTTCGAAAGCCCCGATGGTCGGCGCGTCGCGGTACAGCGATTCCTGCGGGATGAGCATGAGGGTGCCATTGTTCGTCGCGTCCAGAACGGCTTCGGCCACGTCTGGATGGAAGTGGGAGCCCGCACCGTCGCGCACCTGCTGGATGGCGACGTCAAGGGACATGCCCTTCCTGTATGGACGGTCGGAGGTCATGGCATCGATTGCATCCGCGGCGCTGACGATCCACGCGAACATCGGCAGATCCTCGCCCTTCTTGCGGTCGGGATAGCCCTTGCCGTCATAACGCTCATGGTGTGAGCGCACGATGACGAGCTCGTCAGTCAGCATCTTGAGACCGCTGAGGATGTTGAAGCCGACCGTCGTGTGCTCGCGCATTTTGGCGAACTCCTCGTTCGTGAGCTTGCCGGTCTTCTGCAGCACAGCGTCGGGGACACCCACCTTGCCGATGTCGTGCAGGCGGCAGCCCCGCTCGAGTCTGACCCACGCGTTCTGGTCCTTCGGGGAGTACTTCATCTGCCGGGCGATCATCAGCGCGTACTGCGTCACGCGCACCGAATGGCCGGCGGTGTAGCGATCTTTCGCGTCTACCGTGTTGGCGAGCGCTTCCAGCGAGGCGAGGATGACCTCTTCGCGGTCCTTGAACAGCCGGGCATTGTCGATGGCCACCGCCGCCTGTGCGGCAAGCTCGGTGACGAGGTTGCGGTGATCGGGCGTGAACGCATGCCCCGCCTGGTAGTTCGCAAGGAAGAGCACCCCGTTCGGCGTGCCGCGCAGCGTGATCGGCACGCACAGCACCGCACGCGGGCTTAGCGGACTGTCCTTCTCGGCGACGGAAGGCGACAGCGCTTCCATGTATGAGTTTCCCGACGCCATGACATCCCTGCAGATGTCGCCGCCGAATCCGAGCGCGAGGTTCTCCGCGGTGGACGAGTCTGTGCCGAACCCTCCCTTCAGAATCAGCCGGCCCGATTCGTCGAGTGCAAGGCAGCCGATCTGCGCCGACGACGCCTTGGCCGCGCCGGCCAGCACCTGCTGCAGCACCTTGTTGAGGTCGAGGGTCGAGGTTGCTGCCTGCAGGGCCTCCTGTAGGTTCTTCAGCTCCCAGATGCTGCGCTGGTTGTTGTCGTACAGCTCGGCGTTCCGGACGGCGACCACGCCCTGGTTGCCAAGGGTGGCCAGCACGCGCTGGTCATCCGTGGTCCATTCGCGCTTCTTGACGTCGAACACC
>DASPYG010000209.1:0-4989 GCA_035636885.1 Candidatus Nitrosopolaris sp.
CAAAGCCATGGCTCGACCATCGCGATCGACTCCCTCGGTCGCGGAATGATCCGAAATGATCCACGTAGATTTGGATCAATCACTACAGGGCCCGCATCCTGTGGTCGACCTATGATCGGGCATCAGATGTTGTGGTGGACCCGAGGGGATTCGAACCCCTGACCTCTTGAATGCCATTCAAGCGCGCTCCCAAACTGCGCCACGGGCCCACGACGCCGCAGAAAGTCAGGAGGTGATGATACCCCGCACTTCCGAGCCGACTTTTCGGCCTCGTTACCATCTCGGTGGGCCCTCGCGATCATGAAGACGCGCTCGATCGACGGCTCGGACATCAAGGGCGGCGGGTTCGCCGCCCTTCCCGACGGCGATGGACCCTACCCCGGCGTGGTCGTGATCCACGAGGCCTACGGCTTGAACGAGAGCATCAAGGACATCACCCGCCGATTCGCCGACAGCGGCTACGCCGCTCTCGCGGTCGATCTCTTCAGCGATCGCAATCGCGCGCTCTGCATGGCGCGGTACATGGCCGAGATGCTTCGCGGCTCGGTCGAGCGTGCGGGCATCAGCGATCTCAAGGCCGCGCTCGCGCACCTCGGCGCCATGCCCGAGGTCGATCCCGATCGCATCGGGGCGATCGGTTTTTGCATGGGCGGCGGATTCGCGATCGCGTGGGCCTGCACCGACAGCCGGCTCAAGGCCATCGCCCCCTTCTACAGCGCCAACCCCAAACCGATCGAGGCCGTCAGCCGTATGTGCCCGGTGGTGGGCTCATACCCCGAGAAGGACTTCACTGCGAACGCCGGCCGCACGCTGGACCAAGCTCTCGGCAAGCACGGGATCGACCATGACATCAAGATCTATCCCGGCGCCCGCCATTCATTCTTCGACGATCGCGGCCGCGCCTTCGACAAAGAGGCCGCCGAGGATTCCTGGTCCCGCGTGATGAGCTTTTTTGGAATGCACCTCGGACGCGACGGGTCAAGCAAGTCGCGTGATTAGGAACATCGCGGTAGCCCCGCCCAGCGTCAACGGCAGCGCGGTTTGGGGAGACAGCTCCTTGGCGCGAGGCAGAAGGATGCTCGACGCCGCATAAACAAACAGTCCGCCGAAAAACCCAATGGCAATCGGAAAGACTTCGGGGGGAACCGGCACGACCGACGCGAACACCGCGCCGACGAGAGGGGCCAACGCATCGGCAAGCAACCACCATCGCGAACGTCCAGGCGGCTGGCCATGCGTGACGAGATACGACACCGTGTTGAGCCCGTCGGAGAAGTCGTGGCCGATGACGGCAATCGCAACTAGCAGTCCAAGCGTCGTGTTCACCCGAAAGCCCAGGCCAATCGCCAACCCGTCGAAGACGCTGTGGACGACAAACCCGCTCGCTCCAATCAAGCCGGCTCGGTCAGGCCCCTCGTTCTCCTGGTGGTGGTGATGGAGAAACCTCTCCAGCGTGTAGAAACCCAAAAACCCGACGAGCGACGCGCCGACCGGAATCTGCGTTGAAAGATGGAGGGCCGCCGCACGGTCGATCGCATCCGGCAAGAGATCGAAGAATGCCGCCCCGAGGACCACGCCGCCAGCCAAGGCGGCCAGGGCCTGCACGCGGCCCGGCCAGCGCAAAGCAGTAAAACCTCCCGCGACCGTGGAGAAAAACGCGAGCGCGGCAAACCCAACCGCAAGCCACGGTCCCATCACGCTCGCCCTACCGGCACGACGGGCACAGCCCCGAGAACACGAGCCGGTGACTGGTCACGACGAAGCCGGTCCGCTGCTCGACGCGACTGCCGGCACGCTCGAGCAGGCAGTCCGGAAGCGGCGAAACCGCTCCGCACGCTTCGCACCGAACGTGATCGTGGTGATGACCCGCGAGCTCGTAACGGACTCTGCCATCACCCAACGACACCTGCGCGATGACCCCGCGCTGTTCGAGCCACCCGACGGCACGAAACACAGACGAGTAATCAGCCGCAACGCCAGACGAAAGAAGCCTCGTGTGGAGGTCCTCGATCGACCAGTCATGTCGTTCGTCGCCCTCGAACAGGTCGCGAACCGAGTCCCGAACGTGACTTGGCCTCGACATCGCGGGCTAGACTAGCAGTTATGCAAGCAACTTGCATTACTCACGTTCCGGCCACTGGCGCCAGAGCCCGATGATTCCTCCGTCATGCACGTGCTCGTCACCGGCGGAACCGGGGCGCTCGGCCGCGAGGTGGTGACACAACTTCGGGTGGCCGGCCACCGCGCGCGCATCCTGAGCCGCAGGCCCGGCGCGGGCGCAGACTGGGTGCAGGGCGACCTCGTGAGCGGATTGGGTCTCGAGCTGGCCGTGAAAAACATCGACGCCATCGTTCATGCCGCCTCGGATGCCCTGCATCCTCGCCGGTACAACGCGACCGACGTGCTCGGGACGAGGCGCTTGCTGGCGATGGCTCGCGAAGCCGGTGTGCGCCACGCCGTCTATGTATCGATCGTCGGCATGGAGGGCATCGCGTACCCGTACTACAAAAGCAAGCTCGCCGCTGAAGCGGTCATGCGCGAGAACATCCTGCCGTGGACTATCCTGCGCGCCACTCAGTTCCACACGCTGATGGAGATCTTCCTCGACGGCATGAGCAAACTCCCGCGCCTGGCGACGGTGCCATTCAAGTGGCAGTTTCAGCCGGTGGACCCGAAAGACGTCGCGGCGCGCTTGGTGGAGGTGGTCACGGCGGAGCCCGCCGGCATGCTGCCCGATTTCGGCGGGCCCGAGGCGCGAGATTTCAAGAGCCTCGCCACCGCGTGGCTGCAAATTCGCAAGCCCGGCAAACGCCTCGTCAACCTCTGGCTGCCGTTCAAGTTCAGCCGTCAGTTCGAGAGCGGCCGCCTGCTCTGCCCTGAGCACCTCGACGGGGCGATCACTTTCGAGCAATATCTGGCACGGAGGTATCCCACGCCATGATCAACCGCCTCGTGGACCGTTTCGGACGAACCGGGTTCGCCGCGCTGAGCAGCGTGATCTGGGCGCTGCCGATGGCGGCATGGGCGGGCTCCGCCGACCTCTCGCCCATCGACCACACGGCCACTCCGACCATCGCCTTTGTGATCAGCCTGGTGATGCTGGTCGTCTGGCTCGTGCTCGTCGCCAGCCTCGGCCGCATTCACGTGACGCCGCGGCAGCGCCGGTTCGATATCGGACAGATGTCGACATCGGAAAAACGCTGGACGCTGGCGTGCGCCGCGTTCGCCACCGGGTTGATCGCATGGCTCAACGCCGCGGCCACAGTGGACTGGGGGCCGCTCGGTTCGGCCATCGGCGCGGGCCAGGTCGGCCCCATCGTCTTGGCGGTGGTCGTGGCGCTCTTCGCGATCGGGATGGTCGCCGGGATCGCGCTCACGTGGGGCAAGGAGTCACAAGCGTTTCGGCGGCGCCTGGCCGCCGCCTGAGAGATGGGAATCGCGTACCGCCTCATGTACGCGCTGGGCTTCGCCCCCTGGGACCGCGTCCTTCCCAGCGAGCTCAAGAGAGCAATCGAGGGTCCCGCAGCGCTGCCCAAGGGACGGGCGCTCGATCTCGGCAGCGGCATGGGCGCGAAGGCCGTCTACATGGCCGAGCAGGGATGGGAGGTCACGGCCGTCGAGGCGATCCCCCGCGCGCTCCGCGAGGCCGAGCGCCGGGCCGAGATCGCCGGGGTCAAGGTCGACTTCCGCCGCGGCGACGTCTCCCGGCTGGGGGATTTGAGCCTGGAGCCCGGCTACTCCTTGCTGTTCGACTTCGGCTGCTACCACGGCCTCAAAGCCGTCGAGCGCGCCCGCTACGCCGAAGGCGTAACCCAGCTGGCCGCACCTGGCGCGACGCTTCTCATGATGGCGTTCACGCGCGCCGTGCCGCCGGTTCCTTCGGGAGTCTCCGAGTCCGAGCTTCGAGAGCGCTTCGGACCCGCCTGGGAGCTGACCTGGGCGAGACCGAGCGCCGAGGCCGGGACCCCGGCCATGATGCGAGCCTCCGCCTCCTGGTTCTGCCTGAAAAAGGGCTGAGAACCGGCTCCTGGGCCCAGGCCCGCCCTCGTCCTCTTATTTATATGGATGGCCCAAGGAGGACCGCATACGATAGGCCGCGTGAAGGGACCAAAGAGCTCCACCAGGGTGGCGGAGCTATGGGAAGAGCTGGCCCGAGCCCACACGTCGATGACCAATGCGCTCGAGCGCGACATGGTGCCCGAGGCCGGCATGCCTCTCGCCTGGTATGAGGTCCTCCTTCACCTGTCGCGCGTGCCCGGTGGATTGATGCGATACCAGGACCTGGCGAAGGTCGCCGGGATCACGAACAGCGGAGCATCGCGCCGGCTCGAGCAGATGACCAAGGCCGGCCTCATCGAGCGCCGTTCCTGCCCGACCGATCGGCGCGGGGTGTTCGCGCACATGACGCCGAAAGGCGAGGCGGGGTTCAAGAAGGCGCACGCCGCCTTCATCGCAAGCCTGGAGCGCAACTTCGGTGATGCGTTGAAGCCCGGCGAGGCCGACGCGGTCAGCGCCGCGCTGGCGCGACTCAGCTAACTGGATTCCGCTCGCTTCGCGAGGTTGCTGAGGAGGGTCCCAAACTCCTTCGACACCTGCGGACCCATCATCCCGCCCAGCACCGGACCGAGCGGACCCTTCACCTCGACCCACTGGCCCACGGTCGTCTTGCCGCCCTCCGAGCCGATGCGGCAGTTGAAACGAAACGTGGTCAGGGGAACGACGCTGGTCTCGAGCGCGAAGCTGTGCCCGGGCACCACGTCGAGAAGCTTCATCTTGTGGTGCTGGCCGGCACGGGTGTTCATGACCCCGGTCGTGCCTGACTGAAAGCCGCCCTGCCACTCCATCGTGGAGACGTTGGGATTCCACTCTCCCCACGTCGACATGTCCGACCAGATCTTCCAGACCTTGTCCGGCGACGCCGTGCTTTCGACGGAGGTTCCGTATTCAGCCATGTGCCCTCCTCAAATGATCGCGTAGGGTACCGCTAAG
>DASPYG010000210.1:0-5905 GCA_035636885.1 Candidatus Nitrosopolaris sp.
CAAACCGACCCGCGCGGCAGCGAATGCCACATTGGCCTCTGACCCGGCCACATGAACGTTGAATGACTGGGCATCCTCGAGTCGGTGGCCAGGGCGCACCGACAGTCGCAACATCGCCTCACCGAGCGTCACCAACTGAGACCTCTTTGCGTTCGCGGCAGCGGATCTGGCTTTAACGGGCAAACTGCGACGCCTGGCGGTAATCCTTGCCGAGCGACCAACCATCAAGGAGACCATAGTCGCACCAGCCATTTGCTGAACCTGCTGTTGGTTTCATTGGGCAGCCTGTTGTCGCCTCGACAGCTGAGCTTGCACATAAGGTTTGCCACCGGCCTTGCTGGACGACTGTTGGCGATGATGGCAATCTGTAGCCCTTGAATGCGAGCGTCGCCCAGCCGCCTGTAACGTATCGATCTAGCCGGTCATGAAGCTCTACAACGAACTTGCCGAATGGTGGCCGATCATGGCTACTCCCGCTGAGTATCAGGAAGAAGCTTCCCTTTTTGATCGCCTGCTGAGGGAGTCGAGCAAACCGCCCCCGCGTACGGTGCTCGACCTTGGATCTGGTAGCGGAAAGGTCGCCTCCCATCTCAAAGCTCACTTTGCGATGACTCTTGTGGACGTGTCGCCTCAGATGCTGGAGGTCAGCCGAGCGTTGAATCCGGAGTGCGACCACCTTCTAGGTGACATACGAACTTTGCGGTTGGGCAAGCTCTTTGACGCGGTCTTTGTTCACGACGCGATCTGCCACATGACCACCGAGACGGATCTGCAGGCGGTTATGGAGACGGCATTCATTCACTGTCGGCCGGGAGGCATCGCTCTGTTCGTGCCCGATGAGCTCCGTGAAACCTTTGTCCCAAGTACAGACCACGGCGGCTACGACCAAGAGGAGCGGGGCGTCCGTTACGTGCAGTGGACAACGGATCCGGACCCGAGCGACACGACCATCCTGGTTGACTTCGGAATCCTGCTCCGAGACGAGCGTGGAGACGTGCAGGTCGTGCACGAACGCCAAACCCATGGCCTCTTCGCGCGCGCGGTCTGGCGGCGGCTTCTGCGGAAGGTCGGATTTACAGCGTCGGTCGTAAGCGACGAGCGAATCAGGGACCTGTTCCTCTGTCGGCGCCGAGAGTAGGCAGCCATGATCGATGTCGGCAAAGTTGAGGCCCTGTCTACAGGCTACACGCGAACGATTCCTTCGAGTGCGGCTGAGCCGGCCGACCACCTGACCGGCTCGAACGCAAGAAAACGCAAAACAATCGTTGCACTGAGTGAACGGTTGAGCGAGAGAATCAATCGAACGATGGGGGAGCTTATTGAGCTGGGCGCCGTCCGTCCCCGCCTACTCGCCGACGACACTATCGAGTTGCGTCCGTGGCCAGCGTCGCCCGAACTCTCTCACAGAGTCAGTGAGATTTTCGAGCGAGCGGGTGTGAAAGAGCTGCGACCATGGGTGTGGGGAGTTGCGAAGGCAGACGATGTATCTCGGCGGCGGTCGTCTCGGGCCGTCGCTATGCGCACGGTCGCCGCGCTGGCCCTCATAGGCACCTTGGTTGGCGCCTTCGTTGGCATCCTCAAGTTCCGACGTGCGAGGTTGAGCGGCTAACAGATCGCGGAGGCAGTTCCTAAGTTGCGCTGCGAACTAGCGGAGAACCGCCGACACAGCGGTTTGTTGGCGTTTATCGCATGCCTCCTTGTTGCACGAGCATGCCCAGAGCACCTTTCTGCCGCTTCGGCCGATTGCGACCTACGAAGTTCCGAATATTGATCGGCCCCGCCCCAAACATCTCCACGTAGACCTGCACCGAATCTTGGACGTCTTGGGCCCCGATGCCGAGGATTGATATGTGCCCGCGTCACCGGCTGACGGTAGCGCGCCACGATGCGGTCGCCAACCCATCCGACAAGGAGTGTTAGCCTTCGAGTCCAATGCAGGCCCGCGTTGCGTGCCTCAGTCCCTTTGACGAACGGACCGTGCGGGCCATGTTGAAGGGCCACCCGGTAGAGGTCGTGCTCGTACCCCCACCGCCCGCGCAGCCGGACGTGGCCGCTGCCTGCACCGACGCCGACCTGGTGATCGCCGACCGCCGGCACAAGCACCAGATCGACCGCCCAATCCTGGAGAAGATGCGCCGATGCCTGCTCATCCAGCAAGCGGCGGTCGGGTTCGATTCGATCGACCACCGTGCAGCCGCCGAGTTCGGCATTCCGGTCGCGAATGCGGCCGGATACAACAAGGATTCGGTCGCCGACTGGACGGTCATGGCGATGATCGCCCTCATCCGCCGCTCGTTCTGGTTGGACCGGCAGCTCCGAAAGGGTCGTTGGCACGCCGCAGACCACCTTCGGGGTGAAGAGACGATGGGGCGCGAGCTGGGCGCGATGACCGTGGGCATCATCGGGATGGGCAACATCGGCTCTGCGGTGGCCCACCGCGTCGCGGCGTTCGGCGCCCGGACCCTGTTCGCCGACGCCGCGCCTCGCAGCGCCGCCGACGCGGTCCAGGTGGACCTCGAGACAATTCTTCGGGAAAGCGACATCGTGTGCGTGCACGCGCCGCTCGACGTCGATACCAAATCCCTGATCGGAGCCGAGGCGCTGTCCCGCATGAAAAAGGGCTCGTTCATGATCAATGCGGCACGCGGCGCGATAGTCGACGAGACTGCGCTGGTGGACGCCCTACGGTCCGGCCACCTCGCCGGCGCAGGACTCGATGTATTCGAAGTCGAACCGCTGCCGCTTGATTCGCCTCTGCGATCCCTGGACAACGTGGTCCTCGCTCCGCATCGCGCCGGGGCGACGCTCGACGCCGACCTGCGATTGACTGAGGTCATCGGAGAAAACCTGAGGCGCGTGCTTGACGGTCAGCAGCCAATCAATATCGTCAACGGTGTGATCGCGGCGAGGTCGCGATGAGCTCGCTGCGCGAACGGTGGAAGGCGGGCGACGCGACGTTCGGGGCGTGGTGCACCATCCCAAGCTCGTGGACGGCCGAGGTGGCTGCGCGCTCAGGGCACGATTGGGTCTGCATCGACACCCAGCACGGTTTGATCGGCTACGACGTCATGCTCCCTATGCTCCAGGCCATCTCCGCCGGCGGCGTTCCGTCGTTTGTGCGCGTGCCATGGAATGAGCCTGGCTCGATCATGAAGGCGCTCGACGCGGGAGCGGGCGGAATCATCGTGCCGATGGTCAATTCGGTCGGTGAGGCACAGGCCGCGGTCGACGCATGCCGCTATCCGCCCGATGGCATCAGGAGCATGGGCCCGGTTCGCGCTCGGGAGGTCGACAGCGACTGGCGGCGCCCGATTTGTGGAGTGATGATCGAAACCGTGCAGGCAGTGGATCGAGCCGACGAAATCCTGTCCGTGCCGGGCGTAGACGCTGTATTCGTCGGTCCCAATGACCTGGCGGCGTCCGCGGGGCTCGACTCGAGCTATGAGGCAAGCCACCCCGAACATCGCCGCTTGATCGAGGCAATTGCCAGGGCCGCGCGCTCCAATGGCGTCGCTGCCGGGATCATGTGCGGGTCGCCTGAGGTCGCTGCACAATGGCACAAGCTCGGCTTCGTCATGCTCGGGCTGCAGTCGGATACGAGACTTCTCGCGGCCGCGTCTGAACAGATCGCTGCGCGGTCGAGGGAACTCATCGGAAACAGCTAGGCGGGCGTCAGCCGACCTGTCATCGCGGTCGACCGGCGTACAGATTTGGCGGTTGACCCACGTCAAATCTGGCTCAGTCCAAGCTCCTGGGCAAGGTCGTTAATCGCGCGGATGGTGGCGGCAGGGATGGGAATCCCTTCCGCGGTGCGCTGCGACCGCGACCTCCATTCCGGTTCGCCTGGCATCAGAATGGCGTCGAATCCGGCGGCCGCCGGGGCCGCGTGGAGGCGGCCCTCCAGCGCGTCCACTTGCTCCATGAAATCGCTCGTCGGCAAAAAGCTGCCCACGTCGATGGCCAGCAGCACCGTGCCGTTGCCCTGGTTGTAGTGAGGGTCAGACGACGAGCCCGTGCCTGAGAGCATCCCGGCCATCAGCTCGGCCATCACGCTCAATCCGAAAACCCTTGTGTCCGCCAAACGTCGTCAGCGCACCTCCGTCGTAGAAAGCTGCGGTGTCGGTGGTCGGTTGACCACGCTTGTCGACAACGGCCCCGAGAGGCGCCTTCGATCCCTTCGCGTGGGCGATCCTCAGCTTCCCCTCGGCGACGGAGGCGGTGGCGAAGTCAACGACGATCGGGGGTTTGCCTGGTGTCCGCGGAGCGGCCCATGCGATCGGATTCGTACCCAAAAGTCGCGTGTACCCGCCGTACGGCGCAACCGCAGGAGGGGAGTTGCACAACATGAGCCCGATCTGACCGGCACGGCTCACCTTCTCGACGTATTCACCCAGTCGCCCGATGTGGTTGCAGCGGCCGACAGTGACCAGGCCGACACCCTGGGCGCGCGCGAGATCTGAGGCGGTGTCGGTGGCGATTTGCGCCGCGGGCTGGCCCCACCCCCAGGCGCCGTCGACTCGCGCGCAGGCATCGCTGAGCAACTCGACCACCGCGCGAGCTCCGGGCTGAACCTGTCCTGTTCGCACGCCGGCCACGTATGACGCGAGCCTCATCACGCCATGCGAGTCATGCCCCGCGAGGTTGGCGTCGACGAGCGACCCGGCGACTATCGACGCCAGGTCTTCGGGCGTGCCGACCGCCTGGAGAATCGCCTGGCCGTGGCGCTTCAGATCAGAAGCCCGGTACCAGACGCCCTCTTTCGCGGCCTCGCGCACAGCATCAGCATGAGCGACTTTCGACAGTTCGACCAGAACTAGCCCAGAGCTTTGCCGGCAGCCCAGGCACTGCTGGTTTGTATACTCCGAACGCCTTGCGGATCGTCGACATGCGGACCGACACGCTGACCATGCCGGGTCCCGACATGCGACGCGCAATGGCGAATGCCGAGCTCGGTGACGATGTCTTCGGGGAGGACCCCACCGTGAACCGCCTCCAGGACGTGGCCGCGGAGATGTTCGACAAGGAGACGGCGCTATTCGTCAGCAGCGGCACAATGGGCAATCTTCTAGGGCTTTTAGTTAACGCCCGCCATGGTGAAGAGCTGATCGCTGACGCGGATTCTCACGTGTTTCTAGCTGAAGCGGGCGGAGCTGCCGCCCTAGGTGGAATCCAGATCATGCCAGTCCGTACTGAGGGCGGAATCATGGAGCCGGAGCAGGTTGCCCAGGCGATCCGCCCCGAAGATCAACACTATCCACGCACCGCGGCGGTGACATTCGAAAACACCCACAATCGGCATGGCGGCATCGCCTGGCCGTTAACGGCACTCCGAGCCGCTTCTCAACAGGCTCGAGATAGTGGAATCGCTGTGCACATCGATGGCGCTCGAATTTTCAATGCTGCCATCGCCGTCAAGGCGGATGTAAAGGATCTCGCAGCCTGCGCCGACACATTATCCTTCTGCCTTTCTAAGGGCCTGGGCGCCCCTGCTGGAAGCATTCTGGTCGGACCCCACGCGAAAATTGCAGAGGCTAAGCGATGGCGAAAGATGCTCGGGGGCGGGATGCGCCAGATCGGAATGCTCGCCGCAGCCGGTCTGTATGCCTTCGATCACATGGTGGACCGTCTGGCCGACGACCATGCCAACGCCAAAACACTGGCGGAGGGCCTTGCTGAGATCAAAGGCATCAAGCTCGACCTTTGGCGAGTTCAAACCAACCTCGTGATCTTCGAGCTCGACGGGATTTCGACACCAGGTTTCCTTGACGAGTGCTCGAAGCGCGGACTCAGGGCGGATGCAAGCGGCCGAACTCACGTGCGGTTCGTCACCCGCTACGGGATCGACGCAGAGGATGTCCAATCTGCCCTCAAGGTGGTCTCGGAAGTGCTCGGCGCAGGCTGACAC
>DASPYG010000211.1:0-2527 GCA_035636885.1 Candidatus Nitrosopolaris sp.
AGCGTAGGGACCATTCAGAGCCGGCCAGTCCGCGAGGTCAGCCAGGTACACGTTGACTTTGATGACTTGTTCTCTTGTCACACCGGCGTCGGCGAGCACGTTGCTGAGATTGCGGAGCGTCTGCTCGAGCTCGGGTCCGAAGCCGCCCTCGACCATCTTCCCGTCGTCGCCCAGGCCGATCTGACCTGACGTGGCGATCGTCTGTCCAATCCGACACCATGGGCTGTAAGGTCCGACCGTCTTTGCCATGAATCGCTCCTCCTCTATTTCGTCTCGCGCGAACTCCCTTTCCGAAGGACCAGTTCTCCCTTTGAACCTCGACCAAGTTGATAAACACGTCGTCAGGACTCACTCCTACCGTCTCCGCCAGCAGCTGCGCTGCGCCATAGGTACTCATTCACCCCCCTCCCGTTTTGGGCTTTCGAATAGGACCGTCGAGTCACACATCGGACCGTAGTAGCTCTCGATACCGACTGTCTTGAACGATCGTGCGACCGGACGTGCAACTACCGTCCCGACTAACTTCGGGCGCTGCCCCTACGACCCGACACGGCTGTGCGGCACGGTTGAGATGAGTCGGTCATCCTGCCAGCAGGCGGCGCCGGACCGTAGGAGATCAGAGACGACCCGCTCTGCAAACTCCCGGGATGGCAGGCCGGCCAAGGGGGCAAAGTCGTGGACCCAACGCCGGGCCCGGAGGTACGGCACCAGCTGGGAGCGGGGAAGTCCGCCATGGATCATGAGGGCAAAGCCGAAGATGCGCCGGGACCCGTGAAAAGCCATCCGCGCGGGCTCTTGCCGCCAGAGCCGGAGTCGCTCCAGCGACCTCTTGATGCAATTGGCTACGTCCTCGATGACCTCGCCGTGCCCGGCCACTGCGACATGGGCGTCCAGGAGTCCAATCCGCTCGAGCGTGGCGATCGCCACCTCTAGAGCAGCGCCACCATCCAGGAAGGGATTGATCCAGGCCACATCGCTGGCCAGGATGGCGTCACCTGCAATCAGGACCCTTGAACGATCCTCGAAAAGGGCGATCTGCCCCAGCGAGTGGCCAGCCGCCGGCACGACGCGCAACCTGACTACGCCTGTGTCGAGCATCTCGCCCGGCTCCACGAGCCGGTCCACATGGAACGGGTCGACCGGCTGGTCAAGCCAGGCCGAGCCGAATGACTCGGGATCGCCAGCGTTGACGCGCGAGCCCTCGGTGACAGAAGCGGCGATCGGCATCCCGAATCGGTTCGCCAGGCCTGCGTTTCCGCCCACATGATCCGAGTGCCAGTGGGTGTTGAATACCAGCGCCGGCTCGTGTGGCAGCAGCGCGAGGGTCGCCTCAAGATCAGCGCCGAAGCCACTGTCAACCAGGATGGGCTGGGGCCACTCGCAGCCATGCGAAGTTGCAGCTGGGAAAGAGCCGGGGTCCGAAGTCCAGCCAGTCGGGCAGGGCTACCGCAGCCATCCTTGCTCCCTCGGAAACGACTGTTTCAATGAAGCACCGCGAGCGCGGTCGCGCCGACGAGGGCCACTGCAAGCGCGGCGTTTACCACGCGGGCTCGACCTGGGTCGCGGAGCAACGGCGCGATTGATGTGCCGGCGACGAGCCATATCGCGCAGATCGCAATGATCATCGCGGTCAGCACCGCGATTTTGGCGGCAGCGTCGGTTGCCGTGTCGTCGGCGAGGTGGCCGCTGGCGAAGACTGCGGCGATGGCGACCCAGGCCTTCGGGTTGGCGATGCCGAGGAAAGTTCCCCCCGCGACCGAGAACGTGCTCGAGGCTGCGGTCGGTTCCGAGAGTGGCGGTGCGGTCGCGATGTGGTAAGCCAGCCAGAGGATGTACGCCACCGAGATCCAGATCAGGATGGAGCCGATCGCGGGAACGGCCAGGAGCGCGGCCGTAATTCCGGTCGCGACCGCCAGGAGCACGATCGTTGTGCCCACGATGATCCCGATCAGGTACGAGACCGATCGCCGCACGCCGTAGGCCGAGCCGGCGGCCATAAGGCTGATGGTCGCGGGACCGGGACTGCCCATGATTGCCAGCGAAATGAACAGTAGCGACCCGACCGATCCCCAACGAATGCCATCGACCAGAAGCACCTCAGGCACTGCGGGCGCTATACCTTTGTCCCATGCCGCAGACGCTAGGAGGTATCGATGCCGGCGGTCTTGAACAATCCCGCAGCCGGCGGTCGGACTCGATCAGGTTCGGACCGAGTGCGCACGGGATCGAACGCGCCGAGGTGTACCTCTCCACATGCGCATTCGAGCCGCATCGGCACTACACCTACGCCATCGGAATTACGACAGCCGGCGTGCAAACGTTTCACTACCGCGGCTCGCGCCGCATCTGCCTGCCGGGTCAGCTCCACGTCCTGCATCCTGATGAAGCGCACGACGGCGCAGCGGGAACTGACGGCGGGTTCGGCTACCGAATTCTCTACATACCGCCCGAGCTCGTTCGTGACGCTTTGGCCGGTCGCGCGCTGCCGTTTGTCGCCGATCCCATTCAGCAGCTGGTACCGGCGGCC
>DASPYG010000212.1:0-50093 GCA_035636885.1 Candidatus Nitrosopolaris sp.
GTTTCAAGAGGGGCACCGATCAAGAGGTTGCCATTCAGGAGGACCTGAACACTTACCTGGGTGTGACGCGGATCATCGAGCACGCATTCGGAATCGCAAAGCGCGAGGTCGTGATGATCGACAAGTCGAACGCCATGACCTTCGCCGGCGGGCTGTGGCAGGAGCGGTGGAAGGCGATTGCCGCGGGTCACCCGAAGGTCAAGGCGCGCCATCTCCTCGTCGACGCGGCTGCGATGCAGCTCGTCAAGGACCCGACCCAATTCGAGGTGATCGTCACCGGCAACCTTTTCGGCGACATCCTCTCGGACCTCACTGCCGAGCTCGTGGGCGGTATGGGCGTCGCGCCGTCGGCGAACATCAATCCGTCGAGCGGCCGCGGCTTGTTCGAGCCGGTCCACGGCACCGCCCCAGACATTGCCGGCAAGGGGCTGGTAAACCCGGTGGGGGCGATTTTGAGCGCGGCTATGATGGTGAAACACCTGGGTGTTCCTGACATGGCAGACGCGATCGAGGGTGCGGTCGAATCAGCTATTCGCGCCCGTGAGTGCACGCGCGACATCGGCGGCGAACTGTCGACGTCGCAAGGCGGCGACGCGATCGTAAAGAGGCTGAGGGACTAGAGAGGAAGGGCTGCATGGGCATGACGATGACGGAGAAGATCCTGGCGCGCGCAAGCGGCCGCGACAGCGTGCGCCCGGGGGACCTGATCCTGGCCAGGATCGACTTCGCCATGGGTCACGACCTCACGATCCCGCCGGCCGGCAAGATCATGCGCGAGCAGATGGGGGCCGAGAAGATCTGGGACCCCGACCGTGTGGCCGTAACGCAGGATCACTTCCAGCCGGCCAAGGACGCGGCCAGCGCGACGCTCGGCCGCCTCACCCGCGAGTTCTCGCACCAGATGGGCGTGAAGTGGTACTTCGAGGTGGGGCAGGGCGGCATCTGCCATACGGTGCTGCCGGAGAACGGGCTGGTGCTGCCCGGCGAGCTTGTCGTCGGGGCGGACTCGCACAGCTGCACCTACGGCGCTCTCAACAACTTCGCCACCGGCATCGGCTCGACCGACCTCGCGTGCGTGATGGCGCTCGGCGAGCTGTGGTTCCGCGTGCCTGAGACGCTGAAGTTCGTGTATCACAACCGTCTCCAGGAATGGGTCGAGGCGAAGGACCTCATCCTCTACGTGATCGGCAAGATCGGCGTCGACGGGGCGCGGTCGAAGGCGATGGAGCACGTGGGCGAAACGCTCAAGACCATCGACATGGAGGCGCGCCTGACCATCACCAACATGGCCATCGAAGCGGGCGCGAAGAACGGTATCCTCGAGTTCGACGAGGTGACGCGGGAGTATCTCGAAGGGCGTGCGAAGCGGCCCTACACGCCGGTCTCTTCCGACCCCGACGCCGAGTACGAGAAGGTGTTCGAGTTCGACGCCGCCGCCGTCGAGCTGGGTGTCGCCAAGCCGATGTCGCCGGACAACTACGCGCCGCTTTCGGAGGTCGCGGGCACACGCCTCGACCAGGTCTTCATCGGCTCCTGCACAAACTCTCGCATCACGGACCTGCGGCGGGCCGCCGCAGTGCTCGAGGGCCATAAGGTCGCCGACGGCGTGCGCCTCATCATCACGCCCTCATCCCACCAGGTCGCCATCCAGGCCGAAAAGGAAGGCTTGATCGGGACGTTCCTCGCCGCCGGAGCCGCCTGGACCACCGCCACGTGCGGCGCCTGCCTCGGTGGCCACATGGGCGTGCTGGGCGAAGGCGAGGTGTGCCTGAGCACGACCAACCGGAACTTCCCCGGTCGTATGGGCCACCCGAAGGCGATGGTCTACCTGTCCAACCCCGCGGTGGCCGCCGCGAGCGCCGTCACCGGCGTCATCACCCACCCCGGAGAGGTCCTGAAGAAGATGCCGGCAGGCATCAGATGACCCTTCCGAAAGTAATTCGGGGTAGAGGCTGGAAATTCGGCGCCAAAAAGCGCAAGGGGGTCAGGCCCCCCTTGCGGAGAACCCCCCAATTGTCTGGTTCGTCTGGAGCTTCGCTGGTTGGGGGCGGTCGCCCGGGCAAGCCGGGCGACGCGGGGTCAATTTCGTGACCCTACCGAAAGTAATTCGGGGTAGAGCCTGGAAATTCGGCGCCAACATCGACACAGATCAGATCATCCCGGCCAAGTACGCCATCTACTCCCTCGACGAGAAGGAGCTCGGCAAGCACGCGATGGAAGGCGTGCCGGGTCGCGAGGGTTGGGCGGCGCAGGTCGCGCCGGGCGACATCCTGGTCGCCGCGTCGAACTTCGGGTGCGGCTCGTCGCGGGAGATCGCTCCGGTCGCGATTCGCGGCGCCGGCATCTCGCTCGTCATCGCCGACTCGTACGCTCGCATCTTCTTTCGCAACGCGATCAACCTGGGCTATCCGATCCTGCAGTCACCCCAGGCGGCCGAATCCGTAGTCGAAGGCGACGAGCTGGAGGTTGATCTCGAGCAGGGCATCATCCGCGACTTCACTCGGAGCGACGAGTACCGCACTGAAGCGTTCCCGCCGTTCATGAACGAGCTGCTGCGCATGGGCGGGCTGGTGCCCTGGGTGCGCAAACGCCTCGCCGAGCGGCGGCAAGCCGTTCCCCAACGCTGATGGCAGCGGAATCCCCCCACCCCCGCGCGCCCGCTTCGCAGGCAAGCGGGACCTCCCCACGGGGTGGGGAGGTAGACAAGCCCGTCGAGCTGCAGGAGCCGCTCGAAGAGCTGGCTCGAGATCCCACGCGATTCGGGCACGATCTCGTCTTTCCGCCGGCGGACAAGATCCGCGTCTACGACGACACCCTTCGCGACGGGGAACAGATGCCCGGCGTTGCGATCACCCCGAAGGACAAGTACGAGCTGGCCCGGATGCTGTCCGACATAGGCGTGCACGTGATGGACGTCGGCTTTCCCTCGGTATCGGAGGGCGAGCGCGAAACGATGAGGCTCGTGCTCGAGGGTCGCAAGCGCGGCGAGATCCGGCCCGACCTCGAGGTCGTCTGCATGATGCGCTCGACCAAGGGCGACATCGACGCGACAATGAGGGTCATCGACTCGCTCGGCTACAAGCGAGACGAGGTGACGTACTTCATCTTCACGTCGGCGTCCGATCTCCACGTCAAGTACAAGCTCGGGAAGACGCTGCTCCATCGCGAAGGCATGCCCGAGTCAGAGTGGCTGGAGCTCCCGGTGTGGTTCTACCGGGCGGCCAACGTGCGAATGATGTGCGACGCGATCCGTTACGCACGCGAGCAGGGCGCTACCGCGATCGAGTTCGGCGGCGAGGATGGCAGCCGTGCCGACGTCGAGTACATCTCGGAGCTGCATCGCGAGGGTTTGAGGGCCGGTGGCACCCGACCTTCGACGCCTGACACGGTCGGCTGTTATTCGCCGTTTGCGGTGCGGGAGTACATCCCGCGCATCAAGGCCGCAGCGCCCGATGCGCCTCTCGTCGTCCACTTCCACAACGACCTCGGGCTGGGCGCGTGGAACACCGTGATGGCTCTGGGCTCGGGCGCCGAAGTGTTTACGACCAGCGTCAACGGCATCGGCGAGCGGACGGGCAACGCTCCGATGCACCAGGTCCTGCTTCAGCTGCGCTACCTCTTCGGAATCGAGATCCCGCGTTTCAAGTACGAGAAGCTGCGCGAGCTCGCACGCCACCTGGAGCGTGTGTCGGGAATCCCCGTCCAGCCGACCGAGCCGGGCATCGGCCTCAACGTTTTCACGCACGAGTCCGGCATCCACACCGCCGGCATGCTGATCCATCCGGCGATCTACCAGTTCCTGCCACCGGCCGACCTGGGGGCGAAGGTCGACTACGTCTATGGCAAGCACTCCGGCGCCGTGGTCATCGAGCACGCGCTCCGCGAAGCCGGGATCCGCCCTGAGCCCGAGCTGGTGGCTAAGGTGTTGACCGAGGTGAAGCGTGTGCGCGAGGAGCGCGCGGAACAAGCGGACTTCTCCGACTTTCACCGCCGCTACTACGAGCACCTGGGTCATATGGGACTCACGGCAGACGAGGTCGTCGACATCGCGCGCGCCCTCACTGGGGAATTGGCCTGATGGCCACCACCGCCAAGCGCGACACCGCGACGCACGAGCAGTACCTGCACCTCCACCGGTGGATGTCGATGGCCAAGGCGCTCGACGACCGCATGCACATCCTGGTCAAGCAGGGGCGCGCGCCATTCGTCGGTTCGAGCCGAGGCCACGAGGGGATCCAGGTCGCCTCCACAGCTGCGATCGGGCCGGAAGACTGGCTGGTACCCCACTACCGCGGGCTCGCGAACGCGATCGTGCGCGGGCTGACGATGAAGGAATGGATGCTGGCGGTTTTCGCGAAAGCCGACGATCCGTTGTCCGCGGGCCGCAACATCCCGGGTGGCTGCTACAGCTACCGCAAGCTGAAGATCGCTCCCGTCTCGCAGGTGGTGGCGAGCTGGATCCCGAAGGCGTCGGGCATCGCATACGGATCGAAGCTGGCCGGCGATGGGGCTGTCACGCTGTGCACCTTCGGCGATGGCGCCACCAGCCAGGGCGACTTCCACGAGGGCGTGAACTTCGCGGCCGCCCACAAGCTGCCTGTGATTTTCGTTTGCGAAAACAACGGTTATGCCATCTCGGTTCCGATCCGGCTGCAGATGTCGAATCCCGACGTCGCCGACCGGGCGCTGGGTTACGGCATCGTCGGCGTGACCGTCGACGGCACCGACGTTCCCGCCTCTTTTGCGGTTTGCAAGGAGGCGGTTGACCGTGCCCGCCGTGGAGAGGGCCCGACCCTGATCGACGCCAAGATCTGGCGGATCAACGCACACACCTCAGAGGACAACCAGCTCAAGTACCGCAGCCAAGAGGAGATCGCGGACGCGGCCGAGCATGACCCCATCGAGCGCTTCCGGTCGTGGCTGGTCGAGAGGAGCTGGATCACCATCGAGGATGCGGCCCACATCCAGTCCGAGTGCGACCAGGAGGCATCCGCGGCTGCCGATTGGGCCGAGCAGCAGCCGGATCCGGTGGCTGAAGACGCCCTTACAAACCTGTTTGCCTGACTCTGCGCGCGAGCCCGCGAGCCGGGCTGCATGTCTCCAACTCGGTGCACCGAAGATAGACTGACTTCGACTGGGCCGTGGACGAGAAGGACTCTCAGCCGCCTGAATCTACCGACCCGCCCGAGGCGGTCGCCGCCGCCGAGGACGTGGATTCGCTGTTGCCCGACCTGCCCGAACCCGGCTTGACCCCGACCACGCCGCCGGTGACTGCCACCGCGTCCGGCGGCGAGGAGGAGACCGCGACGGAAGAGGGGGAGAAGAAGGAGGAGGAAGAGGAGCAGCCGGCGGCGGCGCAGACGAGCGAGCCGCCACAGACGGTCGAATCGGAGTCGGTGGCCGAGCATGACGAAGAGCAAGCGGCCGGCGACGACGAGGAGCCGAAGCCCGCGCTTCCGATGCAAAAACCGGCCCCGGCCTGGGCGCAGACGGTTCCAGTCGAAAGCGACGCAGAGGAGGGCTCAGATGGCAACGGCGACGGGCCGGCCCCCGCCCGACCGATGCAGAAGCCGACGCCAGAGTGGGCCAAGACCGTGCCTGAAACCACTGTGCCCGTCAGCGAGGAACCGAAGATCGAGCCGGACGCCAAGACGGCGGTGCCGATGGCCAAAGAAGGCCCCAGGTGGAAGGAGACCATCCCGGAACCGCCTGACCCGGTCGAGGGTTTCGTTCCGGATGAGACCGTCGATGCGACCGAGCCGCCGGAGATCGTGCCTGGGACAGCGGTCTCCTCGCCTCCGACGGCCAAAAGCGAGCCGCCGACCATGGAGAGCGAGCCGCCAACGATGGAGAGCGACCCGCCAACCATCGAAATCGAGCCGCCTCGCATGATTAGCGAACCGCCTCCTGCGAAAACCCAGCCGCCTGCAGCCAAAGAGCCCGCCACGCCGGCGTGGCCGGCGGCCACAGAACCGCCTGCCAAATCCGAAAGCGACGTGTGGGGCGTGGACCCCGCGACCGAGCCCGCAATGCCTGCCGTGTCTTCTGTTCCAGCGGCGGCGGAGTCGAAGCCGGATGACTGGCCGCCCGAGCCGCCCACAGAGCGGGCCATGCCGGTCTGGTCGCCGTCGGACACTGTCCAGGCGGACACCTCGCCGGCTGTGCACCCGGCGGCGCTCCAGCCAGAGGTCGGGATACCTGCTTCCTCGCCCGCCCCGGCCCCGAAGCCGGTGGCTCCGGCGGAAGCGGACTGGACGCCGGCCACTCCGCCCGCGAGCGCAGCCAGCACGGTACCCATGGCACCGGCTGCACCTACACCGCCTGCTGCACCTGTCCTCCCGCCGATGCCTCCGGCACCGCCGATGGCGCCCGCCGCGTTCGTTGCTCCGGCGCCGGTCCCTCCCGCGCCGGCTGCTCCCGCGCCTGTCCCTCCAGCACCCGCAGCCCCCACAGCCCCCACACCACCCGCGGTGCGGGCTTCATCGGGGGGCGCCCCCTCGCCATTCGACACCGATTGGCCCGGCGCAGTGCCCGTGCCGGCGTGGGCACCGCAGATCCACATCGGTCCCACGGCGATGCCCGCTGCCCCCGCCCCGCCGGCGCCCGCTCCAACCCCTCCCGCGCCGGCTCTTCCTGCGACGGCTGCGCAACCGGCTGCGCCGGCGACGCCCGCGACTCAGTCACACCCGGCAGCGCCAACCACGCCCGGCCAGCAGCCCGCGGGAAGCGCCCCGTGGCAAGTGGTCGAGCAGAAGCGTTTCGAGATCAACATCACCCGACCGATACCTTCGGCCGACGACAAGGCCTATGCGGAGTGGTTCGCGTGGGCCAAGCGCGGCGGCGCCAAGGCGCCCGCCTGCCACTCAGCGGCGCAGGGCGCGTTCAGAGCGCTGGCCAGCGGGCACGACATCGCCACCGCAGTGAAGTGGGCGACCGCAGCGATGTCGAGCCCGCCGGTTGCCGTCGACAACGGCCGCCAAACTTACTGCGCCTGGTTCTCGATCGCCACCATCGACATGCAGCTTGACACCGCGCGCGCACACCTCTTTGCGACCGCCGCTGTCCACGCACTCGACGCCGGGGCCAATCCGGCGCAGGCCCACAACGCGGGAGCCGCGGCGGCCGGGCTCAGGAGGCCGGGCTAGCTCCGCGGCCGGGCTTCGCCGGTCGGGTCGACTCTGTCGGCAAGCTGCCGCAGGAATCGGGCGAGCTGACCCGAGCGCGAGTGCGAGTGGCGGTACGGGCCGTACAGCTGTCGAAGCTCCTGGCGGTGCTGCTCGATGTGGCGGGCGAAATCCTCGGGCATGAAGTTAGAGGGGTCGATCGGGTTCATCTGGGAACCTCCTTCAGCTGATTTCAAGACGCCGAAGCGCCTCGTCGACGTCGATCTCGCCGCGCGCCACCTGCTCCATGAGCTCGACGCGCGACGGCGCCGCGGTAGCCGGCGGACGGTCGATGCCGATCTTGCCGAGCAGGGCATCGAACCGCGCGCGGGCTGTGGGGTAGCTGACGCCGAGATGGCGCTCCAGCTCTTTCATGTTTCCGCGTGACGCCAGGAAGACGCGCAGCACATCGCGGTCTTCGTTGGTCAGCACGCAGAACTCGCACGTGGCGAAGGCGCCCGACAGCTCCGTGTCGCACGCCGGGCAGCTGAGCCGGGTGAGGCTGAGCCGCTGGTCGCAGACGGGGCAGTTGAGCGGCGGCCGGCGGGTGCGGTCCGTTGATACCGTCATGCGGACACCCTCACGTTGCCCATCGTGCAGTCGATGTCGAGGCTGCCTTCGCCGGAGCCGACGGTGACCTGCTTCGCCGATTGGCCGAGGATCACGGGCTCAGCGCCGCCACTTTCGACGGACACCCTGCCCATGGTGGTGCGCGCGGTGACCTTGACGCTCGAACCCCTTTCGAGATTGATGGTGACGTTCCCCATCTCGCAGCGCACCTTCGATGCGCCGCCGTCCAGCCTGCCGCTAGCGGAAAGGTTGCCGGCCTGGATGGAAAGCTCGAGGGGCGATGTGAAATCGGAGATCTTGCAGCCGCCGGCGAGCACCTCGGCGGTGATGGCGCCATGCACGCCCTCGACGCGCAGCGAGCCCGCGTTGACCTGCGCGGTGAGCGCGAGATCGGGATTCATGCGGACTTTCAGCTTGCGGCGGCCGAGGTCCATCGAGTTTATGAACACGCGCCGGTCGCCGCGGCCGAAGCTGAAGCTGTCGTTCTCATCGAGAGGACCCTGCTCGATGACCATGGTGTCGCCATCCTGCCGGGCACGGTGGGGCCCTTCGGCAACGGCATAGGCCACGCTGGGGTCGCCCACGATCTCGGCGCTCCCGATCACGCTGGCCACCTTCACGCGGCGCGCGGCAGTGGTCGCAACCGTTGCGGTCTGGTCGGCCCGCTCGACAGGAGACCGAGTCGATGACTCGGCCGACTCCAGTGACTCGAGGCGGGCGGCGCCCTCCTCGGCTGTGATCTTGCCTGAGGCGACCTGGTTCACGATTTCTCTGCGCATGGCGGTCATGATCCCAAATTAGAAAGCACGACCTACTAATTTGTCAAGAGTTGACTCAAAAATACCAGCCGACCTGCCAATTAAGCTGATTCCCGCATGCAAGCCACCACCTCACGCGCCACGGCAGCCACCTGATTGGCGATCGCGGTGCTGTTCGCGGCCACGCTGCTGTCCCTGCGCAGGACGCGGCCCGCGGTGATCGGGTGACCAAGCGCATCGGCGTCGTTGCGGACACGCATTGCCCCGAGTTCCTACCGCGGCTGCCGGATCAGCTGTTCGACGCGCTACGCGGAGTCGACCTGATCATCCACGCGGGCGACGTGAACAGCGCTCAGACGCTCGCCGCGCTCGAGGCGATCGCTCCGGTCGAGGTCGTGGCGGGCGATCACGACCCCGGCTCGGTCGGGTGGCCATCGAGCCGTGAGATCGCCGTGGACGGCCGGCGCATCGCCATCGTCCACGGCAACCGGTCGCGCTGGATCGAGGAGCCCGAGACGCTGATGTGGACCCTGAGCCTTGGCGCCTACAAGCCTCACAAGGGCCTTCCACATTCGCTTCGGCGCCGCTTCGACCGAAGCGACGTGATCGTCTTCGGGCATGTTCACCGGCCGCACATCGAGACGATCGAAGGGACGCTGTTGTTCAATCCTGGGGCTGTGCACCAGTGGAACCCGACAACAGCCGTGCTGCGCCTGGCGGAGGACCCGGGGTGGTTCGAATGGTGCTGGCTGCAGGTGGCGCGTCACATTCGTGAATACGCGCCGCCATCGGTCGGCATTCTCGAGGTGAGCCCCACCGGCATAATCCCCGAGATCATTCCGCTCGACAAACCAAATTCCGAACAGGTGAGCTAGGGCGGCGATGCATGGTCGCGCTTGCATCGCGCTTGCGGTCTTGCTGTCTGCGCTGGGCTGTGGCCAGCCGCAGCGCTCAGCCGCCGTGGCCTCGCCCACTCAATCGCCCTCGAGCCTGGCTTCTCCTACCGCGGGCGACGCGACTCCATCGCCGGCGTCGACTCCATCCGTCATAACTGGGGTAGGGGCGACGGCCTTCGTGCTGGTCGACCGATACAACGCCGGCGACTCGTCCCACTACAGGCTCGCGATCATCGGGATCGACGGCAGGCTGATCAAGGTGCTCACCCCCGACGAGCCTTCCATCAACCAGACCGGGCCAAGCCTCGGATCGCCGCCGCTCGTGAGCATCTCGAGCACACGCGTCTACTACCTCGACGGAGACTCGAGCATCGGCTACTTCTCGCGGAACGGGTCGGCCGGTCTCGCGGCCACGCTGCCGGGAGGGCCGCAGAAGCTAGTGAGCTTCGCCGTCAGCCCGGATGACACGAGGATCGCGGTCGCGATCTTGGACTACACGTCGGGCACGCCCTCCGTGAGCATCAGCGTCCGGGACCTCGTTGGCGGTGGCAGGCAGGTGCCGATCTACAGCTCCGCGAGCAGCGTGGAATGGCCGGTCGCCTGGGTCCGCGGGAATCTGGTGCTGGCGCTTGGGTCGAGCCAGGAGGGCCAACCCTCCGGCGTCTATCCGTTCGCGGCCGCCAACCCGTACAACGCGACCGACGGTTACCAGGTCGTCGACACGACCAATGGTCAGGTGCTCGACACGATTCCTTCTCAATGCGCATTCGGTTTGCTGGTTGAAGGCGGGACGCCGTGCGCGCGCCCGGGCGGGGGCGTGGGTGTGCGCGACTGGGGTGGCAACACGACCTGGTACGCCAGCTCTGCGGAGGCGAACTTCTCGACGCGAGAGGCCCTGTCGATCGACGGCACTGTGGCCGCCAACTCCAGCCCGGGCAGCATCGGGCTGTTCCACAACGGCACCAAGATCGACGCCATCGCAGGCGTCGGCGGCAGCGCTGTGGCGATGGGATGGATCGACGCCACGCACCTCGTCGTGAGGCACTTCAACGGTTCGTCGGCGGTGAGCATCATCGACACCAAGGCTGGGACGGCGGTCGATGTTGCCCTCAGCTGCGGACCTTCGGCTGCACCCGTCCGCTGCACCGACGCGGTGATGATCAGCACGTTCTAGCTAGAGTCTGGTTCGTGAACGACCCGAAGCTGAGGCCGGCGACCGTCGACGACGCCGCGCTGGCCGCCGACATCATGACCGCCGCCTATCCCGAGCTGCCAGAGGACCCGGTGCTGACGCGATACAGATGGGAGCATCCCCGCGACGGCTGGTCGAATGCGCGCTTTATCGCCGAGCTGCAAGGCCGCCCAATCGCTTTTGTCGAATGGAGCCACGGACCGTGGGAACAATCGCCCGAGCACAACTGCCATGTGGGGGTGCTGCTTGATCGGGCCAGGCTCGATCAGGATCTGCTTCGGTCGCTCTGGACATGGGTTGCTCACGACGCCGAGGCCGGTGGCGCCCGCATCCTCGAGGCTTACACGGTCGAGGACGAGCGCGACGTGTTGGAGGCCCTGGGGCGACTTGGCTACGAGCATGACCGCACCGAGAAGGTCTGGGAGCTCGACCTCGCCGCGCATGGGGAGCGACTGCTCGAAGAAGCGCGGGTCGCGCTGGCGAAGGCAAGCGAGTCGCGAGTCGATCTGACCACTCTGGCCCAATGGACGGAACCGGAGTCGCTGGGCAAGCTGCACGCACTCTTCGAGGTGACGAGGCTCGACATCCCGACCACGTATCCGATCCCTCCGGAGACGTACGAGAACTTCGTCGAGCGCATCGATGCTCCCGACAAGCGGCGCGACCGTTACTGGGTGGCGCTGGACAACGGCGATCCTGTCGCCGCCTCCTACCTTCGCTTTCCGCCGATCAGAGGCCAGGTGTGGACCGGATACACGTGCAGTCACCCCGACCACCGTGGCCGTGGCCTCGCACGCGCAGTCAAGCTTCAGACGCTGCGCCAGGCGATCGAGCTGGGGGTGCCAACCGTGCTGACAGACAATGACTCGGAGAACGCCCCCATGCTTCACATCAACGAGCGGCTGGGGTACGACCGCCGCCCAGGATTTGTCAGCCTCCTGAAGCGGGTAGAACCTGAGAGGTGAGACCGGAGATGCCGACCCGATCTTTGGGGCCCATGCGGCCCGATCCGGGCGTTAGGGGGCCCGTCCCTTCGCATCCTCCCGCGCTGCGCGCGGGGACCCCAAAGGGATGCGCTCCTCCTCGGGCCACCCCTGCCTTCGGCTCGTGCCACCTGGGTCCCCAAATCTCTGGGCCGGCCCTCCGGCCTCACCTCTAGGCAGATGGCCAAGACCAAGGACTACTACGACGTGCTGGGCGTGCCGCGGACGGCGACGCAGAAAGAGATCACGTCCGCATTTCGCAAGCTCGCACGCAAGCACCACCCGGACTTGAACGCCGGCGACAAGCAGGCGGAGGCGCGGTTCAAGGAGATCTCGGAGGCGCACGAAGTGCTGTCGGACGCCAAGAAGCGGAAGCTCTATGACGAGTTCGGCGCGGACTGGGCCGCGGCGCAGCAGGCGGGCGTGGAGCCTGGCAGCGGTCGCCGGCCGGGCGGCGGCTTTCGGACCCAGCAGGGTGGCCCGGATGTCCAGTACCGGACGGTCAGCCCCGAGGACATGGAGGATCTCTTCGGCGAGGGCGGCTCGTTCGGGGACATCTTCGGATCGATCTTCGGCAACGCCGGCCGAACCCGCGCCCGACCGGTGCCGGTGGACGTCGAGGCTCCGATCACGGTCAGCCTCGGCGAGGTCTACCGCGGGACCAGCCGCACGGTCGAGCTTCCCGGCGGCAGGCGCGTCGAGGTCAAGGTCCCCGCGGGAGTCAAAGAGGGCACCGTGCTGCGCGTGCCAGGCTTGCGAGCGACCGTGCAGGTGGCGCCGGATCCTGTTTTCAGGCGCGAGGGCAAGGACGTGAACGTGACCGTGCCGGTCCCGCTGCAGGTCGCGCTTCGCGGCGGCGAGGTGTCGGCGCCGACGTTGAAGGGCGGCCAGGTGCAGTTCAAGGTTCCACCGGAAACCCAGAACGGGACGAAGATCAGGCTGCGCGGGCTGGGTCTGCCCGACCCGAAAGGTGGCCCTCCGGGCGACATGTACGCCGAGGTCAAGGTCCAGCTGCCGGTGCCGATGGACGAGCGCACTCGTAAATGGGCCTCGGAACAACCGCTTAGCTAGTCTTCTAGCTTCACCGTGACTCCCGCCCTGTCGCGACGACTGCTGCTCCCGCTCGTCTTCGTGTCAGGGATGGCGTCGCTGGGCGTCGAGTTCGGGGCGTCGCGCCTGCTCGCTCCGTATTTCGGAACGAGCCTGTACGTGTGGGGCGTGCTGATAGGCCTCATCCTGGTCTACCTGTCGGCGGGATACGTGATCGGCGGCCGGCTCGCGGACCGGTATCCGCGCTACGACCTCCTGTATCAGATCACCGCGTGGGCTGGCTTGTGGATCGGCGTGATCCCGCTCGCGAGCTACCCGATCCTGCTCGCCTCGCAGCAGGGCTTTCGCGAGCTGAGCGTGGGGTTGGTCGCCGGCACCCTGCTCGCGGTCGTGCTCCTTTTCGCCGTGCCGGTGACGCTGCTGGGCTGCGTCAGCCCTTTCGCGATCCGGCTGCTTTTGAAGGACGTCGCGACCGGCGGCAACACTGCCGGCCGTGTGTACGCGCTCTCGACAGTCGGCAGCATCCTCGGCACCTTCCTGCCCGTCTTCTGGTTCATCCCCACTTACGGGACGCGGCCTACGATCGTCGCGTTCGGACTGGCGCTCGTAGTCATCTCGGGGCTGGCGCTGTGGCCGAGGCGCCGCCTCTACGCGTCATTCGCGGTGGCGGTGATCCTCGCGTGGATCTTCCTACCCGCCGGTATCAAGCCACCTGAGGTCGGCTCCCTCATCTACGAAAAGGAGTCGGCCTACAACTACATACAGGTCGTCCAGGCCGGCACCACCACCGAGCTCATCCTCAACGAGGGCGAGGCCGTTCACTCCGTGTACGACAGCAACACGAATCTCACGCACGGCTACTGGGATTACCTCCTGCTCGCCGATGCGTTCCGCCCCGCGCAGTCGGCGCCCGCGACCCCACGGTCCGTGGCTTTTCTGGGCCTCGCCGCCGGCACCGGCGCACGACAGTATCGACTGGCGTTTGGAGACCAGATCGACATCACCGGGGTCGAGATCGACCCGGACATCCTTGCGGTCGGTCATCGCTATTTCCACCTCGACGATGCCCGCGCGCATGAGGTGGTCGCCGATGCGCGCTACTGGCTCGATACGGAGGCCGCGCATTACGACGTCGTCGTGCTCGACGCGTACCGCCAGCCTTACATCCCGTTCCACCTCACGACCCGCGAGTTCTTCCAACAGGTCAAGGCGCATCTCAACCCGGGCGGGGTGATCGCCGTCAATGTCGGCCGCACCGCTACCGACTACCGTCTCGTTGACGCGCTCGCGAGCACGATGGCCGCGGTCTTTCCCAGCGTTCTCCTACTCGACGATCCCAACTACACGAACACGGTCGTCTACGCGTCGACTGAAACAGTCACCGTCGACGACGTCGTCCACAACTTGCGTTTGGTGGCGGCGCCGCTTGCGGTCGACGCCGCGGCGAGCGCGCTGGACGAGGGCAAGCTCAGGCTGTCGCCATACCACGGGCAGGTCTACACAGATGACCTGGCGCCCATCGAGCAGCTGATCGACGAGATCATCTTCGGCTACCTGACGAACCACTAGGTTTCGGGGTGGAGCACGCCCTGGACCTGTTCGCCGGCCAGCGCCTGGTCGTTTTCGATGCATAGGAGCCGCACGCGCCCGGTCGCGACCACCTGGTCCTTGTCGTCGAGGACCCGCGCCTCCCAGACCTGTGTGCGGCGGCCGCGCGTGATCGGAGTCGACACCGCTTTCAGCTTCGCCCCCGCGCGCACCGCGCGGATGAAGCTCGTGTTGTTCTCGAGTCCGACCACGTGCTGCCCGCGAGGCATCGCGAACAGTGCCGCCCCGATGGAGGCGAGAGACTCGATGAGGCCGCAGTGGACGCCGCCGTGAACGATGCCGTAACCCTGCAGGTGCGGGGTGCCGACCGTCAGCTCGGCACGCACCTCGTCCTGGGTCGCAAGCGTGATCGTGATGCCCATCGCCTGCAGCCAGCCTTCCGGCAGCTCGTTCATGCGCTGCGAGAAGTCCTGCTGGCCCATGGATGAATCCTAGCGGCGAAAAAAAGAGCCGGGCCACAGCGCGGTCTGAGCCACAAAAAAGAGAGCCGGGCTCCAGCCCGGCTCCCCTTGTCGACGTTCGCGTTGCTACCGCCTCCGACTCCAGGAGCCGGATTCGGAACTGGAAGCCCTTAGAGGCTCACGTCCTCCCGAGCTCCCGGCTGGCAAACGAGGCGGTTGGCATCGCGATTCGGTTTATCCAAGTTTCCGCCTCACCTCCTTTGCCCCACGGGCGTTGAACTTCGAAGCGGAGTGTACCAGCCCACACGCCCAACGCAGGGGTGCCCCTAGACTCATGGGTCGATGCCACGCAGATACGTCGCCGTGTGCGGCGCCTCCGATGCGACCGCATCGCAGCTGAAGGCGGCGCGTGAAGTGGGGAGGCTGCTGGCGGAAGCCGGGGTCGTCGTAATCAACGGCGGTCTAGGCGGAGTCTCCGGCGCTGCGAGCGAGGGCGCCGCGCGTGCCGGGGGGACTGTGGTCGGAATCCTGCCCGACGACGATCGCCAGGGCGCCAGCCCTCACCTCACCATCTCGCTGCCGACGGGGATGGGCCAGGCTCGCAACGTCCTCATCGTCACCGCGGCGGAGAGCGTGATCGCGATCGGTGAGGGTTGGGGCACGCTGAGCGAGATCGCGGTGGCGCGGCGTATCGGCCGGCCGGTGGTCGCGCTCGACAGCTGGTCGGTGAAGGGTCTGGAGACAGTGACAGCTCCCGCTGATGCGGTCAGGCTGGCACTTGGGTAGTCCGGCGCGAAGGCCTCGGGAGAGTGTGGCTCCCCACCTCTTTCCTCCCCATAAAGCGGGGAGGACGAAAACGTCGACTTCCTCTCCACTCACGGAGTTGCGGAAGCGCCGCGTTGCTAAGAATGATGGTCGTTACCTCATCTACTACGAGAAACCATGAGCGAGCTTCGCTGGCATCCGCTCTTAGAAGAGTGGGTTACCGTCGCCCCCTGGCGTCAGGACCGCACGTATCACCCGCCACCAGACCATTGCCCGCTGTGCCCCACCCGACCAGGGCATCTCGAAACCGAGATCCCCGAGCCCGATTACTACATCGCGGTGTTCGAGAACCGTTTTCCCTCGTTCACGGGCGAGCAGGGACGATGCGAGGTGGTGTGCTACACGCCCGATCACGACTCATCGCTGGGCGAGCAAAGCGTCGAGCATATTCGCGACCTCATCGAGGTATGGCGTGATCGCACGAGCGAGCTGCGGCGCCTGCCAAATGTGCGGTACGTCTACATATTCGAGAACCGCGGCGAGGAGATCGGCGTCACGTTGAGCCATCCACACGGACAGATCTACGCGTATCCGTTCATCCCACCGGTCCTGCAGCGGGAGCTGCGGGCCGAGGCCAGGCACAAACGCGAGACCGGCCGCTGCCTTTACTGCGACGTGATCAGCGGAGAGCGCGGCGGCGAGCGGACCGTCCTTCGGGACGAGAACTGGATTGCGTTCGTACCGCCGTTCGCGCGCTGGCCCTACGAGATCCACCTGGCGCCGATTCGGCATCGCGCCGGACTGCTCGACCTCGACGATGACGACGATGAATCGTTCGCGCGGATCCTGAAAGGTGTGCTGCAAAAGTACGACCGCCTCTTCAACCGTCCGCTGCCATACGTGATGGCAATGCACCAGACACCAGCCGGTCGTACCCGCGGCGACCATCACTTCCATGTGGAGTTCTATCCACCAAACCGAACCCGCGACAAGCTCAAGTACCTGGCGGGGTCGGAGCTCGGAGCAGGCGCTTTTATCGTCGATGCGCGCGCAGAGGACAAAGCCGCGGAGCTGCGTGGCGTCTAGGTCCGAGCGTCCGCGGGCGTGGAAGGGCCGTGCGCCCGGCCGAGTGAACCTCATCGGGGAGCACGTCGACTACCTCGGCGGTGTGGTGCTGCCGGCTGCTGTCGATCGGCACACGCGGGTCACCGGGCGCGAAGCGCGGGAGTGGTCGATCGAAAGCGACGTGGGCGGCGGGCTCAAGTACCTGCGCGCCATCGGCGTCGACCTCGGCGCGCCGCCACAAGTGGTGTCTGTCGAGTCGGACATTCCACCGGGCTCCGGCCTCAGCTCGTCGGCCGCCCTGCTGGTCGCGATAGCGGTGGGCCTGCGTCCTCAGCTCGACGGCGCCGAGGCAGCGCTTGCGTGTCAGCGTGCGGAGCAGCGTGCTACCGGCGTGCACGTGGGCGTGATGGACCAGTTCGCGTCGGCGTTGGGACGCCGCGGGCACGCCCTGCTGCTGGACTGCTCGACCCTCGAATATCAAGCGGTGCCTTTTCCGGACGAGCTCGCGATCGCGGTCATCGACTCGGGCGAGCATCGCTCGCTCGCGGACACGCCCTACAACGAACGCAGGCGCGAGGCCGAGGCTGGGGTCCCGAAGCGCCGGCGCCACGTCGACTCCGAGATAGCGCGCGTGCACGCCTTCGTCAACGCGCTCAAAGAGCGCCGCTTCGAAAAGTTGGGAGTGCTCCTCAAGGAGTCGCACAAGAGCCTCCGCGACGATTTCGAGGTGTCGACGCCCGCGGTTGACGCGCTCGTCGAGCGGGCGTGGGGCATCGAAGGCTGTCTCGGCGCGCGCATCATGGGCGCGGGTTTCGGCGGCAGCATCCTCGCGCTCGTCCAGCGTGGTCGCGAAGTCACGTTTGCCGAGGCGATGAGGCGCGATGTCATCTTCTGTACGACCGCGGACGGCGCGTTCGTCCATGCCAGCAAGGCGATTTGAGCGACTGCCTGTTCCTCCCGCTGGCGCAGAGGTCAGGCGCCATGCGCGAGCTCGGAGGCTGGGAAGCCGTGTGGATGTCGCTTGGCGAAGGCGAGGCCGAACGCCTGACGATCGGACGTGGCACCGGCTGGAGGCCGATCGAGGTGCCGCGACAGCTCGCGGCGCGGGAGGGCAGCCAGGCGGTGTGGTACCGCACGGAGTTCCAGCGTCCGGATCACGCAGGGCGCGTGCTGCTGCGTATCGGCGGTGCGTTTCTCGCCACGCATGCGTGGCTCAACGGCAAGCTGCTGGGCTCGCACTACGGCTATTTCGCAACGTTTGGCTTCGACCTCACGCCCTACCTCAAGCCCGAGAACCTGCTCGTCATCTGCTGCGAGTCGCCGGTCGAGACCCAGCCGGAGAAGAAACGGCACGTGATGGGCATGTTCAACGACGGCGAGCTGAAGCCCTACCCGGCATCGGCTTATTCGAGCCTGCCGGACCCTTATCGCTGGGAGGTTCCGGTCGGCATCTGGGGCCCCGTCGGCCTCGAGTACATAGGGCCTATCGCAGTCGATTGGATGCGTCTCAATTCACAATTCGAAGCCGGCGACGGCCGGCTCGAGGTGGAGGCGCGCCTCCGCAACCTCGATGGGCGCCAGATGGAGGGGCAGGTCGAGCTCGTTGTCAGCTCCAATCGCGGAGACAGGTCGGCCACGCCGCTGCGCCTCCATCGTGAGGTGAGGCTCGCCGGCGGTGGCGAGCAGACGGTCTCCATGCGGCTTGCCCTTCCTGGCGCGCGGCGGTGGGAGCCATGGCGATTCGGTGAGCAGCCGATGTACCGAGCCGAGATGGTTGCGCGTGCCGCGGGAGGTGTGGAATCGACTCGAGTCGAGGATTCCTTCGGGTTCAGAGAGCTCAAGTGGGACATCGGTCCTCGTCGGTGGACCCTTGCGGTGAACGGCCGGCCGATGTTCTTGCGGGGAGCGTGCTACGCGCCTTCGTATCGGCTCGACGAGCTGAGCCCAGAGCGTTTTGACGCAGACCTCCGCATTGCCAAGGAGGCCGGCGTCGATGCGCTGCGTGTCCTGGCCAACGTCCTACCCGCCGAGTTCTACCGGCGCGCCGACGATGCCGGCATGCTCCTCCTGCAGGAGCTGCCGCTGCTGGGGGCGTACGCATATCACGCACGTGGCGACGACGCGCGCTTTTTCGAGGTCGCCGCGCGCGAGCAGCAGGCGGAGATGGTCGAGCTGCTTCGCAACCGGCCGTCGGTCGCGTTTTGGGTGGCGCACAACGACCCGCCGTGGCTCGCAGTCAACGCCGAGCTGGGCGACGTCAACGCGGTTCGCCAAAACCACTCCATCGACCAGGAGCTGAAGGCCTCCTTCGAGCGCCTGGACAGGACGCGTCCCGCTCTGGCCGCATCGGGCGACATCGACGAGCACCCTCTCCTCGGCTGGGCGACGGGTTCGTGGCGCGCCATCACGCAGGCCGAGCCCGTGATGGTCAGCGGCTTTGGAGCGCAAGCGCTGCCCAGCGTCGACTCGCCGGTTTGGGAGAGCATCGAGACGCGTTGGCCGGTCGCCGACGACGACGCGGCGTGGAGATTCGCGGGCTTTCAACCGGTCAACTGGGCGGAGCGCGGAGTCGGGCTGCCATCCGCGCATACCGACCTGCAGTCATACGTCGAGGAGTCGCAGTCATTCCAGGCCGACCTCGTCCGTCTGGCGGCCGAGCACCTTCGCACGCGGAAGTTCGAGCCGTGCTGGGGTGCGTTCGCGTATCACCTCATCGACCCGTTTCCCGGAATCGGCTTCGGGCTCGTTGACGGCGCGCGTATGCCGAAGCCCGCGCTCGCAGCGCTGGCCAGAGCGTTCAAGGCGACTCGGCTGGTCATCGAGCCGCTCGCGTACGAACCCGATCGGCCGTTTGGGATCATCCAGCGTCCGGCCGTTCCGTTCGAGGCGCGTCTCGTGATCGTCAACGACGATCCCGATGTGGCAGGCCCGGGAATGGTGCGCTGGACCCTGATGCGTGAGCGCCGCGCGGGTCGGCGAGGCGTGAGCCGAATTGCGGATGCGATCCAGCGAAAGTTTTCCGGTGCCGCGGACGTGGAGGTGCCGACGGCGTTCGAGCCCGCTGTCAACGCAACCACTTTGAGTGTGCCGCTCGAGGTCGAGGGTGACTACCGTCTCGACGCCTCGCTGGTGGTGTTGGGTCGGGAGCTCGATCGCACCGAGCTGCGCTTCACCGTGACATCGACCCTGCCCTCGCCGCCGCCGCGCCCGGAGCTTCCTCGCTACCTCGCCGAGGGCCTGGCCGATCTCGTCAGCCTGCGCGCGGAGAAAGATGGGCTCAGCTTCGTCCTGGAGAACCGGACGCGGCCCGCGGTGGTGGCGGGCGTTGGCGGCCTTCGGCTTGATGGCATCCCCCTTATTCGGCACGACATCCAGGTGGAGACGCATGCCGGGCGCGCGCCGTTCCCGCGCCACCTGGACCTGCCCGTCGGCAGGCGGATGCGCATTCATGTCGTCACCGGCGAGCCCCTCGGCGCCGGCCGCCATTCTCTCGACGCCGACATCACGGTGCCAGGCGTCGCCTCGGGCCGCATCGTCATCAGCGGTACCGTTTAGCTCTGGTCCACTTCCGAGTACGGGTGGCATACTTCAGCACTGACGCGTCGACACGCGCGAGTGCGGGTCCGCAAGAAAGGTGATTTCGTAATTGATCCATAGACGGACTCGGGACAAGGGAGGCCCTCAGCCGGATGCCATCTGAAACCGTGTACGCGGATCTCGTCCTCGCGGTGGCGGCGCTCATCGCGGGCGTGCTGTACCTGAGGGCGCGGCGCCGCCGCGGCAAGCGGAAGAAGGCCGGCCCTCCGGTGCGACCGGCGACGCCGGCGCCGCAGGCTCCCGGCGCCGCGCGGGGCGGCGTCACGACGTGGGCCCCGCCGCCGTCGGCCACGCCCGGCGCCGCCGTCGCGCCGACGATCGTGGCGCCGCCGTCGCCGAGCTGGGATCAACCGGCGCCGCACCCGGCTCCAGGTGGGTGGGGGGCCAACGCACAGTCGCCAGCCTGGGGTGCGCCCGCGGGCCCGCCACCTCCTCCCGGTGCGCCGCCGAGCACGCCGCCGGCTCCGCCGGGTGCGGCCCCGACCTGGGGAGCGCCCACACCTGGTGCGCCAGCTGCTCCGACATCCCCGGCGGGTCCCACGTGGGGCGCCGCTCCGCCGCCGCCTCCCCCTGCGCCGGCTCCGGCCCCTTCGTGGGGTCCATCTGGACCGGCCGCGCCGCCTGCGCCCACGTGGGGCTCGTCGGCGCCCGCGCCTTCCTCGGCGCCACCGCCTCCCGCGCCATCGTGGGATGCGCCCAAGCCCGCGGTCCCGCCCGCGCCCGCACCATCGTGGGGCGCGCCGCCTTCGGGGCCGCCTTCGGGGCCACCTTTGGGGCCACCTTCGGGTCCGCCCCCGGCGCCGCCTCCCCCTGCCCGTTCGACAGCCCCGGAGACCGCGGGCCCGTCGTGGGGGAGCCCACCCGTCGTCCCGTCTTGGGATACGCCCGGGGCGGCGTCCCCGGCCGGCGCGCCGGCTCCGGGTTGGGGAGCACCTGCGCCTTCATGGGATGCCCCGGCGGCAGCCGTCCCCAACGCACCACCTGCGCCCGCACCTTCGTGGGGCCAACCGGCCGGCACCGCGGCCTGGGATGTGCCCAGGAGCGAGGAACCGGCAGCGCCGCCTGCGCCGTCCTGGTCGGGAGGGCCGCCTCCGCCACCTCCAACCTCAGCGCCTCCGCCGCCACCACCCACCGCGGCTCCGCCGCCTGCGCCTTCAGCGCCCAGCGCGGCTCCGTCGTGGTCGCCCCCGGCCGAGCCGGCAGCCCTCCCGAAGTTCCCGGAACCGCCGCTCGCCGAGACCGTGGTTTCGCCCCCGGGCCAGGCCCCCGCGCCGGTTCCGCCGCCCTGGGAGGCGCAGGCCGCGTCGGCCCCGCCGGCCGCCCCCGCGCCACGCGCTGAGCACATCCCGGATGTGGCCGAGACGATGGTCGCCTCCAGCGCGGCAGCCGCAGCCGCTCACGATGCCACCGCCCTCATGCCGGCCTGGCAGCCGCCGGCCACGTCCCCGCCGCCGATGGACACGATGCCGCTTGGCGGCCCGACCCGGCCCCTTCGCTCAGTCGGCGGCGCCGGCCCGCAGGCCGAGATCACGATCGAGTCCGGGCCCGACGCGGGCCACACTCATCGGGCCGGCGATGCCGCTCTGCGACTTGGGCGCTCGCCCGACAATGACCTCATTCTTCGCGACCCGGCCACCAGCGGGCACCACGCACGCGTCGAACGCCGCGGAGAGCAGTTCTGGATCGTCGACCTCGGGAGCACCAACGGCACGCTCGTGAACGGCGAGCCGATCCAGGAGAAGGAGCTCAACCACGGTGACCGGATCTCCATCGGGCAGAACGCGGTCCACTTCTCTGTCCTCGGCGGCTAGTCAAGTCTCGGGCGATGCGCCTTAAGGTCGCCTCGGCGACCGACCCGGGCCTCGAGCGGGAGGAGAACGAGGACGCCGTGATCGTGTGGCGTAACAAGGCGGGCCTCGACACGCTCCTGGTCGTCTGTGACGGGATGGGTGGACACGCGGCAGGGCAGATGGCAAGCAGCATCGCAGTGACCACGCTCACGAGCGTCCTCGCGGAGGACGGCGACCAAGGCGCGGACCTGGAGCGACTGAAGCGCGCGTGCAAGCAGGCCAACACCGCAGTCTTCGAGGCTCAGCGCGACAACCCTGAGTGGTCTGGCATGGGCAGCACGATGGTCGTCGCCGCCATCAGCAACGGCGAGGTGGCCGTGCTGAACGTCGGCGACAGCCCGGCGTATCTCTTTCACAATGGCGATGCGAAGCTCATCTCGCAGGACCACTCGTGGCCGGCCGAGCAGGTCCGCCTCGGTGTCATCAAGCCGGAAGAGGCGGCGACTCATCCGCTCAAGCACCGCCTTACGCGCGCGGTAGGCGTGTGGGAGTCGATTCAGTCGTTCACCGACAAGCTCAAGATCGAGGAAGGGGACGCGATCGTTCTGTGCAGCGACGGTGTCGAGACCGCGGGCGTCAGCGTCGAGGAGATGGGCAAGCTGCTGCTCAAGGACGGCGACCTCGAGAAGGGCGCGAAGCGCGTCATCGAGCGATGCCGAGAGCTCGGAGCGCCAGACAACGTGACGGTGGCGGTGGCGCGGGTCGATGTGGACGTGACCAAGACCCAGGCTCTGCCGCGCCTCAAGAAGATCGGTCTAATGCAGAAAGGCGCGGACCACTAGCTCGGCGACGTGCTCGACGCGCATCGTCGAGCCTCTGGAGCGGAGCCCTGACTCGAGCTGCATCTGGCAACCGGGGTTGCCGGTGACGATCATCTCGGCGCGCGTGCTCAACACGTCTTCCAGCTTCTCCTGCAAGATTCGCGCCGACATGGCGGGCTCCATCGTGCTGTAGAGCCCGGCCGCGCCACAGCAGATGTCGGGATGGCGCATCTCCACCAGCTCGACTCCTGGAATCGAGCGGATGAGGTCGCGCGGCTGCTTCTTGATGCGCTGCGCATGTGCGAGGTGACATGCGTCTTGATAGGTGACGCGCATCTTCACCTCACGCTGTGGAGTGGGAAGACCCACTTCGACGAGCCACTCGCTCAAGTCCTTCACGCGGCCCGTCAGCTCGGGATAGAAGTCCTTGAGGTGAGCGCCGCAGCCTGCCGAGTCGACGATGAGTGCTTCGAAGTTGGAGTCGCGATACACCTGCATGTTCATGTCGCGGAGCTGCTCGGCGCCATCGAGATCGCCGTTGTGCGCGAGGAGCGCGCCGCAGCATCTCTCTGCGCGCGGAAACCACACCTCACAGCCGGCGAGCTGCAAGAGCCTGACCGCTGCTTCGTGCGATTGCGGATAAAGGATCGGCATCACGCAGCCGACCAGGAAGGCGACTCGATGCTGCCTGGGGCCGATGGCAGGCGCGATCCCTCCTGAAGGTGGTTGGAAGCGTGGCCGCAGCGGGGGCAGCTGCCTTCCTGACCGCACGAGGGACGTGAGCCTGAGCGTCTGTGCCGCCCTGGTGACGGTGCCCGCTGTGCGAAGGCGCCGCGGCTTGGCCAGGAGCTGGCGCAGAGCCGTGCGCGCGAGCCAGCGCTTCGGGGTAGGACGGCGAATGCGCTCCAGCTCTGATCGCCCGGCTTCGATGATCCTTCCGTAAGGCACCCCCGACGGGCACACGGCCTCGCATGTGCGGCAGCCGAGGCAGAGGTCGATGTGACGAGCCTGGTCCTCGGTGAACGGAAGCCCACCGCGCTTCCACTGGGTCATCAGGTAGATGCGCCCACGCGGCGATTCTGTTTCCAGGCCGGTCTGCCGGAAGGTCGGGCAAGCGTCGAGGCACAGCCCGCAGTGCACGCAGGTGGCGAGGTCGTCGTCGCTGAGACGTGCGAATGGGCTGATGGCGCCCCTCTCCCTCGCCCTCTCCCCTGCGGGGAGAGGGGACTCTTCGCTCATACGACGAATCTTCCTGGGTTGATGACTTCGTTGGGGTCGAACGCCGCACGAAGGCGGCGCATGAGGTGAAGCGTGGCGGGCGGAGTGCCCCAAGCGCCGGCGTCGCGGCGAAAGTCGGCAGGTCCGGCCATCAGCACGAGCGATCCTCCGGCGGCGACGGCCGCGGCGCGCACAGCGCGCACCTCTTCAGCCCCCCCCGCGACTGTCCAGTTCGCGATGCCTGTCCCCGGCGACGCCCACCAGGCCTGCTCCGGGCCGAGCCTCTCGAGTATCGCCCGCAGCTGGTGCCTTGGTGTCGCGATTCGCGCCCAGTGGGCGGGCGCGGCTTTCGAATGCTGCTTCCACACCGCGCCGTCTGCCTTCGCCCAGCCGAGGTCGGCGACGGTGCGTTTGGTCGCGTCGGGGCTGCCGAGGAAACGGGCGATCACGCGGCGACTCGAGAACACCTCGACCGCCGACGGCGCCATCGGCATGCCGAGCGCGCGCTCGGCCGCGGACCACACCTTGTCAATCGACTCGTCCTCGAACGAAACGCTGGCATCGTGCAGTGGTTTCGGGAAAACCTTGAACGAGGCGGCGACGATGACGCCCAGCGTTCCCAGCGCTCCGTAGTGGAGCTTCATCAGGTCGTACCCGCTGACGTTCTTGACAACGCGCCCGCCCGCGCTGGCGAGGCGGCCGTCGGGAAGCGCGACGCGGATGCCGATGAGGAAGTTGCGGGCCGACCCGTAACGAAGGCGAAGCGGGCCAGTCCATCCCGACGCCAGCAGCCCGCCGATCGTGTGGCCGGGCGAGTTGAAAGGATCAAGAGGAAGGAACTGGCCGCTCTTCGCAAGCTGCGCCTGCAGCGCTTCCAGCGTGATGCCCGCCTCGACGCTCACGACCATGTCCGCCTGCGAGTGCTCGAGCACGCGGTCGAGCGCGGAGGTGTGGAGCTCGATGCCGTCGCGCACAGCCAGGTCGCCCATCTCAGCGGCTCTGCCGCCACCGACCGGGAATACCGCCGTGCCCGCCGCGGCCGCATCGTGCAGGCGCTTCGCGAGCTCCTCGGCCGTCGCCGGCTTCTCAGTCGCGCGCGTGCCGCGACTCACCACCATTTCGCTTCGACAGCGAGGCCGGTGCGCCCAGCGAGGTGCGGCACCTTCTGCTCGGGATCCGGAAAGATCTTGCCGGGGTTCAGGATGCCGTGACCGTCGAGCGCATCCTTCACGCGTCGCATCGCGTCGAGGTCGTCAGGGCTGAAGACCCAGGGCATGAACGCGGCCTTCTCGAGCCCGATGCCATGCTCGCCAGAAAGCGCCCCGCCGAGCTCGACCACCGCACGAAGCATCTCCTCTCCCGCGCTTTCCACCTGCGGCAGCACGTCGCTGTCGCGGAGGTCGAACAGGATGTTCGGGTGCAGGTTGCCGTCACCCGCGTGAAACACGTTGGCGACCGGCAGCTTGTAATGCACCCCGATCTCGCCAACGGCCGAGAGAACTTGAGGCAACCGGCTGCGAGGCACCACGCCGTCGTGCAGGTAGTAGTTGGGCTTGATCCGGCCCAGCGCGCCGATGGCGCCCTTGCGGCCGGCCCACAGCAGGTCTCGCTCGGCGGGGGTCTGCGCCTCGCGCATCGCGTAGCCGTGGTTCTCGCCCAGCACCTTGCGGATCGCAGTCATCAATTCGAGGGTCGATTCCGCGATTCCGTCGACCTCGACCAGTAGGACGGCGCCCGCATCGGTCGGATAGCCCGCGTGGTAGTGCGCCTCCACCGCGCCGACGGTGACGCTGTCCATCATCTCGAGCGCGGCCGGGACGATGCCGTGACCGATCACTGCGGACACCGCCTGACTGGCCGCCTCGATGGTCGGAAAGGCGGCGAGCAGCGTGGCCACGCTCGGCGGGGTGCGCAGCAGGCCGACCTTGACCTTGGTGATCGCGCACAGGGTTCCCTCGGAACCGACGAGCACGCCGCAGAGGTCGAGGCCGACGCGATCGGGAGCATCGCCGCTGACCCAGTGCATGCTTCCGTCGGCCAGGACGACCTCCATGCCCAGGACGTGGTTCGTGGTCACGCCGTAGTAGAGGCAGTGAGGGCCGCCCGAGTTTTCCGCCGCGTTGCCGCCGATCGTGCAGGCCTTCTGGCTCGACGGATCGGGCGCGTAGAACAGCCTGTGCCCCGCCGCCATCAGCGACAGCTCCTGGTTGACGACGCCCGGCTCGACCAGTGCTGTCTGCGCGACCGGGTCGATCTCCAAGATCCTGCGCATGCGCGTCACCTGCAAGGCGATGCCGCCGCGGATGGTGACGGCTCCACCTGAAAGGCCGGTGCCGGCGCCGCGCGGCACCACCGGGATGCGGTTCTTCGCCGCGATCTTGATCACCGCGGACACCTCGGCCGAGTTGGCCGGCAGGACAACTGCGTCGGGCGCACAACCCTCGATCGAGGCGTCGCGCTCGAAGATGCGCAGGTCGTTGCTCGAGTCGATCACGTGCTCTTTGCCGACAGCACGTCGCAGCTCCTCGATAACGGCAGGCGCCAACATCAGGCGAGCGGCGCCTCGTGCTGCGGGCTGTGCTGGAACGCCTCGAATCGTCGCGTCGTCGAACCCGGCATCCCCGGTGCTTCGGTCGCATCGTCTCCGGCGATCAGGAGCGAGAGCCAGCGCCGGCATTCGCCATCGGAAGGAGCGCGGTCCGTGCGCTCGAAGATCGCCTCCTGGATGCGGCTGTGCGGCGAGACCTGGACGGTGAACCAGACCGACAGGCCGTTCGACGTGACCACGTGATGGCTTTCGTCTACGCGCCGGTTCACGGGCAGCTTCATCGGCCGTGCCTCGGCGGCCGCCCGAAGCCGCGCTGCCAGGGCCTCGATTTCGTCGGCCATCTAGGACGACGCTCCGGCGAGCACGGCGGATCTTCGCCGCCTAGCGCTGGGACCACCTGGACACCGTATCTCTCGCCGCACCCGCCAGATCATCGTCCCGTCCAGCTTAAACTCGGACCCATGAACGGTCGGAAAAGAGTGGAGGCGGCGATCGCACTGGGTGTGGCGGACCGGCCGCCGTTCGGTGCGTGGGGTCACACATATCGCGAGGAATGGTCGCCCGCGGATCTCGCCGCGGTCACGGTCGACCGCGCCCGTCAGTTCGGCTGGGACTTCGTGAAATTCCAACCCCGTGCCTCGTGCTTCGCGGAAGCGTTTGGATCGGTGTACAAGCCGGCGGGGCATCGCCTCAAGGGTCCCGTGCTGGAAAGCGAGGCGGTCCCCGATCTCGAGACATGGAGCACGGTGGCGTTGGTCAACCGCAAGGCGCTCGACGACCAGGTCGACTCGCTGCACATGGTCGCCAAGCAGCTCGGCTTCGGCGTACCTGTGATTCAGACCGTCTTCAGCCCACTGACGGTAGCCGGCTACCTGGTGGGCAAGAACTCGTCCAGGGTGGTGCGCGAGCTCCGCAAGCACCCAGAGCTGGTGCGACCGGCGATGGACCGCATAGCCGAAGCGCTCGTCGACTTCAGCAAGCGATCGGTGGCGGCCGGCGCGGCGGGCATCTTCTATGCCATCTCCGGCTACGCCGGCCGCGATGCGATGCCAGAGGACGTATATCGCGAGCTTGTGCTGCCCAGCGACCAGGCGGTTCTGGGCACGCTGCCGCACGAGGCCTGGTTCAACGTCGTGCACCTGTGTGGTTCGAAGCTGCACTTCGATCTGGTCAGGGACCTGCCGACGCAGGTGGTGAGCTGGTCGATCCACAATCTCGGCACGCCGACTTTGTCGCAGGGCCGCAACCTGGCGGAGCGGGCGGTGATGGGTGGCCTGGGCCAGCGCAAGAGCCTGCTTTACGGTCCGCCCGCCGAGGTGCAGGCGGAGGCGAGACGCGCCATCGCAGACACCGGTGGATTGGGACTGCTGCTGGCGCCGGGGTGCTCCGTCCCGCCTCGCGTTCGTGAGATCAACCTGATGGCGATTGGAGAATCGGTCGCGGCTTGAGGCGCCCAGTCGCCGGTCTCGCCGAGATCGTGCTATGGGTGCGCGACATGGATGTGGCGCTGCATTTCTATCGCGACCTGTTCGGTCTCGACGTGATCTCTCCGGCGGAGCTCCCCATCAAGTTCCTGCGCGCCGGAGAGGGCGCGACCGGCGTCCCAGAGATGATCGTGCTCGTACCGCATCCCGATTCGTCATCGGCATTCCCACGCGAGAAGGCAAAGCGGGTTCTGCACCACCTGGCCTTTCGTGTCGAGGCCGGCGAGTACGAGGCACTTCAAGACACATTCAGGGCACAAGGCCTGGAGGTGCGTTCGGGAATCCATCCCGTGCTCAAAGGCGTGCGCACGTTCTACGTGGACGATCCCGACGGGAACGAATGCGAATGTATTTCGCCAGATCTGTCATCGGCCCAGTAAAGGAGCCAAAAGTGCCCGTTCTTCGTATCGAACATGCAGTTCCCGACTTCGCCGGCTGGAAGCGCGCTTTTGACAGCGATCCAGCCGACCGCAAAGGGTCGGGCGTCCGCCGATATCAAGTGATGCAGTCGGTCGACGATCCGAACTACGTCCTCATCGACCTGGAGTTCGACACTCTCGAAGATGCTGAAGGCCTTCTTGCCAAGATGCGCCGGGTGTGGAACGGCGAAGGCCGAAATGTGATGAGGAACCCGCAAGCTCGGATTGTCAACGCGGTCGAGACGATTGAGCTCTAAGGAACACCTGCCAGCGGTGCCATCCGACGCCGTGCTCGTCCGGCTGGCCACCATCGCTGTTCACGCTGAGGAGCTGCTGGCGCCGGATCAACCGACAGCTAAGGCTCGCGTGGGGCTCACAAACATCAAGAATGATCGGCGCCGCTCGATGGAGTCGCTGCTCGTCCTCCTTGCCGATCCTGAGGTGCGTACCTATCTGACCGAGCTTGAGCGACTGGGCCTGCTGCCGCCCAAGGGCTGAGGTAATAACCTCTTCCTGAACCGTTATCGGTTTGCTCGTCCACCTGCCGCCCCCGTCGGGGACGGTGGTCTGGATCCGTTCCGCGCTCGCCTCCCTGCTCAGGCGACCCGCGGCGAGGCCGTCAGCGGCGTGAGCAGTCAGGTCGCCTGCGGTCTGCGTTCGGTCTGCGGCTGAGGGCTGCGCGTCACCAAGGTGATAGCGACCCCGGCGAGCAGCGCGATCGCGGCGACGATCACGGTCAGCGGCTGCGGGAAGTGAATGCGCAGCAGCTGGTCCAGCGAGTACGTCCCAGGCCCGGTCAGCGCAAGGGCCGCCATTGATGCGAGCACGACGAGGTTGTACTCGTAGCCGCCCTTCGTAACCCAGAAACCCCTGGGAAGGTGAACGGTCGCGATGGCGATGATCATCGATCCGGCGATGGCCACTGCAGCCAGCGGTGTCAGCAGGCCAAGAGCGAGCAAGATGCCGCCGCCGAACTCGGCCAGGGCTGCGATCCAGGCCCATGGTTGCGCCGGCCGGATGCGCAGCTTGGTCACCACCTGGGTCCAACCGTTCATGCCCGGGCCGCCCCACCAGCCGAACAGCTTCTGGGCGCCGTGCCCGGCGATCGTGAGCCCTACGACAAGGCGAAGAATCAACAGTCCAAGGCCAATCATTTCGAATCCCCCACGCTTTAGTTGCCTACGCACATACCCTACGCGGTGTGCCTTTTAAACGCCCGGCGTGGCCGGAATAGACTCTTGAATCCGGGCGGGGGCCTGTAGCTCAGCTGGTCAGAGCGGCCGACTCATAATCGGCTGGTCGATGGTTCGAGTCCATCCAGGCCCACCAAGAAATGAACTCAAACAGGCCCGATCACACCCATGTTCCCCCGCGCTTTGGCTGATTCTTTATCTCTGCGGCTCTTGTGCTCCTGACGATAAACAGCCACGAGCCCTCGCCGGCCCAAAGGCTGCGTTGGTAGGGTCCCGAGGTCGAGTCCGGGCGTGGACTTCCGCGTCGTTCCGGTCGCGGTCACCTCGCCGCCTTATCTTGGTTGACGGGCTCATGGCAGATGGCAAGACAGCGCTATGTCTATTGCTGTTCCTCATCGCAGCATGCTCGTCGGGCACCGGCGCATCCGGCGAGTCGTCTACTAGCCCGATATTCAACGACCTGACAGGAGTCGCTTGCCCAAGCGTCTCGCTTTGCTTCGCGGTCGGCCAGACCTTCATCAGCGGAGCTAGCGGGGACGAGGGTTACCGCACGCTGATCGAGCGATGGGATGGCCGGTCGTGGTCCGTCGTGGAGTCTCCAGACAGCGGCGACGGACAGAGCCATATCGCCAGGGTGAGCTGCGCGAGCTCGTCCTTGTGCTTTGCAGTGGGTTACGACGGCCCCTACCTCCACACCCATGTCCTGATCGAGCGATGGAATGGCTCCTCGTGGTCTCTGGTCACGGCGCCCAGCATCGCCAACTCGATCAACAGCGTCCTGCGCGACGTATCCTGCCCCGCGACATCTCTCTGCTTCGCTGTCGGTCAATACTTTCCTACCGGCGGAGATATCCAGGGCCTGATCGAGAGATGGAATGGTGGCTCGTGGACAGTAATGCCGGACCTGCATCTCGGTTTTCTGTACGCGACGGGTTGCAAATCAGTAACGTTCTGCCTCGCGACGGGGGTCGACTATACATTTGAGCGTGGCAAGCAGGTGACCCTCAATCTCACTGAGCTCTGGAATGGAACTGCCTGGAAGGTCGTTCCGACCGGCCCTGCCGAAGGCCAGTCCCCGATCGATACCATCAGTTGCACCGATACGATCCGCTGCGTTGGGAGTGCTGCTGCATACGGCGCGCAGCCTGGAGGCGGGCCGATGATCGAGACGTGGGATGGTTCGTCGTGGCATGTGGCCCAAACGCCACACCCTCCGGTGCCGGCCGGTCCCGCGCAGGTCGTCGACCGGCTTCAGAGTGTGACCTGCCTTAGCGCGTTGTTCTGCCTCGCCGCGGGTTGGCATATGCGGAACACGACGCAGCGGTCCAACGTAGACACCCTTGCTGAGCTGTGGGACGGCACCGCGTGGAAGATCGTCCCCTCGCCAAACGGGACCACCACCGCCGGTCACGATGCAAACAACGGTTTGGCGGCGATCGCCTGCCACGACAGTTCGCACTGCCTGGCCGTTGGCCACTACTCGCCCCGCGGAGTCTTCCAGACTCTGGCTGAGCAGTGGAACGGAACCGCCTGGTCTATCGTGCCGTCCGCTAATCGCAGCGTGTGAGGCCGTTTGGTACGAATCGTCCCAGGTTTAAAGAAGATCCCCGGTTCGAATTCGGGCATGGGCTCCAAGGACACATCGCGTACACGCCTGGCATGCCGTGGCTTGGCGTAGAGCTTTATGGGGGCCTAGGAAACAAGCCTATCCAACCCTGAAAAAGCTCAAGCCATCAACTGCTGGGCTCGGCCGATGTGAGTTTGATCAGTCGGCCAATGATTGCGAACTGGTTCGCGTTACGGAAACTACGGCCCACTCCAATTCGCGGGGCTTTCCATAACGCGAACCCGTAGGTTGCGCTATCAGTGTCGATAGACGTCGCGCCGGTGGGCGATCCTGGCGATGAGGACGAGATCTTCGGCATCGTCCACCGCATAGACGATGCGGTAATCGCCAACGCGGATGCGGAAGTCATCCCGACCGGCAAGCTTTACTGAGCCCGGAGGACGCGGATTAATCCCGAGGCCATCGATCGCAGCTGCAATGCGATCGGCGACAGATCCGCGGAGCCGGCGATACGCCTTGATCGCCTCCGGATGGAGGCGAACGTCGTACCTCTTGCTCGGTTCTACTTGCGGACCGTCGACCAGGGGATGGCCAGGTCGGCTTCCTCGCGGGCCTGCAGCGCGGCGAGGCTGTCCTCGAGGTACTCGGCTCGCTCGACCATGGCTCGGTACTGCTCGACATCAATGAGGACTGCAGTCAGCCGCCCACGCTTGGACACGAAAAGAACCTCCTCGCTCGAACGAAGCAGATCGAGCTCATGGCCAAGCTGGCTTCTCAAGTCATCTGCGGTAACCACACGGGGAACTGCCATAGCAAGCCTATTGTAGACCCTACCGTCAACGGTAGGGTTGTCGGCGGGACTGGGGGCTAGTGCCGACCGACCTTTTAGAACAGGCTGATGGAGCGGCCGGCCACCGTAATCGGTTGGTTCGCGTTACGGAAGCCCCGGCCCACACCAATTCGGCGGCTTTCCATAACGCGAACCGGAGGCGCCAGACGCCTTGGTCGAGTGGTCAACGACCACTGCCGGGCCTTGGATACTGTAGCGGCGGTGGCAGCCTGGTGGCGGGCGGCGCTCTTGACCTCATCTTGTTCTGGGAGATGACAAAGGGCCTCACGCAGCCGTTGCTGAAGTAGGAGAAGGTTGTCGAGGGCGATGATGGACCACGATCTGTTTGGGGTTGGCGACGACGAGCCACTTGTCACGCGCTTGGGACAGGCCATCGCTTGGTGCCGCCCGAGGGTCGATCCTGCCAATCCCAGCGGCTGCCTTCGCAGCGATCGGCTGCGGCTATGGATACTCCAAACCGATCGGGCCGCAATGGTTAGATGGCTGTGCGTCGATCGCGCACGCCGTGACCCAAATGTCAGAGGTGCGCTGCCGGTCGGCACTCGGAACGACCTCGATGGCGATCTCCTCCTCTACCTTCCCGATCAGCAGCTGGCCGATGGGGCGGCGGAGCAGGCCTCCAACGGCTTCTTCGACATGGACAACACGCCACCCTGGGATTCTTGGGTGGCTCTCGTCCGCGATTCCCGAGCCGATGTGTCCTCGCGCGACCAGCTCATCTGCTACGTGCCGGCCGAGCTGCGAGATTTCGTTCAGCGCGGAATCGACGTCAATCCCGAGGGTTGCATCCTCTGGCTCCGTCGTGCGCCGACGACGTTTGGGGTCGTCGACCACCTAAGGCACCTACTGGCCCTGGGCGAACCGCTCAGCTAGACACGGGGTTTCGGGTCGAATCGTCTCTGGCTAACCGCCAGGGCACCTTAGGTCGAATCTCGAGGTCGCGTAGCGGCACCTCCAAATCGGTATTAGCAGTTGCCGCCTCGAATCAGTTGTCGTCGGCGATCATCGGCGGGCTGTTAGGCACGACCGGTTCGGCTAACGAAATCGCACTCCCGACGATGCAAGGTTGGTTCGCGTTACGGAAACTACGGCCCCGCAGCGCCGGCGCCTAAGGCGAGGAATCGGGTGCTGCGCCGTTAACTTGAGTTGAGGTGGCGAATCGAAACCCCCGCGGCCGGATCCTGGACCAGGCGACCTCGATTCGGCTCGCGCTGATGGCGACCCTGTTTGGCTATCTCGCGATCATCTGGGTCAGCCACTTCATTCCTCTGCCCCCTTTCCTTACCGGCCCGTTGGCCCTCGCCGGCTGGCTGTTCCTCCCTGGCCTGTTCTTGTGGGCCAGACTGCAGCGGATCGACACGAACGCTCGGCCGTCGCTGAGGGAGCTGGTTCGACCGTGGGCCTTGACGACCACTTTCGGCGCCTTAGCAGCGGTAACGCTGTTCCTGGCGATTGGCTGGGACGTTCCCAAGTTCTGCCATGGTCCGATTCCGGTCAACTGTGTCAAGGGCTACCAATGGTCCACCGACAATGGTCATTACTACCACACGATCTTCGAAGGCACTCCAACAGAGATTAGCCAGCAAAGGTATGTTCAGGAAGTCGGCTTCGATCTGCGCTCGGCCGCCGTTTTTGGCGTACTCGCACTGTCTGGTGCCTGGGTTGCCGCAGCAGTATTCAGGCCTGTCTCGACTAGGGCCATCGCCGGTTCAGTTCGCAAACGCACCCTCTGATCATTCAGCGATTAGGCGGCTGGATGTGAGGCCTGCATCTTGAGCCGTCGCCAACGTTCGGTACCGATTTTGGCCGCGGCGATTTTCGTGCCCATGGGTCTTCTTTTGGTCGCGGTTCTGGTACTCGCTTCAATCTTCGTTGTGAGACTGTACGAACTGCACCCACCGGCGTCAATTGGGGATTGCCCATCCAAAGCGCTTGTTCTGGCACCGGGCAGCCAACTCACGGAAACGTCCCAGATCACGGTCGGTCAGAGCACCGGCTGCTGGGCTAAATATTCGACCGACTGGTCACCGCACGAGATTGTGAGCTACTACACGACGAGCGTGAACACGCCTGGTTGGACTCTCAAGGACCTTATTGAGTCTGTCGGTGAAGTGGATCTGGCATCGACGACGCGGCCCGGTCTCCAAGGCCTCATACAGGTTGGGAGCAATTCGGCTCGCGTCTCGGGCCGTACGCAGTTCAACCTGAGCGTCTGCTTCTGCGATCCGCATGAATTCGCCCAATGACTAAGTCCCGACACCCCTGAGGTATCACAGGCTAGGCCACCAGGTCTTGGAATTCGTCGGGTGGATGGTCGCCATGCGGGTCAGTTGATGCGGATCGCTCGGCCCTGAAGGTGTGCTCCGCGGTTCGCGTTACGGAAACTACGGCCCACCAACTTGAAGCGGTCGGGACGCACATGTACGGCAGTCAAATCATGAAGTCGGTCGCGACGAGTCCGGCGCTCACGCGAGGGCCGCCCGCACTATGCGCACAAACAACTCCGGCGCCTCATGCATGGCCCCACGCGCCTGGCCTTTCATCACCACGATTCGACTGGACGGCAAGGCGGCTTGGAGATCCTGCAGCCATCCTTGCACGACCGGACCGCTGGTACTGCCCAGCAGGAGCACCGTCGCGGTAGTGAAGTCGCGAAATTCGACGGGGTCGAAGCGGTAGGTTGCGTACGAGTCGGCCTCGACGGGTATGGCGCGTGCATTCCGTAGCGCGCCCGCCCAGACCGCCGACTGGCGCAGACCCGCCAGCACCTGTGGTCGCGCATTCGGGAGAAGGCCCGGGTTGGTTGTTGACACAACGACATCAACCAGGACGGTGGCCACAATCGAGTCGAGATCGCCCGCCTCCAGGCTGGCATGCAACCGCGCCCTGACGCTGGAGGTAAAGGCGTCAAGTCGAGGGGGCTCGTAGAGCACCAGTCGCTGCACCTGAGCCGTGCGACGGGCAGCGTGCAGCGCCACGTGGGCGCCGGACGACTGACCCAGCACATCGACGGGCGCGCCGACCGCTTTGGCAACCGCGGCCACATCCTAGTATTCGCGCGCGATGTCGTGATCAGCCGGGTAGGCGTCGCTGTCCCCGTGGCCACGTCGGTCCATCGCATAGACCGTGAAGTGCTGAGCTAGCAACGGCAGGGATGGTCCCCAGAAGCGGCGGTCGACGAACCCGCCGTGCACCAGCAGGATTGCAGGGCCGGTGCCGCGTTGGTCATAGATGATTCGGGTCCCGTCGGGGGAAACGATGGCCCTCCGATCGGTGGTGTCCGTAAGTCAGCCCTCCTACGGTCCCCTCAATCTGGTTCCGCACTCTACGCACCTGTTTGGCCTGGACTGGATTGTCAAGCGGCTTTCGATCGAATGACCAGGCACGATTCAAGACGCCGTTTCCGCCGTTCGTAACCGGCTCGGGACCTCACCCGAAGCGCTTCCCCCTGTGGAGGGAGGGGCGGTCGGTCGTTCATCGCTAGTCGGTTGTGTCCGTCTTGGGAAGGAAGTACCGGTCGAGGGTCCACTCCGCGACCGAGTTGCCGATGTTCTCGCCCGCGATCACCGAGTAGCGGTAGTGGAACCCGATCCACACGCGGGCATTGACGAGCTGTGACTCGATGTCGTCAACGGTTGCATACGTGCGTGTCGCGGTCGTGGCGGGCGCCACCGGAAGGCCGCTGATCGTCACGTTGATGTTCGTGGTGCCGAGCGCGTGCGCGATCGTCATGGCGAGCGCCGAGGTCACGCAACCGTGGTGCGACGGGTATTCCGGGTGGTTGGGGGTCGCGAAGAGCGGGAGCCACGAAGCGTCGGCGGCCACGCCGTCCGCCCGAATCGCCGTGATCGGTCGCCAGAACGTGTAGTGGTACTTGGAGTCGAAGCAGGCAATGCCCGCGTCCGTGCCGACCATGTTGCCCATGGCGAGGAGCCGAGCGGTATCGACCAGGTCCATGCCGCGCTGGATCGCGACATCCCGCAAGGTCTGGTTGGACTGGTTGATCGCGTTGAAGTTCCAGAAGGTCGCGATCGCTTTCTGCTCGGCAGACCTGACGGTGCTGTCGATCGCTCCGTAGTCCCTTGTCTCGTTCCGGTCGCTGATCCACTGCGCGTCCGTGAGAGCCGGCGGAGCCGGGGCGCGGAACTGCGAGTCGCTGTCGAGCATGAACGGCCGCATGACGGCGACCCACGGCGTCTGCTCGAACTGAATCGAACCCGTCGAAGGCGGAGGACACTGCCAGTTGCCGGGCGTGGTGTCGGTCGAGCATGCGTCGGAGGCGGCCGCGTTCCGACCGTCGCCTGCTCGCAGCGCGATGATGTCGTCCGACGCGGCCTTGCCGACAGCGACCCCCCTGGCCGTGTTCTCGCCGTCAGGAAGCCGGGCAATGTCGGCGGCGTATTTCGTGGCGAGAGTGCCGTTAACGTCGCCGAGGTAATAGATGAGGGTGTTGTACGCGGCCGAGATCACGGCCGCTTCGATCGAAGCGTTCCCGGCACCTGCATTGAAGTGGTGATAGAGCGTGTAACGGTTCGAGATCTTCATCGCGGCGTCATAGACGGCCGCCTGGACATAGGACACGTACAGCAGGCCTTCGGTCTGATACAGCGTGCGGGTTGGTCCACCGTCCGTGGTGTGGGCGGCGCGAACGGCATTCACTGCGTTCAGGTTCCAGTCGAGCGCCGCCCGGGCCGAAACTGTGGTCGGGGCGGCGGCCGAGACTGGAGCAAGGGAACCGACAGTTAGGAGCAACGCGAGCAGACCGGATCGGGCGGCCAGGGACAGCGCTTGTGCTGGGGTCGAGCCCATGTCCACCTCCGTGGATGACACGCCGGCGGGTGATTCGGCGTTAACGCGTCGCCAGCGTGCACCTTCCGGTAGGGGTGGTCAAGCTTTTTCTACGGGCAGCGAGCGCTGCCGGAAGGCGAGCAAATTCTCGCCCCTGATCCCGTCGACGTGCCGCTGCGTGCAATTTTCGGACCCCGAAGAGTGACCTCGGGCCGGTTCGCGTCACGGAAACTACGGCCCACCAAGCTGTGCAGAATTCTGTACAATAGATGATCGATGAGCAGGACAGTCCCCTTCACCGAGGCTCGCTCTGGTTTGACCGAGCTGTTGGACGAGATCGAGCGCGTCCACGAACATGTAGTCATTACCCGAAACGGCCGACCGTCCGCAGTGATGATGGCTCCGGACGAATACGACTCGTTGATCGAAACGCTCGAAGTGTTGGCCGACCACGAAGCGATGGCGGACCTGGCCGCAAGTCAAGATGACGTCGACGCCGGTCAAGTCTTCGAGCTGGAGGATGTGAAGCGCGCCCGCCGGCGTGGCTAGGCTCGTCCTGACCGTCCGAGCGCGAGACCAGCTAAACCGCCTGCCCCATTCACTCCGTAACGCCGTGCTCCAAACCCTGGCCGACCTTGCTGTCGAACCCGATGCCGTCGCAAAGCAGCTGATGGGCCGGCTCTCGGGGACCTGGGCAGCTCGCGTGGGAAGCTACCGAGTGCTCCATACGATTGAAAGGTCATCTACAAGCGAGCGGGTTGTCGTTCGTTCGATACGACATCGGGCCGTTGCATATGGGTCCAGAAGGCGCCGCCGTTAGAAGCAACAGATTGCGATCTCTTTTCCACATCTTCATCCAGAAATTGCGACCTTCGGGCGGGCAAACTCGACCCGGCCGCTGTAGAGGCGCGATTTACACTTGCGATGTATGGAAATGAAGCTCGAACTCGTTCCTGTTCCTGTCACTGACGTGAACCGAGCGAAGCCTTTCTACGTCGACCAGGTCGGCTTCCACGCCGACCACGATCATCAGGTCACCGACCAGCTACGTTTCGTGCAGCTGTGAGGGCAATCGCCCGCCCAACCACTGTCACGCCGTGGTTCGCGTTACGGAAACTACGGCCCACTCCGGATTGTTTTCGCCATTCAGGCCCATCTGGTCGCATCCGGGACGTGAAATCAGCCCATCGGGCGCAGATGCTCGGAATTGACGGACGTCTCGTAACCGAGCCCATCGAGCTCGAGGCGCTTTTTAGCTTTATGGATGGCTTCGTGGCTCGAGTGCCGGCAATTATGCGCACGGAGTACGCGGTTACGCCATAGGAAGCAGCGGATAGGCTGTCTCGATGGCCACCACAGCCGAGATTGCGGAGCGCGGGCTCATCCTGCGCGGGACGGTCGGATCGACTGCACACGGTCTCCATCTGGCCGGCACCGATGATCGCGACGAGATGGGCATCGCTGTCGAGCCGCCCGATCGGGTCATCGGCCTGACAGCGTTTGAGCAGCACATTCACCGTACGGCCGAGGAACGGCTGAGGCATGACCCCTCCGCGGACCAGCGCGCTCATGGACGGACGCCGCGTTCGCAAGCTGGCGACCTGGACCTCACGGTTTACAGCCTCAGAAAGTACGCAAAGCTCGCGGCGAGCGGCAATCCAACTGTGCAGATCCTTCTGTTCGTGGAACCGTTGTTCATCAATCGTTGGGGCGCTCGCCTTCGTGAGAATGCAAACCTGTTCGCAAGCAAGGAGGCAGGCGCCCGCTTTCTCGGCTATTTGCAGGCGCAGCGCGAGCGCCTGCTCGGCCAGCGCGGGCAGATGCGTGTCACACGAACCGAGCTCATCGAGCGCCATGGCTACGACACCAAGTTCGCGATGCATGCAGTGAGGCTTGGCTACCAGGGAATCGAGTACCTCGAAACCGGACGCCTCAGTCTGCCCATGGATGCGGGTCGCGAGTACTGCATGGCAGTTCGGCTAGGGCAGGTGCCTCTGTCTCAAGTTGTCGGCGTGCTCGAAGACCTGGAGAGGAAGATCTGCGTCCTCACGTACGGCCAGGAGGTGGTGCCTGAAATCGGCTGCGGCCCGTCGGGACTATACGCAAGGAACCAGCACACTGCCCGCGCGGGCCGATCGGCAAAAGCTCGACGAGCTTCTCGTGGAGATCTACACCGAGGCCTGGAAAGACCTGTGGGGTGGTGCGACCCCCATCCAGCCCTAATCCATGCTTGCGTCGATGACGCAGAACAGGTTGCCCTCGGGATCGGCAAGCATTACGAAGTCTTCGCCGGGCTCGGGCGTCCGCGGATGACGCGTCGCCCCCAGGGCCAAGAGCCGCTCGACCTCGCGCGGCTGGTCCTTTGCGTACAGGTCGAAATGCAGCCGGTTCTTCCCGATGCGACTACGACCTTTCCCGAGCCAGTTCGCCGGCTGCTTCTGCAGCGACACGTTGACGTTCAAGCCATCTGGGTCGGTGAGAATCACCCAGTCCTCCGTCGGCGGGCGCCTTGGAACGTAGTGAAGCGCCTCGCGCCAGAAGGCCATCATGGTTTCGAAATCCACGCAGTCGATGACCACGGATCCGACCTTGATCGGCGGTGCCACGCTCAAGACTCTATCTCCGAGCAGGCGGGGAGGAGTAGGCCTAGGCTGACACGTCCTGTTCGCGCTCGTCCGTTTCGCAGCACTGTTCCGAGACCGCCGGCTCTGTCATCGTGGGGGTCCAGAGGTGAACGATTGCGGTGAGCCAGGTCCTCACGTGGCGCTTATCGCCGTTGGCCACCCGCTGCTGGCCGGCGACCTCGGCCGCGAGCTCACGGATACGATCCTTGACCAAAAAGTCGAATGAGTAAGGGTCCACGGCGCGCCTCCTTGCTCGAACCACGCTGTTCGGTAAATACCGAACAGCGCATACTGTAACAGACGAATGGCGGTTCCGACCAGATTGCGTACACCTCAGGCTCCGCCCTTGGTCAGGGCTCCAAAGCTGGAGGTCGACTGGGGCCTGGCGTACGAAGCACTTATCGGGCTCGGGATGTACATCGGCGGGGAGCCGGAGGCCACGTACGAGGTGGGCCCCGAATTCTGGAAGAACGCGCGGCAGAAGGCCTCGCCCGAGCTGCGGGGGCTCATCAAGGCCTTCAAGGGCTGCGGGCACGTGCTCACCGGTCTCGCCGGGTTGGTTCGCGATACCGATGGTCGCTCTGTCGCCAAGTTCGCGGCGCGTGTACGGGCCGATCGGGTGGCAGAGGTCCAGCGCGCGATGCTCGGTCACGACAGGTCCAAAACCGACATCCTGGAGGCGGCACTGCGCGGAGACCAAAGCGCGAAGCGGCAGTTTCTCCAGCACTCGCATAGTCCTGCGGTCGAGAGACGGATCATCGAGTCCGATCCGCGCGCCCTGGCGAAGCAGGTCGCCGATCTGATCGAGCGATGGAATCGCGACGTCTTTGCGGACCTGGCTCCCTCCCTCGAGCCTGCATTGAGCGATTCCGGGCGGGCGGTCATGCGCCTCAAGGATCAGCTGCCCATCGAGCGGCTGATCATCCGCGCGACGCGCGGCGTCGAATACATGATCGAAAGCTGGATTCACACGGTGGTCCTGGTTCCGAGCCAGCTCAACCGGCCCTGGGTCGACCTTGCGGAGTACCGCGGGATCAAGTTCATCGTCTACCCGGCGGCAGCGGCCGGTGAGGGATCGGACTCACAGCTAGCCGAGATCTACAAAGCGCTTGGCGACGAAACCCGGCTGCGCATCCTGCGCTTGATGGCCTCCGGAGCCACGAGCCTCACCGACATGGCCGAGCGTCTCGGCCTCGCCAAGTCGACTGTGCACGGACACCTCGTGGTCCTGCGTGGGGCCGGCATCACACGGTCCGTGGTCGGGGCGGGTGGCAAGACCTACGTGCTCAACGACAGGCCGGACCTCAACGCCCTGTTCGACAGCTTCCTCAAAGGCTGAGCCTCGCGGGCCATTAACATCGGGGCGTGATTCACGCGGTCTTCGCCGATGGGCTTCTCGACCCCGCCAGCGGCGAGACCACGCGGGAAGCGGCGGTCGTGATCGAGGGCGGGCACGTCACACACGCCGGCAAGCGCGCGGCCACCGCCGTGCCACGGGACGCAGAGGCCATTGACGCTTCGGGCCTGACCATTCTGCCCGGGCTCATCGATTGCCACGTGCACCTGACCTCGCTCGGCGAAGGCCTGGATTTCGCGCGCTTTCTCACCACCCCGCCGACCCTCGAGCTGATGGGCGCAGTGCGGGCCGCGCGACGAACCCTCGACGCCGGCTTCACCGCGGTGCGAGACGCGGCCGGATCGCCGGCGGGCATCAGGATGGCCATTGACGCCGGCTACTTCCCGGGGCCGCGCATGTTCGTCACCATCAGCGCCCTCAGCCAGACCGGCGGCCACACCGACTCGCACTTCATGTGCGGCGTCGACCTCGAGGTCCCGCTTCCCGACCGTCCTTACATGGTGGTCGACGGCGTCGAGGCGATGCGGCTCCGCGTGCGCGAGGTGATCCGCGCCGGCGCCGACTGGATCAAGCTCTGCACGTCCGGCGGCGTTCTGTCGCCGGGCGATCAGCCGCATCACGCCGCGCTCACGCTCGATGAGATCAGGGCCGCGGTCGAAGAAGCGGCCTCCCAGGGTCGCAAGGTGATGGCGCATGCGCAGGCCAACGCCGGCATCAAGAACGCTCTTGAGGGCGGCGTCGCCACCATCGAGCACGGCATCTGGCTCGACGGCGACGCGATCGAGATGATGCTCGACGGCGGCAACGCGCTGATACCGACGCTGGTCGCTCCGCAGTGGGTCATCCGGCACGCTGACGCGGGGAAGATGCCGGCTTACGCCGCCGACAAGGCGCGCGCCGTGGTCGAGGACCACACCGCCAGCATCCGCATGGCGGTCGAGGCCGGGGTGAAGATCGCGTTCGGCACCGACACCGGCGTCGGGCCACATGGGACCAACGGCGAAGAGTTCCTGCTCATGCAGAAGCTCGGCATGGCACCCATCGACTGCATCCGCTCGGCGACGACCGTGGCGGCAAAGACCATCGGCATGAAGGGAGTCGGGTCGCTTATACCGGGATCGTGGGGAGACCTCATCGGGGTGGCCGGCGATCCGCTGAAGGATCTCAACCTGCTAGCCGAGCCGGCCAACATAAACCTGGTGGTCAAGGGCGGCGAACTCGTCAAATCGTTGCGATGAGGCTCGACTGGGCGCTCCTCGCCAACGCCGCGGAGAGCCCACCAAACGGGCTCGTTTACATCCTGGGCGCCGGCATCGACACGCTCTGGCGTGACGACTTTCCCGCGCCGTTCGGTGGCGCGATGGTCCTGCGCGTTCTGTCCAGCAGGCTCGAGTCGGAAAGAACGCACAAGGTGGAGGTGCACTGCAGCGATGAGGATGGCCAGGCGGTACTGCAGCAGCCCGTCGTTCTCGGGCTGCCGCCGCGAACCGTCACCAGCGAGCATCCGCAGGGGTGGGATCTCGCGGCCAACATCGTGATCAACCTGGCCGCGGTTCCGATTCCAAGGCCCGGCCTCTATCGATTCGAGATCCTCATCGACGACCAGCAGGTGCGCACACTGCCGTTTCGCGCGGTCCGCCCGCCGCGGAGCGAGTCATGACGCAGTGGCTGATCAGCCTGGTCGGCACATGGGGCCTGCCGGCAATATTCGTAACCATGGCCGGCGAGAGTGCCGGCCTGCCGATCTCCAGCGAGATCGTCGTCCCGCTCGGCGGAGCGCTAGCGTCCCAGGGCAAGCTCAACCTCATCCTGGTGGTGGCGGTCGCGGGCGTCGCCAACCTCACCGGGTCGTTGATCGCCTTCTATCTCACGCGCCGCTTCGGCGAGCGGATCGTGCTGAGCCGCGCCGGGCGGTGGCTGGGATTGAGCCGCGGCCACTTGCGACTCGCAGAGCGGTTTTTCGCACGCTTCGGACTTTGGGCCGTCTTCATTGGCCGCTTGCTGCCAATCGTGCGCACGTACATCTCGTTTCCCGCCGGGGTCTCGAAGATCGGCTACGTGACGTTCACGCTGGCCACGATGGCCGGCGCCATACCGTGGAACTTCGCGCTCGCGTACGCCGGCTACAAGCTGGGCCAGCACTACGAGACTGTGGCTGCGACCCTCTCGCCATTTGCGATCCCGATCGCGATCGGCGTCGTCATCCTGCTGGCGGCGGCGTGGTGGTTCGGGCGCAAGCTCGGGGAAGAGGAAGAGAAGGTCCTGACGACCGGCCACGTTTGAGGTGGCCGGCCGGCCACCTACTCGTCCGGGTTCACCCTCGCGATCGGCTGCCCAGGCTTGACGGGGTCACCCTCTTTGAGCAGGAGCTCCTCGACCACGCCGCCGATCGGTGATGGGATCTCGGCGTTGACCTTGTCCGTGAGCGCCTCCATGAGCGTCTCGCCGGCGTCGACGTGGTCGCCCTTCTTCTTGCTCCATGCCCCGACCGTGATCTCCTCGGCGCCCTCGAGGTCGGGCATGACTATCTCGCGCAGGCTGGCCTCCCCACCATGTGGGGCGGTGGCCTCCACCGCTGGCGCAGGCCGGTGGGGAGGAGGGTCATTGCTCACTGTCCTAATTGTCAATCAGGCCAGCGACACGACGTCGAGCAGGTCTTCCTCCCAGTAGTCGAGGCGGCCTTCGGGCATGAACAAGACTCGCCCTGGCTTCAGCGCCTCGACGAACTCGGGGTCGTGGCTGACGATGATCATCGTGCCCGGCCATTCGGCCAGGGCGACCGCCACGCCGGTGCGCGACGGCGGGTCGAGGTTGTTGGTCGGCTCGTCGAGCAGGAGCAGGTTGTGCCTGCCGGCGACGAGCTGTGCCAGCGCCAGCTTCGTCTTCTCGCCGCCGGACAGGGTCCCGGCGTCCTGTCTGGCGATGTCGCCTGTGAGGCTGAAGCTGCCCAACAGAGCGCGCAGAACGCGCTCTTCGGCGTCTGACTGCTGGCGCATGTGCGCGAGAACTGTGTCGCCGGGTTGGATTCCCTCGTGCTCCTGCGCGTAGTAGCCCAGCGAGGCGTTGTGGCCCAGGCGAAACGAACCCGACGTCGGCTGCGACTCCGAGGCGAGGATGCGCAGCAGGCTCGTCTTGCCGGCGCCGTTGAGGCCCATGACGAGCAGGCGCTGCCCGCGCTCGACTTCAAAGCTGACGTCGCGAAACACAAGCGGGCCGCCGTAGCCCTTGGCCAGCTTTTCGACCGTGATGGCCACGCGCCCGCCGTGCGGCGGATCAGGAAAGTGGACCTTGACCTTGCGCTCGCGCCGCGGCGCGCTCACCTGCTGCGCCTTCAGGCGGTCGACGCGCTTGAATATCGACTTCGCGGTGCGCGCTCGCTTCTCGGTCTGGCGGCGCATCACTTCCGCCAGCAGGCTCAGACGCTTGATCTCGGCCTCCTGCCGCAGGGCCAGCGACGTCAGCCGCTTCTCTTCCAGGGCCCGTGCCCGCTGGTACTGGGAGTACGTGCCGCGATACTCGAAGAGCCGTCCGGCGTCGAGGTGCAGGACGCGCGTGATAGCCGAATCGAGCAAGACCAGGTCGTGGCTGACCACGATCACCGCCCCGCGGTTGTCACGCAGGAAGCCCATCAACCAGGTCTTGGCGTCGCTGTCCAGGTGATTGGTCGGCTCGTCGAGAAGGACCAGGTCGGCGTCCGCGAAGAGGACGCGCGCCAGCTCTACGCGCCGGCGCTCGCCACCTGAAAGGACGCTCAGGGGCAGGTCGACGCGATCCGCCCTCAGTCCCAGCCCGGTACCGATGCGGCGCGCGTCCGATTCGCCCGAGTAGCCCCCATCGAGCCGGAAGCGCTCCTCCGCGTCCGAGAAGCGCTGGACGTTGGCGGTCGCGTGATCCTTTTCCAGCTGGCGGTGCAGCTCCTCCAACCGCGCGGCGGCCTTGTCCAACCCGCGGCCGGAGAGGATGTGCCACAGCGCCGTCTGGGCGGCCTCCGCGCGGGGGCGGGGATTCTGCGGCACGTAGCCGAGCGTGCCGCGGCGCAGCACAAGTCCCGCCTCGGGGTCGTGCTCGCCGGCCAGGACCTTGAGCAGGCTGGTCTTGCCGGCGCCGTTGCGCCCGACCAACCCGACCTTGTCGCCGGCGGCCACGGTGAAGCTCGCGTCGGACAGGACCCGGCGCGCGGCGACGTCGATGGCGAGGTTACGGACCTGGAGCACGACTCGGGATGTTACCTAGGCCACGCGCCCGCGTTTGGTCTGCATCAAATCGGGAGGCGGTCGCATGAAACGGTTACTCGTCGTCCTTGCCTTGTTAGTCGGCGTTCTTACGGCGGCGGCCGCCTGCGGCGGAGGCGGGTCGACCGCGGGGGGGTCGGGACCGGTGCCGGCAAAATACGGGTCGAGCCAGGCGCTGACCAACGGCGCTCCCGTCAAGAGTGTGCCCGACCAGAGTACCGGCGGCGGCGGTGTCGCCACCAACCCTTCCGATGTCGTGCCCCCCATCCAGGGGCCGCAGGTCATCCGCCAGGCACAGCTGGCGCTCAGCGTCAAATCAGGCGCGTTCGACTCCAGCCTTTCCACCGTTCGCACGCTGGTCGAAGGCATGGGCGGCTACGTCTCCGGCACGGACGCGCAGGCGAACCCCCAGGGCAATGACGGAATTCGTACCGGCGTCATCAGCTTCATGGTGCCGGCGTCGAAATTCGACGCCACCATCGACGCGCTCGCGGGCCTGGGCAAGGTCCAGAACGAGCACATCAGCGGCCAGGACGTCAGCGCGCAGTACGTCGACCTCCAGGCCCGTCTCGCCAACGAGGAAGCTCAGCGAAACGCGATGCTTGCGCTGCTCGGCAAGGCGCAAACCGTCTCCGACATCATCGCCGTCCAGAACCAGCTCGGCCAGATCACCGGCCAGATCGAGCAGCTGAAGGGCCAGATCCAGTACATCGAGCACAACGTGGCGTTCAGCACGATCACAGTTCAGATCACCGAGGCCGGCGTGCCCGTGACCACTGCCCCGGCCGACAACTGGGGCTTCGTCTCGGCGCTCAGCGACGCCGCGCACAACTTCGTGACCACGATCAACTACCTGATCACAGCCCTGGGCGCGATCGGCCCGGTCCTGATCCTGCTCGGCCTCGGGTATCTGGTCTGGCGCCGCGCCGGACGGCCCGGCTGGCGGCACGCGTAGCAAGCTTCGGGTGTGGGGGGTTCATCTCCCCACACCCACACCTTACGGTGGGTTAAAGCTCAGGCCTCCTCCAGTAACCTGCACGGGTAACGCCTTGAACGGTCTTGAGTCGGACTCTCCAGGTTGAAGAGGTTGATGGCGCTGGTCACCGTGATGGCGATCGGGACGGCCTGCGGCTCGACCGGCGGCACCGCGACGACCTCGCCCTCACCGAGCCCCGCAGCCGCCATTTCGAGCCCATCGCCGTCGCCGACGGGGTTCACCTTCAAGCTCAACGGGATCAACACCCCCGCGTCCGGGACGATCACCGTGATCGCGCAGCCTTCGAACCTGGCCGTCGAGCTCAAGATCACGGGCCTGCAGCCCAACTCATCGCACGTTTCGCACATCCACGTCGGCAGCTGCGAGCAGAGGGGCAACATATCCCTGGCCTTGAACCAGGTCGTGGCCGACGCTCAGGGCAACGCCGACACAAAGTCGAGTCTCACCGCCAACTATCCGCCGGCAGCCGGCACCTGGTACGTGGTCGTCCATGCGGGACCGGACATGCAGGGTTCGAACGCGACCTATCTCCTCTGCGGAAACCTCTTCTCGTAGCCCCTCGATGACCACCGAGCCGGGGAACCCCAGTGATATAGATGCGTCTTCCGAGCGGGGAGAGGTCGTCGAGCTGCCGAGCGCCACGCGCGCGACCGACATCGCCCTCGACGAGCTCGAGCTGGTGTACGCGTTTATCTACGCCCGAGTTGGCAATCGCTTCGACGCCGAAGACCTCACCCAGCAGGTGGCGCTGAAGGCGATCCCGCGCCTGCGTCAAGGTGCGCCCGCCAGCGCGATTCGCGGGTACCTGTTCGCGACGGCACGCTCTGTGCTGGGTGCCTTCTGGAGCATGCGCCTGGGCCTGTCTCAGGCCGAGCTGCATGAGGACCTGGCGCTGGCGGTGCCGCAGGGACCGCCGTCAGACGAATCGACCGAGCGGGCCCAGCGAATCCTGGCGGCGCTGAGCGACAACTACCGCCGCGTGCTCGAGCTGCGTTTCCTGCACGGGTACTCCTTGAAGGAAGTGGCAGCAGAGATGCGTTCGACAGTAGGTGCGGTCAAGGTCATGCAGCTGCGCGCGTTGCGCGCGGCCGCGAAGGTCGATCCCGATGCGTGAGAAGCCCGAGAACCGGGTCGAGCGCATCGTCGACGACTTGCTCCGCGGGCGGCGGCTGAGGCTGCGTGCCGGCGACGCTGAGGAGAAGGAGGCGATCATGGCCGCGGCGAGGTTCGCCGCTGCCCGACAGGGCCCGCAGCGGATGAGCCCCGCCTTCCGCCGCCGCCTGTCTCAAATCCTCGAAGACACGCCGCAAGAAACGTGGCTGACCCGGCGGGCGGCTCTCGTCGCCGGCCTGGGGGTCGCAGCGGGAGCGCTGGCGGGCGGGCTGGTCGGGAAGTCGCTTACGCCCGCAGCGGGGTCGGTGGCGCGGTCGTCGTCGAAGCCGGTGCTCCCGGTGGCGGGCAGATGGACGGACGTGGGAGCGCTCGTCGATTTCCCCGAAGGCCAGGGCAAGCTGGTGAGGGCGGGCGCGGTGGGCGCGTTCGTCTTTCGGCGCGGCGAGTCCGTGAGCGCTGTCTCCTCGATCTGCTCGCACCTGCCCTGCGAGCTGTGGTGGGACGGCTCGTCCAGCTTGCTCGAGTGCCCGTGTCACCCGGTTTCGTTCCTGGCTGACGGCAAGCCGAGCAGCCCGGCCTACACGCTGCCGGCCCTCAACGAGGTCAAGGCTCGCGTCAGCGCGGCGGGGCGGGTTGAGGTCCTAGGCACATGACGGTCCGTGAGCACAGGCTTCGGCAGCTCGCGCTCGACCGCTGCCTCCAGCTGCTGGAGGAGGCGCAGGTCGGAGGTAAGACGCGCGTCGACGGACCGCTGGGAACGTCCCTGCGCCGGCATCTCGAGCGCGCCGGCGTCATCGCCGACCACCGTCTCGAGGGGCGGCGGATCGACCGCGTTCTCGACGACATCTTCGCGCTGCAGGCCCAGCTGCTGGGCCAGGCGCCCGAGGACCGCCGCCAGCGCAACGGAAGCTGACCTAAGTCAGCTGGACCTCGGTTTCGATGCCTCCTGGGGCTGCCCCCTGGAACAGGAGACGCACGCTCAGAGTCCCTGAGCCCGGCAGATCGCTTCTCGACGCTGAATAGAGGCGCCAGGTCGGCATTGCCATCGAAGCGCTGCACACGCCGCTGGGATCGCCGACCCAGTGGATGAAATAGAGCGTGTGCCCGCCGATGGCTGAGGCCTCCTTGCTCGTACTCGTGCATTCGTAGTTGATGATCACGGCCACGTAGACACGCCCGGGCTGGTCGGTCTGCTGGTCCCAGCACGGGTCTGCATCGGCCCGTACTTCTGGCATACCTGATCCTCGGTGCGGTGGCTTCCCATGGCCCCGAAGATGACTTGATCTCGCACCTGGGTCAGCGACGTCGAGGCGATGATGTCCGGGCCCACATCGAATGGTCCTCGGAGGCTGAGCTCGGCCAGGTTCAGCGGACGCGAGCCGTCGGTCAGGCTGGGTCCGGCCCAGGGCGCATCACACGCGTGCACAACCGTGATCGCAGGGAAGATCAGCACCTACTTTTTCATGTGAGGTCAACCCTGCCCTCGGCGGCGTTGGCGTTGGAGTTGCTTCCCTGCAGCTGTAGGCGAACCGTCAACGTCCCTGAGCCTGGGAGGTCTCGTGTCGACACTGAGAGCAGCCTCCACCGGGCGTCTTGAGCTGCCAGGCATCTGGATCCGCTGCGAACGCCGACCCAGTGAATGAAATAGAGGGTGCGGCCGGCCATCGCGGCACCTTCCTTGACTCTCGTGTCGCCACACCCGTCTGCCATCGTGGCAACGGCGAGATACAAAAGTCCAGGCTGGCTTGCCGGGACGGGACCCCAGCAGGGTGCCGGGCATGCCTGATCCAAGCGGTAGCCAGGGTGCCGGCTCGTCTCGAATGCGAGCACCGCTGATTCGAGCTCGGCCGTGTTGCTCGCCGCGAAGATGTCGTTCGTAATTACGCGCGGGCCCTCGTACGAAATGGTGTTGAAGCTGACCCAGTGCCCGCCGTCAGGCAGAGTCGGCCCCGCCCACGGGGCGTCACACGCCTGCACAAGCACTAGCGCGAGGAGGACCGCAAGCCGCTTCATCGTGTTTGACCCAACGTAGCGGTGACGAATGGGTAACGCTCTGGCGCCGCGGGCCGGTTCGCGTGGACCGATATGATCTTTCACTGTTGTGGCTAGTTCCTTCGGCTCTTCACGCTCGTTCCTGCTGACGTCCGAATCGGTAACCGAGGGCCATCCGGACAAGGTTTGCGACCAGGTTTCCGACGCCGTACTCGATGGCATGCTCGCTCAAGACCCTCACGCGCGCGTGGCCTGCGAGACCGCGATCACGAAGGGACTCTGTGTGGTCATCGGGGAGGTCACCACGCACGCCGAGCTCGACATCCAGCGCACGATCCGCGACACGATCCGCGGAATCGGCTACAACCAGGAGGAGATCGGTTTCGACGCAGACCACGCGCTCATCCAGGTGTATTTGAAGGAGCAGTCTCCCGATATTGCGGCGAGCGTGGACCATTCGCTGGAAGAGCGCGAAGGGACCCTCGAGGACGATCCATTCGAGCTGCAGGGCGCCGGCGACCAGGGCATGATGATCGGCTTCGCCTGCACCGAGACGCCGGAGCTCATGCCGCTGACGGTCTCGCTGGCGCACCGGCTGACGCGGCGGCTGGCGGCAGTGCGGAAGTCGGGCGAGCTGTCCTGGCTCCTTCCCGACGGCAAGTCCCAGGTCACCATCGAGTACGCGTACGGCAAGCCGCGGCGGGTGGAGGCGGTCGTCATCTCGACGCACCACCGGCCCGGCGTCAGCAACCGGGAGATCGAGGAGGGCGTGCGCAGCCACGTCATCGAAGCGGTCCTGCCGGTGGACCTGGTCGACGGCAGCACCAAGGTGCTGGTCAACCCGAGCGGTCGTTTCGAGGTCGGTGGCCCGGCGGCCGACGCGGGCCTGACGGGCCGGAAGATCATCGTCGACACCTACGGCGGCGTGGCCCGGCACGGTGGTGGGGCGTTCAGCGGCAAGGACCCCTCGAAGGTGGACCGTTCGGCCGCCTACGCCGCGCGCCACGTGGCCAAGAACCTGGTCGCCGCCGGCCTGGCCCAGCGGTGCGAGG
>DASPYG010000213.1:0-5251 GCA_035636885.1 Candidatus Nitrosopolaris sp.
CAGCAAGCCGACAGGCACACTTACCACCCCAGCTGATCCCAATCGGACCAGCGCATTCTTCAATGTGTGTGTCGCGAACATCGACAAGATCTACCGTGAATGGTCGGCAAAAGGAGCCCACTTCCTAAGCGAGCCGAAAGACCACGGGCGGGAGATACGTGCCTATGTTCAAGATCCCGACGGCCACTTGATTGAGGTCGGCCAGACCACAAGACGACTCGGCTAAACGTTCATGGGCGCGTTGACACAACAGACGCCAGCTTTCGACCGCGCGGATCTAGATGCTCAGGTGGGGCACCAACGAGATCCACAACCGGTGCTGGACGAGACGATCACGGCTATTTCCCCCTACCTCTAGCGGCCGCTACACTTGCCTTCTCGCGCCGGCCACACACGAGGGAGGAAATGACCATGCGGTGGTTTCGCCTATTGGTGCCAGCCTCTGCTGCGCTGATCGGCCTGTCCACGCTAAACGCGTACGCGGCAGGCCTCGTCCAGCTGAGCAGTGATCCATTCAGCAACAACACCAGTCAGCATCGGACCGAGGTCGAGCCCGATACGTTCGCACTCGGTTCGACGATCGTCTCCGTTTTCCAGGTGGGCCGCTTCTTCAACGGCGGCGCTTCGGACATCGGCTTTGCCACTTCGAACGACGGTGGCAAGAAGTTCAAGAGCGGCTTCCTGCCGGACACGACCTTCCAGTCGACGCCGGCCAACCTTAAGTACGAGCGCGTGAGCGATCCTTCTGTCGCCTTCGACGCCCGAGACAACGTCTGGATGATCTCCTACCTCGGGATTCCGGCGGCGCTGGTTCCGGTTGACGTCCTCGCCAGCCGCTCCACCGACGGGGGGCTGACGTGGGGACCTCCCGTTGTCATCACGGCCGACGGGCAGTTCAACGACAAGAACTGGACCGTCTGTGACAACACGGCGACCAGCCCGCACTATGGCAACTGCTACACCGAGTTCGACGACGCCTCGCTCAGCGACTTGGAGCAGATGAGCACGTCCATTGACGGCGGTGTTACCTGGGGCGCGGCGCTCGAAACCGCACAGCACCTACACGGTATCGGCGGCCAGCCGCTGGTCCAGCCGAACGGAACGGTGATCGTCCCGGTAGGCGGGTTTGCGTCCCGGGGTGGCGATGTCAACGCCTTCAGCTCGGCCGACGGCGGCGCGAGCTGGGGCACGACGACGCGCATCGCAGACATCACGGCGCACCTGGTAGCCGGAGGCCTGCGCAACGGCCTTGGCCTTCCCACCGCGGAGATTGACGCGTCGGGCAAGGTTTACGTGGTCTGGCCAGACTGCCGCTTCGAGCCAGGCTGCACCGCCAACGACCTCGTGCTCAGCACGTCGACCGACGGTACGAACTGGTCTCCGGTTACGCGCATACCGGTCGACCCGATCGGCAGCGGAGTCGACCACTTCATCCCCGGCCTGGCCGTGAACAAGGCCACGTCGGGGGCCAGCGCTCAACTCGCGCTTGCCTTCTACTTCTATCCCAACGCCAGTTGCATCGCGGCGACCTGCCAGCTCGAGGTCGGCTCTTCGACCTCGGCTGACGGCGGCGGCAGCTGGACTTCGAACCAGCAGATTGCCGGGCCGATGTCGCTGTCCTGGCTCGCCAACACGAGCCAAGGCCGCATGGTCGGCGACTATATATCCACGTCGTTCGTAGGCGGGCCAGCATTCCCGGCCTTCGCGGTCGCGAACCCTCCTGCGGGAGGCGTTTTCGAGGAAGCGATGTACACCGTCAAGGGCGGGCTAAGCGTGGGCGGCCACAGCAATGGTGCACATGACCAGCTCGCGATCCCCAGCAATGGGCCGGACTCGGGGAGCAACCAGACCGACCAGTAAGCGGTCTGAGTTGGGCGCCCGCAGCCTTCTGCGGGCGCCTCCCCTTCGCGGCTTAACCTCGACCTGTGGGCGAGCCGCATTGCATGATGTGCTGGTTTCGCTAGGGTGGATAGGCCGACTCGTGCTTGCACGCCACGACCCGGAGTGGGAGCGCGCGACGGTACCGCAAAAGCCGCGGGCCGTCACCGAGCACCAGGCTTGACCCGCCTGACCACCAGCGTCGTGAGATGAGCGACGGTGATCGTCAGATAGGCAACTTCCTGCTGTGGATGATCGTCGCCAGCGTAAAGCTGGTGGTCCGGCCAGACCCGAGCTCCCAGATCATCCGAACCGAGGCCGTCTCAGCTCACGCCTGATTCGAATGAGAGGGGCGCATTTCCGCGTCCCTCTCCAAGCTGCTGTGGGCAACCGCTCGTCCTGTTCCCAGGATGGCTCCACTGGGGCATCTCGGTCCCACCGGGGAACTTTGGCGCCCGCCAACTGAAGTAGCCAGTCGATTGTTCGCGCCCCCCACGCCGCCGGTGAAGGCTATCAACCTGTTGCTAATCTTCCGCAATGTCCGGACCCAGCCTGAGCCGAGTCGGTGCCTCCGCTGGCATTCTGTCAGTGGTGGTGACCTTCGTTGGTTTCGGCGTGCATGGAGGATTGCCGCCCGCAACCACCGCCGATGCCGTCCGCGCCTATGTCAACGGTGTCGGCGCGAGTCAGACCGGCATTGGTAACTACCTTGAGTTACTCGGCTATGTTCTATTCCTAATTTTCGCGAGCTTTCTCTATGCGGTCGCGCGCGCAGCGAAACCCGATCGTTCCAATTGGCTCGCCGTGCTTGGATTCGCCGGAGCGATAGCTTACGTCGCAGTAAGTGCAGTCGGGATCGCCGGCCAGCAGACGATGGTCGAGTGGGCCAAGTCCGGAGCGGACGCGAAAACGGTGCTTGGCATCTACATCTTGGACGGCGAGGCATTCACCCTGAGCTTTGAGCTTGCGGCTGTCTTCCTCGTGGGTGTGGGCGTTACCCTGCTCAACATCAGCCGGCCACTACGTTTGATCGGCATAGCCGCGATCGTGACCGGGGCCATCGTCTTCCTTGCTGGGCTTGTCGGCAGTTCTTCCATTGAAAGCGATATCAGCCAGGTAGGCTTCATGCTCTTCATTCTCTGGACACTAGCCGCCGGCATTTACTTGGTAATCCGGCCGCCTCTGCCTGGTCCTGCCGAACCAGCCTGAGTCTCGCTCGGCTCATCCCGTCCAGCGCAAGCTGAAGGATCGCCGCCCGAATACGCTTCCCATGTCGCGTTGTGGACTTGGGTCCAGCCGAAGGGAGCCGACCCCGAGCCCCTACGGGACGAACACGGCTCCTTGGCGCCATAGCTACTGATAAGCATCAAATTCTCGCGACCAAACGAAGAGTGGCATTTCCGATCACGGGGCTTTTGCCATAGCAGTAGTTGGTCAAGATTGACTGCACAACTACGCAACTCGCTTGTTCATATGATCGGCTGATAGTGGATCATGAGCCCCGTGCCCGCCTCTACTCGGATCTCCCGCAACGCCAATCGCTCGCGGCCACTCGCCCTGAATCCTCGAGACACGGACACCCGGATCTTGGTCCCGATTGTGCGTGCGCAGGCCGCGGCGACGCTGATCGCTGTCGGCGACGCACTGGCAAAGCACAGGGATGCCGATGGCAAGGTGCTCGGATTGGTGGAGATACGCCGCCACCCCGCAGCAAACATGACAAGCCAGGTAGTTCATCGCCGGCGCGATTTACTCAGGTGGATTGCAGACCAGGAGACTACCAGGGGTTCATCCAGGGGGCTCGGAATCCTTGTCCGGGTCGTTCACAACGTCGCAATGGGCATTCGGGAGGCCGTCTACGAAACTGGTTCTAACCTGGTCGTGATCGAATGGCCCGGACCGGCGAGCCCTCGGGCCGGAACTTTGGCCTCGGTGCTCGAGAACCTCAGCGAATCCCCGCCGGCTGACCTCGTTCTCGTCCGATCTCCAGTGCGAAGTCTGCCCATGGCCGGAGATTCGACCAAAGTGATTGTGCCCATCCGAGGCGGCCCGAACGCCCGGCTCGCTCTCAGGGTGGCTGCCGCGCTAACGGAGGCGTGGGGTGGCGAGATCTCGCTGCTTCATCTCATCAATTCGCTCGACCACCCGGACCGGCAGGCCCGTGACCTCGAAAGTGCTCGCTCGACAGCATCGACGGTGCCGTGGGCGTCTTTGATCGAGCAGCGGACGACCGATGTTGGTAAGGCGATCGTTACGGCGGCCGCGCAGGGGGACGTAATTGTCCTCGGCGCGTATTCGGAAAAAGGACACCATCCAGCAACGGTGAGACCCGAACTCGCGAACGCTTTGTCATCTATCGAAGGATTACTCATTGTCGTTCGGCGAGCTTGGCTGGATGGTGAAAGCACGGTCGAAGCCGGTGCTAAGGAGACAGCGGCCCCGGCGGTGTAAACAGACCAACTGGTATTTAGAGATGGCTCGGGCTCGATATTGAACTCGAGCGGCTCTTAATAGGCGGCCTCGGACGTACCCTCAGTATCGTCACGACCTCTGCGACTACTAGCGGCAAAGGCACCGGTTCGGTCGGTGATCGACATTGAGCCGCCTGCCGAGTTCGCGGGCAAGCGGTAGAGCGCATTCCTGACGCCACGCCCATTCCGGTGGCTGGAAACGCGCCGGGGCGTGTCGGTGGCGGGTTGGTGCAAGCACGCGTCAGTCGTCGAGGCTTGGCGTCGATTAATTGGCCTTCGGGCTAAGCCGCAGGGGGCGGAACCAGATGGCCTACAAGGCCGCATACGTTACCCACCCACTAATCTGAATCCATGGACGTTGGCGAGAGTAACTTCCAGGCGGCCGTCATCGACCGCTCCCACTCGCATCCCGTCGTAGTGGATTTCTGGGCCGACTGGTGCGCGCCTTGCCGGCAACTAGGACCTGTACTCGAACGAGAGGTCTCGAAGCGCTCCGACAAACTGGAGCTCGTGAAGCTCGATGTCGACGCCAATCCCGCCATTTCGCGTGCGTATGGGATTCAAGGCATTCCTGCTGTCAAAGCCTTTCACAAGGGCCGAGTCGTGGCGGAGTTCGTGGGAGCTCAGCCGGCGGCTGCTGTTGAGCGATTCCTCGACTCACTCCTGCCGTCGAAAGCAGAGCAGTTGGCTCTGAATGGAGATGAGCCGTCCCTGCGTGCAGCCCTGAAGCTTGATTCCGGACTTGCCGGTGCTGCTATGCCCCTCGCCCGGATCCTGCTCGGCCGAGGGCAGAGGTCAGAGGCCCTCGAGATCCTGGGAAATGTTCATGGCAGCTTCGTAGCTGAAGGAATGGCCGCAAGGATTAGGCTCGAACTGGCGGCAACGCCTGATCTCAGCATGGC
>DASPYG010000214.1:0-21823 GCA_035636885.1 Candidatus Nitrosopolaris sp.
CACGAGTCCATCCGACTGGTATTTCTCTTCAAGGAAGTCCATAAATGCCGCCCATGCCATGACGTGCGCAGCGCGGTAGAGACCCGCTTCCGCACAGCGCAGCGCCTGCTTCATCAGATCGTCCTGCCGGAGGTTCAGAGCACCCAGTGATCGGTAGGTCTCTTCGAGGACTACGACGCGGGACTTCGATGACGACTCGTGGATGGCGAGGAGGGCATGGGCTTGGCGCTCAAATTCCCTCGCGCTGGCAATCAGCTCCCTAATCCGGTCGTCCACGCGCCAGGATCGTCTTGTTCATCGCATCGAACAGTTTCTCGTAGACGCTCGCGTCGTCAGTGGCGGGAAGCTGAAGTTGAATGTTGATGTTGATAGTCAGCCCGCCACCTTCGACCGATTCTCGCCGGACGCGTTTGATGCTGCCTTCATCCTTGACCACTTCGCGCTCAAGGACTTCCTCACCAGCCGAGACGGACTCGAAGTCCGCCTCACCACAGAGAACCTTGAACGTGCGGACGACTAGTTGCAGGGTGCTCTCGTTAAGGCTGCCACTGTGGGTGCTGAAATAGTTTCGTAGAGCTTCGTTGTCTCGACGGTATGCGTCGGGATACGTCTCGAAGAGGCTGCTGTACGCCTCGGTGATCGCAGCCGCAAGTACACCCTTTGCCTTCTGCTTATCGCGGTAGGCGCGCCATCGGTCGGTTGGTTGTCCGCTGGGGTCGAGGAACTTCAGCGCCTTGAGGATCGGGGGATGAGGTATCGGTCGTTCCCGCTCCTAAGCCCGACAGATTTCAGGTATGCACCGCTGACCTTTGGCGGGACACCTGCTGACTGGATCACAGAAAGGAATCGAGGGATCGAATTCGTGTTCGGGGTGTAGATCGCTTGCGCCATGTTGTCGGGAGTTTAAGTCCAGCTTCATGGGCCTGGCAAGCGAAGCTGTTAAGTGGGGCATACCAGGAGACAAGAGGCGGTCTACGCTCTCCAGGCGTGAAAGCTGTCTACTACCGGTACGATGCCACGTTCGTAGACAAGTACGTGCAGCACGTGCTCCTGGATAACCACGCCATGTCAGTCGCAGTCAGTGGCGAGATTGTGACCATCAAGCGTGAGGGTGGCGAAAACGTGGCAGCGGTCAAGCTGGCCGAGAGGGACTACGTGAGGTTCGGGCCGGACAACGCGTAACCGGCGGCAGGGAACTGACCTCACCCCAACGCCGCTTCGTACACCTCCGTTTGCGAGTGCCGGGGTGGGACCCCTCCCTTCCCGCGCCTCAATCTATTCGCAGCGCCCGGACCTTCTGCGGCCTCGCGCTCTGACCATCCGTACACCTAGTCGAATGCCGTGTTGATCAGGAGGCGAACACGGTTGGCGCGATCCGACCGTGGCGTATACCCCTCGATCTTCCGGTACTGCCGGAAGTGGATGCGCTCGAAGAGCGAGTCGAGGACCTCGCACGCTGGCCCGCGTTGCCCGTGCGCCATGCCGACGACAGGGTCTTCCGGGTCCGGTAGGTCTGCCATTCGTTGTGAAAGGCATCACCTCTGTTGTCCCAATCCACAGCCCAGTAGTCGATCCATTGTGATCTATGGACTCGCGGCGCCGGGCAGGGGCTGCCAACTTGCGCCATCCCACCACGACCGTCGGTCCGATGGCACTTGCCGCCAAGCGGACCCATCCCACCAAGACAGTCCGTCCGGTGAGAGCTGAGGAGGGGCACTCACTTATAACTTGGTCGCCTGCAGTAAACGCCCCGGTGCCCCCCTCTCCTGCATTCGGACTACGAACGTTCAGTCCAGAATCAGCCGGTAGCCTTCCGGCGGTCCTTGGGTTGACGTGCAGAGCGAAATCCCTGCCCTCCGCACCCCGCCTGTTCGAATCGGGCGTTTGACAACTCGACCGCCGTCAGCTACCCACATTCCGGGCGTAGTACGAAATCCATAGCGCAGTAACTGCCACGACCACCCAAAATGCCGTCAGCGCCAAACCCAATAGGCGGACTCGCAGTCGGGCCGTCGGAATTTCCCATGGTCGTGGGCCGGCAATCGCCAGCCATTTGGAGAACAGGGCCCCAACACGCATTCGCAGAGCGTCGTTGTCGCGTGACATCATGCCGGCCCGCCACCGGATCACCGACGCAGGCGCGACCATCTCGGTTACTCCGAAGATTAGGCCGGTTGGCACTAGCCCCAACAAAGTTCCGGCCCCAACGGCAAACCATGCGGAGTGGCCCTGCAAAGCCAACGTGGTGACGGCAATGGCGACCAACAGCAGGGTCCCAACATTCAGTACGAGGTAACCGAGCCGAGCTTGGTTCATGGTCGTGGGCGATTATGCCCCGACTAGCTGGGCGAAAGAGGCAAAAAGGCCTGGCGTATTCTCCGGGCACGTCCGACGTGAAACCGCCGCCGATGTGGATGGTTCGAATAAACGTCGCTATGCTGCGGCGCGGCCTGAGGATCGGATCGCAGTATCTACTCTCGGTTCGCGGGCGGAAAAGTGGAGTGGTGCGAAGCACGCCCATCTCGATCGTGACGATTGAGGGGAGTCGGTACATCGTCGCCGCCTTTTCGGACGCAGCCTGGGTGCAGAAGTGCGCGCAGTGGGAGCAGGCACAATCTCGCGCGGGCGGAACCTCGAACAGGTGCGTCTTGTCGAGTTGCCGGTCGGAGAGCGCGTCCCGGTTCTGCGAGCTTTCCTTCAGCAGGTCAGGGGCGGCGTCCGCTTCTTCGGGTCAGGCGATCCAGATGTCGTCGTGGCTGGTGCTGATCGCTATCCGGTGTTTCGCCTCGACCCAAACTAGAACCACCCGTAGGCCCTCAGTCGAGAATCTCCGGTAGCCCTCGGGGATTGAGGTGCGGGTTGGAATCCCTCCTTCCCGCCAATGGGGCCGCTCTTCAGCCATCGATGATTTTCTGCCCTCGAGACGCTCTAAGCTGCGAATCCCCAATGTGGAGGGATCGATTGGCGCGACGTACCATCACTCTCCGGTGCTCATGGGCGGCGGCTGCTGGGATCTTGATGTTGGGGCTCGGCTCGTGTGGCGCTCCAGGGGTCGTCGCGGTTCCTTCTCCGACTGGAACCCTCGACTTGCGCCAACCCTCGGTCGCCGATCTCGAGCAATTCGCGCCGGGCGGAAGTGACGCATCAAGCACCGTTGACAAGACCGCCAGCCCTCCGTTGATCTGCGGCGGGTCGCGTGGCGGCCGCCTGATTGATGCGGCCATCGTCGCGGTTCCCGACAGCCTCTCCCAGATTTCTGTTCTGCATTATCAGTTCAGCGGCAAGGACGGTGCGAACGTCTATTTCGACGCAATGCGCTCGCAGGTACCCATCGTGCGCGACGGTCAATGCAAGACTCCAACCGCTAACTCGGGAGTCCTCCTCATCGGTTTTCTCTTCGCTTTCAAGGGCGAGCCACAGGTTGACGCAAGCGGCACGACCACCTTTCCCAGCGGCCGCTATGCGGGAGCCTTGCAGTACAACGTGCTGCGCTATTTCAGGCAGGGCAGCGACGTGTATGTGATCCGCATCGATCGTCAGAACCTTTACGCAGACATCGAGTTCGAGAATGCGATCGAGCGACTGATGAACCATGGCACGGCAACCGTCCCGATTGCCGGCGCGCATTCGGCTCAGCCGAGTCGGGCCGAGGGCGTCCTCCAGCTCGGTCGCTACCAGTGCTGCCTGCAGCAGCCATCTGGCGGCGGCTCGATCGGGAAATGGGCCCTGTCGCGGGATATGACCTGCCCGGAGTTCATCCTGTCCGGCACGGCCTACGACATCGAGATCGAGAACCAGCTGCCCAACGTCAGCGCTGGCGGGCTCGTTGCCTTCACGACCAAAGGGCAACCCGCGACCACCATTCCTTGGGGCAAGCACGTCTACCTGGTCGTGGACATCTTCAATAGCCCAAACGCCTTCTCGTGCGATCTGGGCAGAGGGCAGACCACTCCTGTAGCCAACGCGCTGAGCATCAGCACCTCTCCCTAGGCGTGAGGGACCGCGAACATCGCATGACATCGTGGTTGGTAACGGTTTGCCTCAGGCGCCGTTGACACTGACCAGGAGACACCGAGGCCACGACCAGAGGAGCCTCCAAGGAGGAACTCATGGGCAAGCTTCGCTTGGTCTCATGTCTTTTCGGTCTCGCCTTGTTGACGGCGTGTTCATCCCACGGCGCGAATACCGCCACTGCAACGCTGACGCCGAGCCCGACGGCCGCCGCTTCGGCGAGCGCCAGCAGCGCTCCGGTTTCCCCGAGCGCTCCGGTTTCGCCGAGCCCATCGACGTCAGGCATCGTCCTTGTCGGCCTGTCAGGCGTCGAAGCCAACATCACGCTGGTCCGCCCGGATGGCTCTGTCGTCGCGACCATGCCTGGGACACCGGTCGGCGACGAGCACGCCATCGGAGCATTTCTGGTCATGGCGAAGGACGGTACCGGCAGGGAATGGACCATCGATCGATCTGGGGTCATCAAGCAGGTCGCCGCCGCCGCGGCGATGCTGCTCACGCCAAACGTAGGTCCAGTGCTGGTGCTGAGTTCTACATCAGCGATCGTCGGCTGCGATCAGGCGGCGAGCGGCGATTGCAATGCCGAGGTGATCGATCTGGCGACCGGTGTTGTTCGCCCGCTGTTGACCGTGGCAAACAGCGCTCCCGAGATGCAATTCGGCAATTCATTGAAAGTCCTCGACGTCAGCTCGGACATGAACACCGTGTGGTTTAGAGAGGTCAACGGGGCAACAGCCACCACGTTGGCGATCGTCGCAGTCGACCTCACGACCGGCAAACTCACCACGCACGCTCTTCCCGCGGCGCTTCTTAATGAGCAGTATCTCGCGATCAGCCGCGACGGCAAGTGGGTCGCCGGCCAGGAGGATGCGGGAACGAACAGCACACACCTCGCGATTCGACACCTTCACATCGTTTCGCTTGCCACCGGGCTCGACTCCGACGTCCAGGGAAGCGCCCTCTACGTCGTCGGGCAACGACCGGCGAGCATCCAGTTTGCGCCGAACGGATCGTCAGTCGAGTGGTGGGGCGGCGTCGACAACGGATCCACCGAATGGCGTGTGAATACTTCGACGATCGGAGGCACCGGCAAGACCATCTATCCCCCCAACGATCCGAACGACCCGAATGGCATCAACGGTGTGTCGTGGCTCGACGGATCGACGCTGATTGTTCTGCACAGCGGGACCTCCGCCGTCCGAGCTGACAACGGCTCCGCGACTCCGATGCAGGTCGGTATCGATGTACTGCTCGGGGTCCTCACCCCGACACAAGTTACGTAGCGCACTCCACCTCCACAACCGAAGCCGCCCGCTCCGTCTACACAGCTCGTCCCGGAGCGGGCGCACCAACGACTCGAGATGCTCTACAGCACAAGCGAACGCAGTCGCGTCAGCTGCGCCGCGGCAGGATCCGGGACAGCGGGAAGCCAGACGCCCAGATGAAGATCGCCATGCCGGCAACGAACGGCGTGACGAGGCTGCTGACTCTGAGTGATGCGAATGCCCCAGCCTCCGAGGCGAGGTTGTAACTCAGAGCGGAGGCGATGACTCCGATCAACACCACAACTACCAAAAAGCCCATGAAAACTCGCAATCGGGGAGGAGTGTCGAACGGTCGGGCGGTCAACCTCGCAACCAGACCGAGGACGAGGGCTGTAATGCCGCTCAAGTTCACGTAAGCCCCCAGGTAGATCCAGAACGCAGCGCTCCCGGACGTCATCGCAAGGGCATTGTGGACCGGGGATACGCAAACCTATCCAGTCCAAACCGACGTAGCGGTCCGGAGTCTGAGGATTTAGGATGCTCAATCTGAGCACGCCGCGGATCGGGACGCAGCGGACGGTTCAACTCGATCACGGTCGTGAGGCCACGGTCGAGGTCATCGGTGACGGGCCGCCGATGTTCTGGTTCGAGGGAGGGCCCGGGCTTCCAGCCCGGTTGTCTCGGCCTGAGGCCGAGCTGTTCGCAGATTCGTTCTCAGTCCATCTGATCGACCCTCACCGATCAGGAGGATCCACTCCACCAGCTGACCCCTCGCAATACGACCACATCGGTCACGCGCGCTTTTACGACGAGGTTCGACGAGCTCTCGGACTTCGCGAGGTCACGATCGCAGGTCTTTCGTTCGGTGGGACCGTCGCGCTGACCTACACCTCTCTCTATCCCGAGGAAGCAGTTCGCTGCATCGCCGTGAGTGCTTTCGGTATAGGGACCGAGATCGACGATGGAGAAGCCGCGGCGGAGATGGAGCGCATGTTGTCTCGACATGCGGGGGCTAGATGGTATGAGGACGCGAGGAAGGTTTGGGAAGGGTGGACCGAGCAAGTGCTCTCCGCTGAAGACCCTGCTCAGGTCGATGACATGTTCCACAGTGTGTTCCCCATTTACTTCGCGCATCCCGATCGCGCCGATGTCAGGACACTGATCGAATGGTCGAATCGTGAATTGCGAACGGATCTCGCTGCTGTCAAGGCGTGGGAGGGTGGGCTGTATCAGGGCTTCGATCTCCGGCCTCTGCTGGCGAGGATCGCGCGACCCACACTCGTGGTCTGCGGCGAGCTCGATCCAATCTGCGGCCCTGCGCAAGCTCGTCAGATCGCCGCAACTGTGCTGGGAGCCGACCTGGTCATCGTGCCGGACTGTGGTCACTTTCCAGCCTGGGAGTCCCCTGAGAAATTCAAGACCACAACCCTGGACTGGTGCCGTCAGGCTAGGAATCGATCCAGCTAGACTCGGGTAGATGGGTCCGCGTATCACGGCGGTCGCGATCGCGGCCATCTTGCTGCTGACTGCATGCACGCGCGGCACCTCGCAGAATGCGAAAGCCAGCCCGAGTCAAGTTCCCAGCCCGACGAAGGTCGCCTGGACCGCGTGTGGCGCTTTCCAATGTGGGACGGTGACCGTGCCCCTCGATTACGCCCACCCCGAAAACGGCACGATCGGAATCGCCGTGATCCGAAAGCCGGCCACCGACACAGCCGACCGGATTGGCTCGGTCCTCACGAATCCTGGCGGGCCAGGCGCGTCCGGCGTTCAGTTCCTGCGCGACAACGCCTCGTCGATGGCCGCTCTCAACGTGCGGTTCGACCTCGTCGGCTTCGATCCGCGCGGCATCGGAGGAAGCTCCCCGGTGCGGTGTCTGGACGGTCCCCAGGAAGACACATTCAACGCCCTGGACTCGGTCCTCGACGACCCCGTCGAGAAACAGACGCTCATCGATGCCGACAAGAACTTCGCCGCCGGGTGCCAGCAGCGGAGCGCCAAGGTGCTTCCATTCCTTGACACCCCGAACGCGGCTCGAGACATGGACGTAATCCGCGCCGCCCTGGGCGATGACAAGCTCACGTACCTCGGCTTCTCGTATGGCACCTTCCTCGGCCAGCACTACGCCCACCTCTTCCCCACCCACATTCGCGCGCTGGCTCTCGATGGCGTGGTAGACCCCAATCTCTCGGCCAATGACCTGCTGCTGGCGCAGGTGGGCGGCTTCGAGAAGAACCTGCAGGCGTTCCTCGCCGACTGTCGCTCGCGCTCGTCGTGCACATACGGACGCAGCGGTGATCCGGGTGTGAAGCTCACCGCCCTTATGCAGCGGATCGACACGAATCCCATGCCGGTCGGCAATCGGGCGCTTACCCGGGCGCTTGCGCTGATCGGTGTGTTGACCGCGCTGTACGACCAGAGCTCATGGACATATCTGGACCGAGCGCTAACTGTCGCCGAGCAGGGCAACGGGGCGGTGTTGCTGTCGTTTTCGGATCTGTACCTGGGGCGCAACGCCGATGGCAGCTACAACAACGAGAACGATGCCAACTATGCGGTCAACTGCCTCGACCGGCCGGTTCCGACGGACGTCGCCACCTACGACGCGCTGGGGCCGGCGTTTGCCAAGGCATCACCGCTCTTCGGCCCGGCGACCCAGTACTCGAATCTTGCCTGCGCCTACTGGCCGGTGAAGCCGACCGGTTCGGTCGGTCCCATTACGGCCGACGGTGCTCCCCCGATCCTGCTGGTCGGCGGCACCAACGACCCGGCCACGCCATACGCGTGGGCGGTGGCCGTGCACCAATCGCTGGCCGGGTCGGTTCTATTGACCAGGAATGGAAACGGCCACGTCTCCTACTTCGCCAGTACCTGCGCCGAGACGATCGAGGACTCGTACCTCATCAATTTGAAGGTCCCGGCCGACGGCTCGACGTGCTCCTCCTGAGAAGCGCGTATCAGCCGACTGCGGTCGCGACCTTGGCCTTGTTGAACACCAGCTCGCCACTGCGGGCGTCGACCTCGACGGCTTCGCCATCGGAGAACTTGCCCTCGAGGAGCATCATCGCGAGCGGGTCCTGAACCATTCGCTGGATCGCACGCTTCAGCGGTCGGGCTCCATAAACCGGATCCCATCCGCGGTGCGCGAGGAGCTTGCGTGCGGCGTCGGTGACCACGAGCTGGATGTGGCGTTCCGCCAGCCGCTGCTCAAGGCGTCGCAGCTGGATGTCCACGATCGCGGCAAGCTGGTCTTCGGTGAGCGGCTTGAACACGATGACCTCGTCGACCCGGTTCAAGAACTCGGGCCGGAAGTGGTCGCGAAGGACCGCCATGACCGCGTCTCGCACGTCTTCGAAGGACTTGCCGGCCATCTCCTGGATGATCTGGCTGCCGAGGTTCGAGGTCATGATGATCACGGCGTTTCGGAAGTCGACCGTTCGGCCCTGTCCATCGGTCAGACGGCCGTCGTCGAGGATCTGGAGCAGAATGTTGAAGACATCCGGGTGCGCCTTCTCGATCTCGTCAAAGAGCACGACCGAGTATGGGCGGCGCCGTACCGCTTCGGTGAGCTGGCCGCCCTCGTCGTAGCCGACGTAGCCGGGCGGCGCGCCGATGAGGCGGGCCACCGTGTGCTTTTCCTGGTACTCGGACATGTCCAGCCTGATCAACGCCTGCTCGTTGTCGAAGAGGAACTCTGCAAGCGCACGGGCGAGCTCGGTCTTGCCGACACCGGTCGGGCCGAGGAAGATGAAAGATCCCACTGGCCGGTTGGGATCTGACAGGCCGGAGCGATTCCGCCGCACGGCATTCGCAACCGCGCTGACGGCCTCGTCCTGACCGATCACCCGCTCGTGCACGCGCTCCTCCATCTTGATGAGCTTGGCGATCTCGCCTTCCATCAGCCGAGACACCGGGATTCCGGTCCAGCGGGCCACGATGTCGGCGATGTCCTCCTCGTCGACCTCTTCCTTGAGCAGCGCCTGGCCGCCCTGCAGCTCGGCCAGGCGCGATTGAGCTGCCTGGATCTGCTTCTCGATCTCGACCGCCTTGCCATAACGGAGCTCAGCGGCCTTGGCGAAATCGGCTGCGCGCTCGGCTCGGTCGGCCTCGGCGCGCACGTCCTCGAGCTGGGCTTTGAGGCTTCGGGTGCGCCCGATGACCTCCTTCTCCTGTTCCCAGCGCGAGCGCAAGGATGTCCTCTGCTCCGTCAGCTCGGCCAGCTGCCTCTCGAGCGCGGCGAGCCGCTCCCTGGAAACCTTGTCGGTTTCCTTCTTCAGGGCCTCGCGCTCGATCTCGAGCTGCCGGGTCTGCCGCTCGATCTCATCGAGCTCCGCGGGCAGCGAGTCGATCTCGGTGCGCAGGCGCGCGGCAGCTTCGTCGATGAGGTCGATCGCCTTGTCGGGCAGGAAGCGATCGGTGATGTAGCGGTTCGACAGCACGGCGGCGCCCACGATGGCCGCGTCCTTGATGCGGACGCCGTGGTGGATCTCGTATCGCTCGCGCAGGCCGCGAAGAATGCTGATGGTGTCCTCGACCGTGGGCTCGCGGACCGTGATCGGCTGGAAGCGGCGCTCGAGGGCGGCGTCCTTCTCGATGTGCTTGCGGTATTCGTCGAGGGTTGTGGCGCCGATCGCGCGCAGCTCGCCGCGCGCGAGAGCCGGCTTCAACAGATTGGCCGCGTCGATGGCGCCCTCGGCGGCGCCGGCGCCCACCAGCGTGTGCAGCTCGTCGATGAAAAGGATGATCTGGCCGTTCGAGGCCTCGATCTCTTTCAGCACCGCCTTGAGGCGGTCCTCGAACTCGCCGCGGTACTTGGTGCCGGCAACCAGGGCGCCCAGGTCGAGCGCGATGACGCGCTTGCCCTTCAAGCCCTCCGGGACGTCGCCGGCGGCGACGCGCTGGGCGAGGCCCTCGGCGATCGCCGTCTTGCCGACGCCAGGCTCGCCGATCAGGACCGGGTTGTTTTTCGTGCGTCGGGACAGGACCTGGATGACGCGGCGGATCTCCTCGTCCCGACCGATGACCGGATCGAGCTTGCCTTCAGCCGCAAGCTTGGTCAGGTCACGGCCGTACTTCTCTAGGGCCTGGTACTTGGACTCGGGGTTCTGGTCGGTGACGCGCTGGCTGCCGCGGATCTGACGAAGAGCGCGCAGGAGGGCGTCGTGATCCGCGCCGGCGTCCTTCAGGGCCTTGGTGTCGGCCAACGCAAGGAGGAGGTGCTCGGTCGAGAAGTACTCGTCCTTCAGCTTCTCGGCCTCCTGCTCGGCCTGGTCGAGGGCCTTCTGCAGAGCTGAGCTCAGGTAGGGCTGGCCGGCACCGCTGACCCGGGGCAGTCGTTCGACGACGGAAACGAGAGCCGGCTCTAGCGCCTGAACGGAGACGCCCGCGCGCTCGAGCAGGGTGCGGCCGACGCCATCCTGCTGGCGGATCAGCGCGAGGATGAGGTGCTCCGGCTCGATCGCCTGCTGGCCGAGGCTGCGCGCGAGCTCCGCAGCATCCTGCAGAGCCTCCTGGGCCTTTTCGGTGAATTTCTCCAACCTCATGCTTGTATGGCTACCCCCACCTTCCAGCGGTCAAACCGGCGGCCGGTATCTTGGCTCCATGCCCGAGCTGCCGGAGTTGGAAGCACTGCGGATCCGCCTCGCCCCGCGGCTGGAGGGACGGCTGATCACCGCTGCCACGGTCAACCCCAAGAAAGCGCACATGCTTCGATACCCGGTCGAGCATTTCGCGAACGAGCTCCCCGCTCGCCGCATCGTCTCACTTTCCCGCCAGGGCAAACACCTGGTTTTCGCGACGGAGCTCGGCGGGGGCGGCTCGGAGCGGTGGCTGGTCATCAACCCGATGCTGGGGGGCCGGTTCCAGATGGCCGATGGCGAGGTGCCCGTGCCGGCGACCGAGGTGTTCACGATCCGGATCGAGGGCCGCCAGGAGCTGCGATATCTCGATTTTCGAGACATGGGCCGGATTTACTGGGCGACCGACCTTGCCCGCGAGATTCCTGGCTGGGCGGAGCTGGGGCCGGAGGCTGACTCGGTCCGCGCCATGGGCATCGACGTCTTTCGCAAGCGCTTGCGCCGTTTTCGCGACGAGCTCAAGGATCTCCTCCGCAACCAGGAGTTCCTCGCCGGGATCGGTAACGCGTACTCGGACGAGATCCTTTTCGAGGCCAGGCTGCTGCCCTTGCGGCGGCGGGCGTCGCTGAAGCCGGCGGAGGAGGAGGCACTGTTTGCGGCGATCCCGACGGTGCTTTCGCGGGCGGTCGAGGCGATTCTGGCCAACCCGAACTACGAGGAGTCGAAGCAGGCCCGGTCGTTCATGTCGGTGCATATGAAAGGAGGCAAGACGTGCCCCCGCTGCGGGCATCGGATCAGCCAGCTCGGATCGAACCGGGAGCCGCTCAACTTCTGCCGGGGCTGCCAGCTCTAGGCGCGGCCGCTCTCGATTGGGCACACCTTTGGCGTGGCCCTCCCTATCGTCTCGGGCCCCTCCCCCAGCCCAACACACCTGTCGGCCTCGACCTTAATAAGTGGCGGCCAGGCCGGCAACCCAGGTTGTTAAGAGCGGTGGGGCAGGTTCTCCGCGATCGACGCGAGAAGGCGCTGCGAGGCGAGGGCGATGTCGTCTACCGCCCCTTCAAAGGCCAGCTGGTGCTTACCCGAAGGCTCGCGGAACCCGCTCACCTTGCGGACGAACTGCCGGGCGGCGGCGCGAATCTCCTCTTCGGTGGCGACCACGTCGGAATGGCGCAGGGTCTTGATGCTTCGGCACACGCGACAACGATACCGGCGTGGAGGCGGCGGGAACCTATCTCCGGCGCGGCGCCGGGAGCTCCGGAAGCTGCGGCGGCGCGAGCCGCCCCGGGTCGAGACCGGCCCGCTTCAACATCGCGTCGGCCAGGCGTTCGTACCGCCGCTCGGCGATGTCGCCCACCGGATCCGCGCTTGCCGACATCAGCTGCCGGAAGCTCAACGTCGATATCGCGCGATACGCCAGCACCGCCCGCGCCTGCTCCGCGCGACCGGTCATGGACGCGATCCGAACGAAGGCGAGCGCGGCCCCTACCTCGCGCATGTCACGCCATCGCCACGCGCCATACGGGAGCAGGACGAGGAGGATCGGCGGAAGCGCCACCAACAGGGCCAGCACGATCGCGACCTGGATGATCGTGTCGTGCACCTGGTGTCCTGCCGACACCAGCGGGTCGCCCGAGTACTTGCGCAGAGCATCGGCGATGTTGATCAGGAACTGCGTCACTCCTGGAATGCCGCCGGGAATCGCGTTGCGGAACTGCGTGATCCAGCTGTTGAACGTGGTCCCCGTGTTCACCAGCCCGTCGGCGATGACCTCGAGGCCGAGGATGGTCTTGTAGATCAGCCACCCCAGGACCGCCCAGGCCACCGTCCAGCTGATCGTGACGAGGTCGGCCAGCACGCGTAGGAGCGCGGGAACGGTGCGATCCGGATAGAGCTTGATCATGGCGCGGACGATAAGTCAACGCGCCGGTTTCGGGTCCGACCTACGCCAAACCTCAGGCGTCGATCGCGTACACCAGCTGCACCGACACCTGAACGTCTAGCTGCCCAACCGGAACCTGGCTGGCGGCAGCCGCGTCTTTGACCGGGGCGAAACCGCCTGAAAAGTATGTCGGGCTCGTCAGGTCGGTGACTCGCACGATCTTGCCCAGCTTGATGCCTGCGGCATTGGCCATCGCCTGGGCGCGCGTGCGAGCGTCGGCGATCGCGAGGCTTCGCGCCTCCGCCTGTGCAGCCTTGGGGTCGGCGAGGGTGAAGCCCGCTCCGATCTGCGTCGCGCCGCCCTCCTGAACGAGGGCGTCGAGCGTCTTTCCCACCGTGTCGACGTTGTGCCACTTGACCAGCAGCTGCTCGTAGGCGCGATAGCCGTCGAGGGTTCCGTTGGGCGGCGTGTAGTTCGGTCCGATGGAGTAACCGGAGGTGTTGATGTCCTTGTCGGGGACGCCGAGAGCCTTGATGGGCGCGATCAACTTGGCCGCCTTGGTGGCGAGGGCCTGCTGAGCTCCGGCGGCGGTGCCGGCTTGCGCGTCAACGGCGACCGAGATGAGGGCCAGGTCGGGTCTTTTGGAGACGGTCGCGTCGCCGGTCGCGATGACGCCGGCATCGAGCGCGGAACCTGTGGAGGTGGCCGAAGGGGATGTCAGCAGGATGGTCTGCCGGCCACCGATCGCCAGCACCGCCATCCCGGCTGTCAGCGCGCACAGTGTCCCAACGGCCAGGGAGACCACGACGGTGCGGAGAGTTGGTTGCATTTTGCGATCCTCCTGTCGTGCAAACGCCGCATCCTGCCGCCACGTAACAGGAGGTCTCCGCTAGATCCGAGTCAGCCTCCAGAACCGCCCCGGTGGATAGAGCGACGCAGAGGTAGTCAGCGGCACGTCGAGGTTGTAGTCGCCGAGCACGATGTTCAGCACACCTGCGGCGGTTCCGGTGGCGAGCGGCTTGTTGATCGTGAGCGCGGGCGCGTGGAGGTTCTGCCGCAGGATGATGCCCGGCCACTCGACGAGGTCGACGTTCGTGGTCGATAGAAGCTCCGCATGGCCCCCCCACGGTGGCTCGTAGCTCCCGACCGACTGGTACTTGGACAGAATTCGCTTCACGATCAAGATCGGCTGCACGGCGGCGATGAGAGTCTTCGCCGCCGCGAAGGCGTCGGCCAGAGTCGGAAGCCCCATGACGCAGCCGAACATGACTTTGGTGAAGCCCCCCACGGTTACGGAGGCGGCGAACAGAAAGTTGGCGCCCTGGTTGAATCCGGAACCGGTCTTGATTCCGATGAGGCCGCTCTGTCCGAGGGCGTAGTCGACGTTGTACACGGTGCCGGCGACCGGCAGCTTGGCGGACGTCTTGGCCACGATCTGAGCGAAGACCTCCTGGCTCATCGCGACCGTGCCGAGGGCCACCAGGTCACTTGGCGTGCTCACAGTCTGGACAGACGCACCGGCCGGATCCGCAAATTTCGTGTGACTCAGGCCGAGTCCTTTCGCCCTCTTGTTCATGTTGGCCACGAACATGTCGACGGATCCGGCGTCCCAACTGGCGAGCGTGAAAGCAAAGTTGTTGGCCGAAGGGATCAGCAACCCCTCGAGGGCCTGAAACTCGGAAAGCTGCTCGCCCGAGCGGACCTCGACCACCGATTGCTTGTCGTTGAGGTCGGCTTGATATGCCTGAACGTCCGCGTCGGTGATGAGGATCGAGGGGCCCGGGTCGCCAACCTTGAGAGGCTTGTCCTCGAGGATGACCAGGGCGGTCATCACTTTCGCCACGCTCGCTGCCGCCGTCGCGGTCTCGTTTCCGGAGGAGGCGAGCATGCCGAGTCCGGAGATGGAGACGGCGCCCGAGCCCGGTTTCGGCCAGGGCAGCACTGGTTGAGTCCCGGGCAGAGTCGTTGAGGTCGGGACCGATGCCTTGGCCGCCACCGACGGGATCGGGCGCAAGTAGTTGAAGGCCAGGAAGCCCGCCAGGAGCAAAAGCAGCACCCCGGCCACGCGAAGCCGCATCCCGCACAACATAGCTTTCACCTCCCCACCCCGTGGGGGTCGGCCGCGACAGCGCCCGGGGGGGAGTACCGCGCCGCTAGAAGCCGGTCAACTCGCTTTCCAGGTCCGGAACGCGTTCATGAGCTCGGCCTTGAGCGGTTCGGGGACGGGCTCGTCCGCCACTCTGCCGATCAGCGACCGTGCGGTTCGCAGCTGCGCCAGGTAGGCGCGACAGCCGTCGCAGCCGTGGATGTGGTCCTCGAAACGGGCGCGGTCGGCAGCCGACAGGAAGCCATCAAGGTAATCCGTCATCAGCTCGACAACTTCGCGGCAGGTCACCTCAGGTACTCCTCGAGCGTTTTGCGCACCGCCGCGCGGCCGCGATGCAGCCTGACCCTCTGGTTCGACTGCGAGATGGAGAGCAGTGCACACACCTCGTCGGCGTCGAAGCCGGCGACATCGCGCAGGATCACCACCTCACGCTGCTTTGCCGGCAGCGTTTCGATCGCTGCCTTGACCTTCTCGACGGTTTCGCGATCGAGCAATCTCGATTCGGGCACGTTGCTCCAGCTGTCGGGCGGCGTCGACCACATGCCATCGCGTCCGAAGCGGCGCTGGTCGACCGTAGGACCTCGGTCCTCACCACCGTCGCGCCGGAACAAGGACGTGAAGGGTAGGATTCGCGACTCCTTGCGCCGGCGAGATCGCGCAACGTTGAGAAGAATCCCAAAGATCCATGTCTTCAGGGAGGAGCGGCCCTCGAACCTATCCAGCGTCTTGAGGCAGGTGAGCCAGGTCTCCTGGACCGCGTCCTCCGCCGCGCCGCGATCGCGTAGATAGGTCATCGCCAGCCGCATCATCGGACCGTGGTACCGGCCGATCAGCGCCTCGAAAGCAGCCTCATCTCCTGATCTCAGCGCATCGAGGTCGGGATCGACCGGTTCTCTCATCACCCGTGGGCCAGGATAGGGGGACGGCTTCTCCGGCCAGGGCGTCCGGCTGGAGAACAGGGCCACGCTCATCGATGCTCCGTGTCCCGTCAGGCCGTTTCGTTACACGGTCGAGGTCGCGCCTACGACGAATTGATCTGACGCAGTACGGCCAGGTTGCCGGGTTGCGCGTTGACCTGCTGGCCCTGGTAATCCCAGGCGTAGACCCAGTAGCCGATGGCGCCCGCATTCTTCCAGTGATCGAACTGGGCCTGGATCTCGGCCGGGGTCGGCCAGCGCCATGGACTGCTGTTGAAGTCCTGGATGATGAACTCCCAGTTGGCGATGCCCGCGGCGCGGATCTGGCGCACGGCGCTGTCGATCGTCGCGTAGTCGCATGGTCCGCTTTCGCACGGATAGACGTCGAAGGCGAGGATGTCCACCGATCCCTTCATGGGCACGCCGGACTGGACCGGGTTGCCCTCCTGGAACTGGTCGTCGGCCACCCACGTCTTTGCAGACCTATCGGCGCCGTGGACCGCCTGGGTGATCGATGTGTAGGTGGGCGCGGCGTTGCAGCCGTTGGCGGTCGGCTCGTCGCCGATCTCGTAACGCAAACCCGGGCGACCGGCATTGACGTTAGCTGTGACCATGGCTGCAACGGCGGAATTGGTCATCGTCTGCGCGCAGCTCGAGTTGTTGTACGCATCGACCCACACCATCCCGGTGATGCCGCTGGCGGCCTCAGCGGCACCGTGGTCTTGAACGCCTCCATCGGTCGCCGAGTTGAAGCCGACCGCATGCATGGAAGCAAAGTCGGTCGAGCTGTATCGGAAGATCCCTCGCGTCCTGAAAGACGATCTCCCGGATGCCGCGGGGCGGCTTCCCGCGGGCGCCACCGCCGCAGGCGGCGGCGGAGGCGAAGGCAAACGCAACTGCTTGGGCGTGGGGATAGGCATCGCTGCAATCGGCGGGCTCGATCCGAGGGACTGCGCAACCAAGGTGGTCTTGTTGCTGCCTACATGTCGACCGGCGATCGTCGCGGTCGTTGCCACCGTTCCCAAGACAATGGCTCCGGCGAGAATCACTGGAATTATCTGGCGGCGGGCCGAAAGACCCGGCGCTGGTCGAGGGCCGTGCAGCTCGGCCGCAGGTCGGCGCATGCCGCCCTATTCTGGCCCAGGACGAAGGGGAACGTGAATGCGGCCCCGGGGCGGCCGCCTCGACACCGATCGGCTGTGGAGTTTCTGTAGCTTTATCCGGTGTTTCGCCTGAGCCTGGAGCGGGCACGACAGATCGCTGTCATGGCGCAGGTGCTGGATGCCCAACGTCCGCGTGATGTGCTCGAGGCGGTCTCCAGGCTCGGTTTTCTCCAGCTCGATCCGACTGCCGCCGTGGCCCGCAGCGAGCATCTGGTTCTCTGGAGCCGCATCGGAAACAAATTCCAGCCGGCGGACCTGACCCGCCTGCTCTTTCAGGAGCGCGTCCTTTTCGAACACCGCGCCTTCGTTTACCCGGCCGCCGACTATCCGCTGTACAGCTCCTCGATGAGTTCGTGGCCGCAGGATGTATATGCGCGACACAGCAGTGTCACGAATTGGGTGACAGCCAACGCTTCCTTTCACAAATACATCCTGGCCCAGCTGAAGGCACGCGGCGCGCTGCGCTCACGAGACCTGGAGGACCGGGCACAGGTTTCATGGCGGTCGAGCGGCTGGACGCATGACCGCAACGTGAGTCAGATGCTCGAGTTCCTCAGCGCCCGCGGGGAAGTCGCCATTTCCCGGCGCGAAGGCAACGAGCGCTTCTGGGACCTGGCGGCACGAGTCCTGCCGGTGCACCTGCCGGCGGTAGCAGCTGAAGTAGCAAAACGCACGTTGGCAGAACGGCACCTGCGTTCCCTGGGCATCGCGCGACCCAAAGTGGTCGGCGCCGTCGGCGCGGCTGCTGAGGTCGAGGGCGCGCCGGGTCCGTGGGTGGTGGACGCGGAATTGCTGGAGCGGCCATTTTCGGGCAGGACCGCAATCCTGTCGCCATTCGACCGTCTCATCTACGACCGGGCCCGTGCACTCGCGCTGTTTGGCTTCGACTACAAGCTCGAGATCTATGTTCCCGAGGAAAAGAGGAGGTGGGGCTATTACGTGCTGCCCATTGTGAGCGGCGAACGATTGGTTGCGAAAGCCGATGTGAAAGCGGACCGGAAGAACGGAACGCTGTTGGTCCCCGCCTTGCATATCGAGAGAGGCGCGACTGCAGATGACGCCGACGCGGCCCGCGGCGAATTGCGAGCGCTTGCGGATTGGCTGAACCTGGACCGTGTGGCAATCAAGCGGACCGTCCGCGATCGCTCACGTTCTCGCTAGCGACGACCGCCTTTATTCGCGCACAGGTCGCTGATGCTGCTGCTGGAACATCTCCCGGATCTCGCGCACTGTGGTTGCATCCTCGGGCTTCTTATCGGCCGAGCGAATGGAAACGATGCGTGGAAATCGCAACGCGAATCCCGGCTGATTCCCGACCATGCCGGCGGTGTGCCGCGGGCTGGGCGTGATCTCGTCGGCCAGGACCTCCACCACCACCTCCGGCTGCAGCCAGACATCCGGCACCAAAAGCGATCTGATTCGCGCTGGTTTCTCGCTCACTTCCAGCCGGTTTACCTGCTTGTGGAGCTCGCGCCATCCCTCGTCTGAGAGTCCGGTACCGAGCTTGCTGATGGACACGAACTCGTCCTGGTCGCTGTCGTAAACGCCCGCCAGAAGTGCGCCCGCGCCAAACTCCGCCCGCTTGCCCTTGCCGCGGTAGTAGCCGATCAGGACGACGTCGATGGTGTCTGTCAGCTCACCGCTCGTGTTCCGCTTCAGCTTCACCCAGTTGAAGTTGCGCGCGCCCGCCTGATACGGAGAGTCCAGGCGCTTGGCGACGACGCCTTCCAGCCCACGGCTAATGTTGTCGAGCAGCTCCCTGGTCAAGACCTCGGCCGAATCCGTCTTCGTGAGCGGCGCGACCTGCAGCGTGTCCGATCCCTTGATCAGCTCATTGACGATCCCAAAGCGCTGCTCATATGGCAGGGGAGTGAGGTCGGTTCCGTCCCGAAACATGATGTCGAAGACGAATGCCCGCAGTGGAACCCTGGCGGCGAATTCGTCGACCCCTTCCTTGCGCCGGCGCGCGGTAGTTTCCTGAAACGGGACATATTCCTCGAGCTCCGGGCTGTATGCGATCGCCTCGCCGTCGAGGATGACGCTCTTCACCTTGAGCGCCTTGGTCGCTGCCACGAGCTCCGGGAACATTGGCGTCATTGTTTCGAGGTTTCTCGAGAAGATGCTGACCTTGCCCGCGTTCTTGTGGATCTGGACTCGGAAGCCGTCGTACTTCGGCTGGACGCCGACCAGGCCGAGCTTCTTGATTACCGCCTCCGGGTTGGGCAGACGCTCAGCGAGCTGGCTGCGCAGCGGCTTGCCAACGGTGACTTTGAGCGCATCCATTCCCTTGACACCCTTAGCCCACAGCGTCCTCGCGATCAGTCCCAGGTCGGAGGTTCGGTTGTACGCAGCTTCGAGTACGGGGCGCAGGGACCGATCGCCCTGCTTGGCGAACGAGAGAGCATCCAGGACCGTCGGATCACCGATGCCCAGCCTCATCTTGCCGAGGGTGATCCGCACCAGGTGCTTGGCCGAGGCTGCGTCCAGCTGGTCGAGAAGAGTTGCGAACAGGTCGAGCTTCGCTTTCAAGCTGCCTTCGCCACTCGTGCCCGCGATCTCCCACAGCCGCCGGTGAACCTCGACGACCGACGGCGCGTTGCGCCGGGTCTTCGGGGCCAGGGCCTGGGCGGTGAGGCCGATGTCGCCGTGCTGGCGATAGGACTTCGTGACCTCCTCTTTTGTTTTGCCGTAAGCCACCGCCATCGCGGATATGAGCAACCTCTCGCCGAGGCCGATCTCGACAGGCTCGAAGAAGGGCGCCAGGCGACCCTGGATCAGGTAAGTGGTCGGCTCGATCTCGTCCACCGAGCACGACCGGTAGAGCTCGGAGACGATCCGAACGAGCTCATTGCGACTGCGGGTCGCCTCCAGCTGATCCAGATAAGTGGCGAGCTCGCTGAACCTCATGACGTTGCGACTCAGGGTACCGACCGCGCTTGGATCAGCGGTTGAACCGAATGCCGAGGACCCTGAGCGCCTCCGGCGCGTGACCCAACAGGTACAGGCCTGTCAGCAGTAAGAAGCCGGCAATTATGAGCGCGGCTGTGAGCCAGCCGGGCGATATGGAGCTCACGAGCACGCCGGCCACGATCAGACCGATTCCCAACAGCGCCAGAGCCACGCGAACGTAGAAGACAGTCCTCGCCGCTTTTCTTCGCCGTTGGCTCACGCGCCTACACCGTACTGCCCCGGGATACAAGATCTATTGGCGGAGGGGCAGGGATTTGAACCCGCCTACTTGAGCGCGGCAACGATATTGATAAAGAGGTTGGCAATCTGGTTTCCCGTGGCCAGTAGGATTAGTACGACCACACTGATAACGAGAACCAAGATCAAGACGTACACCACTGCGCGCTGGGCGCGCCGGCGACCGCGACCATGATGCTGAGGTTCCGGCCCCTCTTGTAACGTCGACGACTTCATGGCACCTTATCGCACCATATGACGCGCGCTGAGACCCGCTGAGCCACGGAAAGGATTCTCGCGCTTATGGCATGACCCCGACCACTTGCTGACTGAACGTTGAGGCATTTCGCGGTTGACTCGAAGCCCGTCCGGCCCAAGAAGGAAGCTCGATGGCCCTAGCTGCGACAACATCTAAGCGGCGCGGCCTGCCGCCTCTGCGGCTCGCAGTTCCGGCGTTGATTGGAGCGTGGGCCATTGCTTTTGAGATCCCGCACTTTATTTCGCTGGTCGAACATGACCCTGCCGCTACTGACTTCCGGCTTTTCTTCGTGGCTGCTGAAGCCGGCCTTCGGTGGGGGTGGCCGCACATGTACGATCCAGCGAGGCTGCGCGAGCTCAGCCAGGGCTATGGCCCAGCCGACTCGGCGATCACCCCCGTCTACATGTACGAGAACCCGCCTCTCCTGGCCTGGCTTGTTGCCCCGCTCACCCTTCTCCCTCTCCGAGTGGCGTTGTACGCCTGGACCACGGTCAACCTCGCCGCATTCGTAGCAGCGTGGCGGTTGGCTTGTCCGGACCGTGGTTTCGCACGCGTGACAGTGCTGCTGGTATCCCTTGCCCTCTGGCCGGTGGTCTTCTCCCTCGAGCGAGGCCAGGCAGTTCTTGTTACATATGCCCTCGCAATTGGGTGCTGGTGGTTCGCAGCACGTAGGCGCGACGTCCTCGCTGGGGTACTACTCGCGTTAGCGTCGGCCCTTAGACCCCAGGATGTCGCTTTGTTACCCGCAGCGTTGTTTCTCTGCGGCTTCCGCCGTGCGACAGCGTACTGGGCGGCGACAACGGTGGCTTTGTGGGCGACCTTTGCGCTTGTAATCGGAGCAACCGGAATGGGCACGTACCTAGGGGTCTTGGCATGGGCCACATCAGACCCAAGCTATACCGCGACACCGCTTGTGACCCCGTTTGGGCCCCGGATGACGCTCATCTTGAGCCAGGCCGCAATCGCAGCTGTGGCTCTCGCCGCTTTGTGGCGTCAGAGGGCGACATGGAATGTCGCTTTCGCGATTGGGCTTTTGGGGACAGTAATGTCGGCGATCCACGTCCACGAGTACGACTACGTTGGGATTGTTGTCGCGGTATGGCTGGCGGTCGGCGAGCCTACTTCCGCGATTGAGTATGTATGGTTCGCAATCGGAGCGATATGTGTGCAGCTGCCACTGATCGGCATGCGCCTCCCGATCTTGTTCTGGCAGCCGATCTGGCTGGCGATGCTCGCTTTTCGACCACGGTCAAATGCGAAAGTTCAAAGCAGCCCAACGATTGCTACGGCTCAGGCTGCCGCGACCCGATCACCGTAGGCTCATTGACCGCGAAGAAGGCAGCCCCCAACGACGAGAAGCTTTACCCTGTCACCCCGTGCCGATCTGTCGTCGGCTGAGTCGCGGAGGGCCAGGTGTGTGGTTTCACCACACAGTGGACAAATGGCGGAGGGGCAGG
>DASPYG010000215.1:0-6997 GCA_035636885.1 Candidatus Nitrosopolaris sp.
AAGTCGTCGGCAGCCGCGCCGCAGTCGCTGCCCCGGCAGGTGCCGATCCTGCTGCCGGCATACAGACTGGCCAGGTGCGGTCCGGTGACGGCCAGCAGGACCGCGAACGCGGCCAGGACCACGGCCGCGCTGGCGGCCTGCAGGCGGGACTGACGCCAGGTCAGCCAGATCAACTCTGCACCTCCAGGTGGTGGTTGTCGCGGCCACCTCCAGCCGCCTGGTTCATGTAGGCCAGCACCATGTCTTCCAGGCCGACCTCGGCGGCCGTCCAGGCCGGGTCGAGGACCTCATCGCTGGTGCGCACCAGCAGCGTGGTCTGCCGGTCGGTGTGGCTGGCGGAGATGACGTGCTGCCCGGCCGGCAGCGTGCCCGGGTCGCGGCGCGGGCCGGACAGCAGGTGGTGGGTGGCCAGCAGTTCCTCGACCGGCCCGGCGACCCGTACCCGCGAGGCCACCAGCACGATCAGGTAGTCGCAGACCCGTTCCAGGTCGCTGATCAGGTGGGAGGACAGCACGACGCTGAGCCCCTGCTCGGCGACAGACTCCATCAGATCCTTCAAGAACTCTCGCCGCGCCAGGGGGTCCAGACTGGCCACCGGCTCGTCCAGTATCAGCAGTTCCGGCCGTTTCGCGACCGCCACAGTGAGCGCAAGCTGCGCCCGTTGCCCACCAGACAGGGTCCCGGCTTTCTGGCCACGATCCAGGGCCAGCCGCTCGATTCGACCTTGTGCCAGCTCGGCGTCCCAGCCCCGGTTCAGGTGCGCGCCCAGCCTCAGGTGATCGGCGACGGAAAGTCCGACGTAGACGGGTGCGCCCTGGGCCAGGTACCCGACCCTGGCCAGCTGTGCCGGGCCGGCAGCGGGCCGCCCGCCGAGCACCTCAATCGTGCCCGCGGTCGGCGCCAGCATCCCGGTCGCGAGGTTGAGCAGGGTCGTTTTCCCGGCCCCGTTCGGGCCGACTAGGCCGACGACACGGCCGGCGGGGATGGAAAGCATGCAGTCCTTCAGCGCCCACAGCCCTCGGTACCGCTTGCCAACCCCTTGGGTCTCGATAACCGCAGTCACGACATGTCCTCCTCAGCGGCGGACCGAAAGGCGCTGTCGAATCTCGGTGACCGGGAAACTCGGCGGTGGGTCGCTGGCCGCGCAGGGGCCGCCGCGCCACGACCTGCAGCGGTGGCTAGCCAGGCGGCGACAAAAACGGGTAGCAGCCAGAGCGATTTGCGCATGGCCTGAGCGTAGGCGCGCGGTTATGCGCCAGCGTCGGGCATGAGAGTGACGGAGGCTCGCGAATTCGGGGGACGTGATATGCCCCTTGCGAGGGATTCGGCCCATGCAAAGCGAACCTACAATCGGACCGGCGATGACCTACCGTGCCGGCCTCGCTGCTCGGTTGAGCATCTCCTATCTGCTAGTGGCCCTGATTGCGGTGGTGGTTGTCGAGAGCCTGGCCATCGGCATCGTGCTCCCGGACCTGATCGGACGGCAGGATCTCGCACACCGTGCTCAGGTCACCGCCTATCAGATCGCCCAGGAGGCCAACGCCGCCAATCAATCCTCCGACCCGACCGCGCTCGAGTTGCCCGCCGGCTTTCAGGTCGGAGAGTTGGTGTCCGGGTACAGGCCCGGATCGGTCGCCTATCAGGGGGACGGCATCCAGATCCCGGATATGAATTCGGCCTCGGTGGCCAACTCCCCGGCGGCTGTGATCGTCGACAGCGCTGGCGTGATCGTTGCCAGCTCCTGGCCTGCAAGATTCCCCGTCGGCGAGCGCGCGTCGTCGCTGCTGCCCACCGAGGCGCTCTCGCCAGGTGCCAACGGCACTGTCACCACCGTCGGGGACGAGATCTGGTCCTCGGTGCCCCTGGTCTCGAAACAAGCCTTGAGCGGCGGGACCAAGGACCCGTCCGGTCTGGGTCGGCCTCTCGGCTTGGTCTTCGTCGAGGCGCCGGACGCCATCCCGGGCGGCTTCCAGGGCACCATCCTGGTACCTGCCATCGTCTCCGGGCTTGGCCTCCTGGTGGTCAGCATCCCTATCGCGGTGCTGTTCGGCATCCTCACGTCCCGGCGGACCGTGCGCCGGCTGCAGAGGTTAGCTGCCGCGTCGGCCAGCCTCGCGACCGGAGACTTGGGGCACCGCGTTGCAGTCGGTCCGCCCGACGAAGTCGGCCTGCTCGAACGTCAGCTGAACCTGATGGCCGAGCAGCTTGCCGAGGCGCGCGACGCGGAGCGAGTGCGCATCGAGTCCCATTCTCGCGACGCCGAGCGCAACCGCATCGCGCGTGAGCTGCATGACGCCGTCTCCCAGAATTTGTTTTCGATCGGCATGTTGGCAGGGGGGTTGGAGAAGGCGCTCCCAGTTTCATCCCCGCTGAAGGAACAGGCCAGTGCTCTGCGCGCTGCTGCGGACGAGTCGGTCAAGGAGATGAACGAGCTCCTTCTCGAGCTCAGGCCGTCGTTGCTCGAGCAGGCGGGATTGAGAGCGGCGATAGATCAGGTCGCTGATGCGTATCGCAGCCGCCTCCACATCGACGTGAGCACCGACCTGCACGATGTGAGCCTGCGACCTGAGCACGAGCACGCTGCGCTTCGGGTAGCCCAAGAGGCGATGGCGAATGCAGTGCGTCATTCCAAAGCGCGCCGCATATCGGTTCAGATGCGCCAGGCGGAAGGGCGTGTTCAGCTCGGCATCGGTGATGACGGCGCTGGGTTCGAGAGGAACGGTCGCGAACCCGGCATGGGCCTGCGCATGATGCAGCAACGCATGGAGGCCGTCGGAGGGACGCTCGACGTAGCGACCTCGCTCGGTCAGGGCACCAAGGTGACGGCGTCGTTTCCGGTGGATTCCGAATGACCCGCGTCCTGATCGCCGACGACCACAAGCTGGTCCGCCAGGGCCTCCGCTTCTTGCTGGATCAGGAGGACGGTTTCGAGGTCGTCGGCGAGTGCGAGGACGGTTCGACCGTTCTCGATGCCGTGGGCCGCCTGGCGGTGGACATCGTGCTGCTGGATCTCCTGATGCCCAACGTCGACGGGATCAGCGTTCTAAGAGAGCTCCAGCGCGAGGAGCCGCACGTTCGTGTTCTGATCCTCACCTCGCTGCGCTCCGACGATCGCGTTCATCAAGCACTATCGGCAGGGGCTTCGGGGTATCTCCTCAAGACGGCCGGGGTGGAGGAGGTCATCAGTACGCTGCGGGCGGTGGCCGCTGGTGGGGTGGTCCTCGACAGGGCAATCGCAAGTCAAGCGCTCCGACGTTCGGATTCGGTCATCGAACGGCTCTCCGCTCGTGAGCTGGACGTACTCCGGGCCGTCGGCCGCGGGTGCTCCAACAAGGAGATCTCGCATGAGCTTGGCATTCGTGAGGAAACGGTGAAGACCCACGTCAGCCACGTGCTCGCCAAGCTTGGTCTCCAGGACCGAACGCAGGCGGCGATCTTCGCGGTTCGGGAGGGTTTGGTCCCCCTGTCGGACGAACCCAGTTGCTGATGAGGCTGAGTCGTCGATGCCGCCTACGAGATGTGGCCCGTCAAGAATCGGGGTTAGCCGTGATCCGCGCCTACACCTTGTGCGTCGGCTGCACACCGGCGTCGACAGCGAGTGCTGCAAAGCTGAGTACCCGACGCCTTTGATTTTCGAAACCCAGGTGCCTCACGGTCCTGGAGCCGTGCGCGTGCTGATATATCGCCCGTGCGATAGCCGTGAGCGAGTTCAATTGACGGTTCGAAATCCACTTGGATGGGGCTGCCGCTTCCTAGTTCCAAGAAAATCTGTGACCTCCCTGTGACCCCCGCGCGCTAGACGGAGCAGGCGAAGACCTCGAATTGAATACGATTTTTGGTCGGGGCCCCGGGATTTGAACCCGGGGCCTCACGGTCCCGAACCGTGTTGGTTGCATGTCCTCTAGTGTCCCGGCGGCTCCCCGGGTGCCCGCCTGAACTCAAATCACACTCCTTTGTGTCCGTCAGTGTCCTCCTAGAGCCGCCTGGTTCCGGGAATCTGTGCCCCGGCTGTGCCGCGGCGCGTGCCTCAAAGACGGGGGACCGGCGACCCCCTCGCGCTAGGAAGCCGCATTTACAAGGCAACCGGTGACCCCGATCACTGCGCTGACTTGTGGGCCGTACCTACCGCAACGCGACCCGAGCGATTACGCCGACCGCAAGGCTCATCAGCCTCACGTGATCCCTACAGCCGAAGTCCTCTGGTCGACCCGGACCTGTCAGTTCGTCAGGCTGGATTCAACTTTGGCGTGTTCTCGATAGTCTTCGAATGGTGTTTCGGAACTTGTCAACCCCTTTGAGACAACTCGGGTCATTTAGTTACTGAGCTTTCGGCACCTCCACCTGCATCCGTTTCCTCAGCAGTAACGTATTGCAACGCTGCACACTAGGCGTGACGAGCCGGCCGTTAGGCATATCAGTCAGCGACATCCATTCCGAAACGATCGAGTGCTACCCGAACCTGGTTGAGCCCCTCGATTCCCCAGTAGCGCCCATCGGGGAGCTGGTCGTCTCGATCCCAGCGCCACGCTGTGACCATCGCACGCATGAGGACCCGGCACTCGCGAAGCAGGTCTTGATTAACAGCCGGATAGTGTTCGCTGACTTCTTCGGGTGCATGGGCGATGTCGAACTCGACAGGTCCGCGGCAACACGTCTCAAGGTCTATAAACAGCAGCCCTCTCTTCGTGTTCAGCAAGTTGCCCGGATGCGGCTCGCCGTGCAGCAGCTGCTCTGGTGCTGCCCGATCGAATATCGCGCGCCTCAGGCCCTGCAGCGTGTTGCTGAGAAGCTTCCGTCCCGTGTCATCAAGCTCCGGTGTCTGGGCGCGGTTGCGGACCAGCCACTGGGCTTCCGCGACTCGATCAGTGAAGTGCGGCGCCGTCAGATCGGTCTGGCGCATGCCGGTATGGTGCCGCTCGAGCGTCTGCGCATACTCGGCTGGCGCGACGTCTTGAGACGGCACCGCCTCGTAGTAGGTCCACAGCGTGATCGCGAAGCCATTACGCACGTAGACGCGCGGCTCCACCCGAGGTTCAAGCTCTTCCACCGGGCAGCCCGCTTCGGCGAGCCGCCGACCGACCTCGACTTCGAACTCAGCGCCTGCCTGATGCGCTAGAGGCGCCACTCGAGCGAGAACGTCACAAGGGGTCAGGCGCACGGCGATGCGGTTCGAGTTGTGGACAACGACTCCATCATCGACTAGAAGGCCTAGGGCGGAGGCCGTCGACCTCCCGGCCTCAAGTGCTCGTTGGACTTCTGACGGTTCCATCGTTTCCCTCGATCGTTGGTGAGTGGACCTCAGCCATGTCGGTCCGGCGGATAACCTCGCTCATCGTGACACCAGGCATCCATCGGTTCCGGCGCCGATGGCCGAGGAATCACCTCCGTCCCAAACGATTCGTGAAGGTAGTCGACCTGAGCACGAGTGACCGTGTGTCCATGCAGGTGGGACGAACTCGCCGCCGAGCTGGTGATTACCGGTAGCCCCGCTCGAGCAGGTACTTTGCGCCAGCGTTGATAGCCGCAGGGTCGTCCACTGCGAAATCGAAGACGTCGGCCAATCGGTCGGTCACATTGAATGCAAATGCGACCGCTAGGGCGTCCTCGATCTGCTGCTGGGACACGCCTGCAGCCAACACCCTCTGTATGTCGTCAGCATCTACGTTGTTCTCGCGCGTTAGCTTGCCCAGCATGCGCAGCGTCGCGCGGAGGGGCTCGGTAAGAGGAGCTGTCTCCAGGTCGGCGAGGGTCGCGGACACTTTTGCACCATCGTTGTAGGCGAGCGCAGACGTCGCCGTGTGGGCCGCTATGCAGAACTCGGTTTCATTCATTTTGGAGAGATATGCGGCCATGAGCTCGCGGTCCGCGACCGACCATTCGGATGGTCCGCGCATCGCCTCCTGGGTAAACTCTCCTGCTCGATAGAAGCTGGGGCGATAGAACGCCAATTTGACTGCATCCACCACGGGATACCCCGAGAAGACTCGGATGAGGAGGAACATTGCCTTCGTGCGAATTCCATGTCCGTGATCGAGGATGGCGAGGCGCATGCTTCAATCTCTCCCGGTCGCTGCGATGAGTGCTGCGAGCGCATTCTGGTACTGGCGAGTGCCCTGGCCGATCGCGGCGCAGACGACGATCTCGTAGATCTGATCCTCGCTGAGGCCCGCTTTGCGTAGCGTGCCGATGTCCGCGTCGGTGACCATCCTTACGCGGTGTGCGACGTTGTCCACAAATGTGCGCACCGGCTCAGCGAGGCCCTCGTTATCGAAGGCTGCGCGGCGGATCTCAGGCGACGCCCGACCCTCTGCTTCGAGAACTCGCGCAACGAGGGAATTGTGCAGCGAGTTAATGTCCGACAAGGATCCTCACGCCTACGACCAAAGTTTTGGCTTTTCGTTACCGCAGTCGGTCGCCATGGCTGGGCCAACGCAGTACTGCTCAGGCATGGACCAAGGTTAAGCCCGATTTAGTGTCTGCGCTCGCCGTGCCTCCCAGCCATCGATCAGATGCAGACCCACGATGCAGGCAAGACCATCCTCGGCCGAGGGTGCGTGTCCGCGTGCGCGAGCGATCAGCGCCGGCTATACCCCGATCTCACAGCCGGGAGTACCGAGTGCGATCGCCAGCAGAGTCGCTGCCACCTGCTCGATGAGCATCAAGACGTCGAACCACCAGACCACGTCCGCAAGTGGGAAGCCCCAGAAGGAGCCCCGATCGACCAGCCCGATACCGCCGGCGAGGACCCGCTGCTACGCACCCTCAAATACGAGCACCTCTACCGCGCACCCATCGATGACGGCGGAGCGCTGCGATGGAGACCGCCCGCTTCCGCGACATCTACAACCGCATCCGACCCCAGCCCGACTAACTAACTCGTCTCGCTCCTCCATTGCCGCCTCAAACGCGCGATCCGGATCGAATCCGTCACAGTTCTTTGCCGCGGTCCATGCCCAAGCTCGAACGTCAGGTCGCGCGTCGTTGTCGTCAGCGACTC
>DASPYG010000216.1:0-18205 GCA_035636885.1 Candidatus Nitrosopolaris sp.
TCGGAGGGCAAAAGTCGCGCCTGATAGCGGAGAAGGCCCAACGGCTATCCTTCGGCGGTGCTTGAACTCCTTTCGTTGATCATCCGTACGACTCGGTCTGCAGTCCGCGGTCGGAAGGACCTGATCTTGGAGAATCTCCTACTCCGCCAGCAGCTCCAGGTAGCCTTGCGACCGAGGCGCCGACTCTCGCTTCGGCGGCATGACCGGCTCTTCTGGGTTCTGGTCCGGCGAATCATTCCAGACTGGCGCCGCTACCTACTATATGTGCGGCCCGAGACCGTCATTCGCTGGCATCGACGCGGCTGGCGGTGGTATTGGACGTGGCGATCGCGAACCCGGCTCGGCCGGCCTCGCCTATCGGCTGAAGTCCGTTTGCTCATCGCGAGGATGGCCAGCGAGAACCGGCTCTGGGGCACCGAGCGGATTCGAGGCGAGCTGCTCAAGCTCGGCCTGGTCGTGAGTGCCCGGTCGATCCGGCGCTATCGGCGACCGCAGACAGCTCGGCCGCCGGGCCTAGCCTGGCGCACCTTCCTCCGCAACGAAATCGCCGGGATCTGGGCCGCGGACCCACTCGTGGTGCAAACCCTGACCTTCAAGACGCTCTATGTGCTGTTCTTCATCGAGCACGCCCGCCGCCACCTGGTCGAATTCAATGTCACCGAGCACCCAACGGTGGCCTGGGTCTGGCAGCAGCTCCTCAACGCCACGCCGAACGGCAAGCAGCCGCTCTATCTGATTCATGACCGCGATGGGGTCTATGGCGCGGACTTCGATGCGCGGCTGGGGAGGCTGCGCATGCGCGGGATCCGGACCCCAGCGATGGCCCCCAGGGCGAATGCCATCGCCGAGCGTATGGTGGGCACCTTCCGGCGAGAGTGTCTCGACCATCTGATCGTGCTGAATGAGCAGCTGCTGCGGTCACTCCTGCGGGAGTTCGTCGCTTACTACAACCGAGATCGGCCGCACCGGAGCCTGGCCTTGAGGACGCCGGAAGTAAGGGAGCTTAGGCTGGCCGCCAAGCTCGTTTGCCGTCCGATCCTCGGCGGTCTCCACCACAGCTATGAACGGGCCGCGTAACCGGCGTGCCTTTTGCCGTCTCACAGGCGAGGTGGGGCCGCACATGCGGCAGAGGGCATAAAGCCGGCGGCCGGCGGCCGGCGTCTCCGGGATATCCCCGAGGACGCCGGCGAGCAGCCCCTTGCGCTCAGCAGGGCGGGAGGACGGTCCCCCCGAGGCTGGAGACGAGGCTACTGTAAAAGCTGTAGTCGGCGCTCGCGGTGGCTGCGTCGATCTGACCAGAAGTCACGGCCAGGCACAATGCGTTGTGGTAGACGAGCAAAGCGTCGAGCTGGAGTGTGGTGGCCAGGCTAGTCGTCACGTGTTTGCCGGCCTGCGCCTGGACATGGCTGATAAAGCTCTGCAGGTCCAACAGTGCCTGCGCGTAGTTGCCGCTCGCCATGGCCGCTTGCACCGCGGCGAACTGCTGGCGGTACGAGTTGGCCAGCCCGTCCGCGCCTGGTCCGTAGATTCCGCCGCTGGCCAGGGCGTCGTCGATCAGTTGTGACATCGTCTCGTAGTTCGCGGTCGTCGTGAACGCTGCGGTGAGTGTGGGGGGTGGCGCCGGCGTGAAGCCCTGGAAGAAGTACTGCACACCGCCGGCTCCGTTCACGTCGGCGTCCGCGGAGAGGGCCAGTGGTCCGTCGTCGAGGTAGACGGACAGGGGACTGAAGTCGTTGGCCATGCCGATGAGCGTGCCGCTGTTGAAGATGTGGGTGTTGTTAGAAAGGAGCCCGAGTGTGTTTACTGTCAGCAGGTGCTGCGAGAGGTAGTTTGCGATCGCGCTCTTCGGCCCGTTCATCAGGACGGTGGTCGTGGGCGACGTCCCGGAGGCGTCCCCGCTCCAATGGTCGAACCGGAACCGGCTGCCTGGTCCAACAGTGATGAGGGCGTCCGTCGTCAGGGGGGCGACGGTGCCGGCATCCTCCCAGGCACTCGGGGTGAGGCTCACATCAAGGGCAGCCGCCGCTGGCGGGACCGCCTGGACCATCAGGAAATACTGCGTCGTGTAGTTCGCGGTTGTGGAGAAGTTGGCCGTCGCGACGATGGTGGCAGGCGGCGTGCTGGTGACGTAGCGGATGCCGGGGTTGGGGTCGCTGACGGGGGAGGGGAAGCTATAGCTGTGCGTGGTGCCGTCATCCACGATCGTGTCAAACGGCAGCGAGACAGTTCCGCCATCGAACGACGCCTGATGCGGCACAGTGTTGGGCAGGCCGGTCTCGCCCAAGTGGAAGGTGTGGGTGATTGGTACGCAGGCATTGTCGGCGTTGGACCAGTAGGGCGCGACGAGAAGGCCATTGGTCAGCCGGACGGCCGGAGTCGGAACGTCACCCACTCCCGGCTCGCAGATATCGGCCGCCTCTCCCTTCGTGAGAATGTCCCCGTTGAAGCCGAACTTGGAGTTGTCGATCCAGCCGGTGACGATGATGGGATCGGTCGACGCCTCGATGATTTCATGGGAGGCCAGGGCGCTAACCCCGTCGATCGAGTTGGGCACCGCCTGGAGCGCACAGTCGGTGGGGACGACGGTGTAGGCAAAGCTCTGCGGCTCGAGGATGGGAACCGGGAGCGGGGTGAATATGGTGTGCCAGACGAGCGTCGAGCCGAAGAAGTGGTAGGCGCCGAAGCTGCCACAGCTGCTGAACGCAATGTCATTGATCTGAGTGTTCGTCGGCAAATAGACGGCGTAGACGGAGTTGTCATCTGGCGTTGGAATGCCCGTGAGCATTGTGTACGGGATCGGCCCAGGCGCCGTCATGCACTGCATCCACACGGTTATCGCGATGAAGTCGGTGACGCCGGCGATGATTGGCGGAGGGCAGAGAATGCTGGCTCCATCCGATCCTGAGAAAGAGGCCGAGCCGACGCCATACTGGCCAGCCTTGGCAAAGTAGTTGCTGCTTACCAGGCTCTGGGTGAAGCCGTTGATGTTTCCCTGGCTGATCGCAGCTGGGTTGTCGGAATCCCAGCCGAAGTCCATGTAGAGGTTGTGGATGGAGGGGTTCCCAAGCACCCGACCACCGTTGAAGTCGAGCCGATTGGGTGGTGTGCCGGCCTGGGCTGGGCCGATGTTGGTCAGCGGAAGGCTCGCCATCGCGAGCGCAATGAGTACGCGGAATACCGTTCGCTTCATCTTCTCGTCCCCTCTCGAACGCTCATGGCCGCGTAGAAGGAAAGCGGACCCCCGTGGCTCATGGCACGACCCCTCTTCCTGTGAGGTCTCTCAACCTCTGCCGTCGGCGGAATTGCCACTCATACTGAGAGCACCCTCATCACTAGTCAAGGGGTACGACTGACAGCGAACCGCAGCCTCGCCGACGACTACCCGCGGCCCAAATCGATAGGTCTTGGGGCTCACCATGGTCCAGGGCGCCCACGCGCGCCATTTCACCGTGACCCCGGGAAAATGCGTGGCCAGGCGTGCCAATCGCCTGTTCAGATCAGCGGGCTGATGGCACGACCGCGCGTAGTCGTGCGAACCAGAACGGGGCATTGAGCACAGCCAGAAAGACGATGGCCAGCAGCAGGCCGCTGGCAATGTACCATGGCCAGGGACCCAAGAAGTTGAGCAAGCTCCCGGCTGTGGGCTTCTCTCGCAGGAACATGTAGTTCCCACCGGTCAGGATATCGGCGAGGCCGGCGATCGCCGTGAAAACGATCGTCGCTAGGAAGACGCGAACCGGCGCCCCAGGCCGCGGCCAGATCCCGCGGCCCAACACGAGAAAGACGGCGGCCACCAGGACGCCGCCGTGGCCGACATAAAACCGAAAGTAGCCGGGATCTGGGAAATGCTGCTGAATATCTGGGGTCGCGAGCGCCTGGACGATCGCGCCCAAGCCCCAAAAGTAGGTGAGCTCTACCAAGAATGGCTTTGGCCACCAAAGCGCCGCGGCGCTCACGAATTCGGCCGCGCGCGAGAGATGGAGCGGCAGATCGTCACGGGGTGAGTAGACGCCATGGATCGCCTGCCCGATCCAGTAGCTTGGCTCCGCCGCTGCGATGAGGACGGCCAGCACGCGGGAGACCAGCGTGATCCAGCGTCCCGGGTACTTCCGGGCGACCACGGTCAGGGCGACGGTAACGCCGACGACAACCGCGACGCCGCCGACGTGCTCGGCGCTCAGGAAGCCCAACGACGGGCAGCCAACCGTACTCTGTAGCCACGGACGCCGATGCCGGAGTCCGTTGCGACCGTTCCGTCGGGTGGGCTTTGTCCTCGAAGCGATGGGAAGGCACCGGCAGCAGCCCAACCGAGTGTCGCTGGCTCGCCCACCGGGCGGCCCGGGCGGCGGGAAACGCCCTGCAGGACGCGGCCGCTTCCATGACGTATGACGCCGAGGCATCATCGGTGGCATTCCGCCTCCGGGCGTCGGAACTCCCGGCCGTTCGTCGATCCGAAGTATGACTGGAGGGGGCGTGTTCCTTCACGCCCGCCAACACGGTTGGCCCGAGGACGTCGTCGAACAGGTACGCGGGTATCGCAAGGAGGGAATCACTCGACCTATGTGCTTAAGGTCAGCGATGCCGCACGATACCTCGGCTTGAGTCGTAGCGCGCTGGACAAACTCGTCGGCGCCGGCAAGCTTCGCATTGCTACGGTTCGTTCGCAGGACCGGGACGAGAAATCCGAAAAACTGATTCCCGCCAAGGATGTTCTCGAGCTCAAATAGCATCCTAGTTGTCTTGCATTGCAAGTGCTATCCTGCCGAGCCTACACGAACGCTAGAGGAGGTGATAGATGAGCTGATGTTCGTCAGTTGGTCTGAGCGACGAATTGTATTCGAAAAGCGATCACTTGACTCTTAGTGCGCCCTGAGTTTCGTGGAGTCCGATTACTGGAATGTCATGCTGCTGTCCGACGAGGAGGACAGCATGGCACGAAGCGGCTACCCAGCGGAGTTTCGACGAAGGGTTCTTGATCTGCTCGCTGCCGGCCGGGGCGTGGGTGATGTTGCCCGCGACCTCGGCATCAGCGATCAGACGGTGTACAACTGGCGACGTCAAGCGCGCATCGACCGAGGACTCGAGTCCGGATTGACGTCGGGCGAGCGTGCTGAGCTGCACGCGGCACGGCGGCGCATCCGGGACCTGGAAGCCGAGCTCGCCATCCATCGCAAAGCAGCGGAGCTACTGAAAGGGACCACCAGCCCAAAAGGCGATGCGCGGCCGTCGACGTGATGGCCGCGCAGGGCCTGTCAGTGCAGCTCGCCTGTCGCGTGCTTGAGGTGTCCGAGTCCGGCTACTATGCCAGGCGCTCCCGAGCGCCTTCCGCCCGCACCATCCGGCACGCCTGGCTCACGGGCGTGATCCGCGAGGTGCATAGCGCGTCCCGCGGCACCTACGGCATCTGGCGTGTCCATGCCGATCTGACGCTTGGGCGGGGCATCTCGGTCGGCCACCAGGCGGTGGAACTGCTGATGCGACGCGCGGGAATTCAGGGCATTTCCGGGCGGCCTCGCTATCGGCGCATCCCCGGCATTGCCACCGCCGGCGATCGCGTCGAACGCCAGTTCCATCGCGACCAACCGGATCAGCTCTCGGTCACCGACATCACCGAGCATCCGACCAGGGAAGGCAAGGTGTCTGCGCCGTCGTGCTCGACACCTGGTCGCGTCGCGTGGTCGGCTGGTCGATCGAATCCGCGCCCAGTACCGCGCTGGTCACCAACGCGCTCGGCATGGCCATTGACCAGCGTCGGCCGCAGGGCGAGACCATCATTCACAGTGACCAGGGCACGCAGTTCAGCTCCTGGGCGTTCACCCGTCGCGCCCTCGACTCCGGACTACTGCCGTCGATGGGCTCGGTCGGTGATTGTTTCGACAATGCGGTCATCGAATCGTTCTGGAGCCGAATGCAGGTCGAGCTGCTCGACCGCAAGCGCTGGAGCACGCGGGTGGAATTGGCCAAATGCGATCTTCGAATACCTTGAGATCTTCCACAACCGTCAGCGGCGGCACTCGTCGTTGAGTATGCTCACACCCGTCGAGTTCGAGGCTCGCCATCAACCAACGAGCAGCGTGAGTCCAAGAATCTGGCTCCATCGAAGTCAGGACACCCCTCAGCCTCCATCAAACCCAGGGCAGTTCAGATGAAAGTAGGGGGAACGTATTCAAAAACGGGCCGCACCCCTGATCGATCATGTGGCCATCGCGGTTGCCGACGTGGCAGGTGCTGCCCGAGAAATGGAGACACGTTATGGTCTCGCGTCTCTAGAGGGCGGCCGCCATCCGGGCTGGGGTACCGCGAACCGGATCGTGCCGCTTGGCGATACGTACCTTGAGCCCGTGTCGGTGATCGATGAGGCGGAAGCCCGTGAGAGTGTCTGCGGACGATGGGTTGCAAGCGGCGCGTCCGAACGTGGCCACGCAATTGGATGGGCAGTCCGAACGGACGAAATCGACGCTATTGCCCGGCGACTAGGCGTAACTGTGCGGGCTGGCTCGAGGGCCATGCCCGGCGGGGAACTGTTGCAATGGCGGAGCACTGGAATGGAAGAGGCCGCTGCCGGGCGCATCGCTCCCTTTCATCGAGTGGAGCCCAGGAACTGAACTTCCGAGTCATATCACGGTCAAGCACCCCACCGGCGCGGCGGCCATCACGCGGGTCCTGATCAATGGCGATACCAGCCGCTTGGCGGCGTGGATCGGCGGACAAATACTGCCGGTTGTCGTGAGGCCAGGTAAGCCCAGGATTGCCGGCGCAGTTCTGTCGCGGGCCGGGTCCGAAATCCTCGTCGATTCGGTTCAATCGTGAGGAGAAGTGGTCGGCTAAAGAAAGTTGGTCGGGCGGAGTAGAGGCTCAGTTGAACCAGCTACTTCGCTTCCACGTATTTTGCAAGACCTCGCAACCACTCGCGGAGCAAGCTTTTGCAGTTGGCGCTTGGCAAAGGGTCCCAAGACTCTGGTCAGCCCCTTCAGCTCGGTCTCTACCACCGCCGTCACCAGCGTCCCCTCGGGTATCTGCTCGAATTTCCAGACGGTGGTGTTGGTCGCACCCTCAGTCTCGCCTGACACCAGGACCTTCTCTGGTGGCGTCAGGACATGCTGCTCAGTCCTGCTGGTCTTGCGCCCCATGACCCTGATCTCCGCGTTGACATGTACGGTGTTCCCCGCGCGTTCTCTGACCGTGACTCGCGTGAGGAGGGTGGAAAACTTGGGCCACGCGTCGTAGTCAATCCAGGCCTTAAAGACCTGCTCGCGGGGAGCTTTGACGACCTGCGCCTGCTCGACACGCATTTTCTTCCCCCCTTACCGCCGAAGCAGGCCGATGCCAGCCGCGATCGTGCCAAGCGCGAACGGGATGTAGAAGAACAGCACCCCATAACCTGACGCTACCGGCGCACCCGCCCCGGCGTAGGTGACTGGGATGATGATCATGTAGTAGAAGAGGGTCGCGAGGTTGGCGATCACCAGGGTCCAGTAGCTCCAGAGATGCGCCCGGCGCAGTGCGAACCAGGCGACCCCGAGCGATACCAGGCCCCACCCCATCATCATCGAGCACATCGTGTCCATGAAGCTGACGAGGTAGATGCCTAACTTGGGGTCGGCGGCGACGACGTCCTTGAGCGATCGCCCAAGAAGCGCGGCGTCGCCCTCAGGGCTCCATACCAGAGCAGAGCCAATAGCGGCAGCGCCCTGGAGGTGGAGCAACAACGGGGCGAGAACTGCCAGCAGGACATTCAAAAGAGCGGCGCGGAGGAAAAAGACGACGCCGACGCCCAGCCAGCTTCCCCAACGTGCCGGCTGATTTTCAACCGATGCGGGTAATCTCGACGCCATCGCGGCCATGCCTTTCTCCTCCTGTCTTTGGTAACCAGATTCTCTACCGGCTCGCGCCCTCTTCTGGCTTCGGCTGGCGGGCTTCCGGGAGCGGGATCTCGCCGCGCACAACGGTGCCGCGACCGAGCTCGGACTCGATGACCAGCGTCCCGCCGGCCGCGCCGAGCCGGTCTCGCATGTTGGCCAGTCCGCTGGCCTCCTGGCCTGATGCCACAAAGCCGCGCCCGGAATCGCGCACCTCGAAACGGAGCCAATTTCCGTCCTGCCGAAGGCGGAGCACCGTGCGCGCGTCCGGCCCGGCGTATTTGGCCGCGTTCTGGAGCGCCTCGACGCAGCAGAAGTAGACGGCCGACTCGACGTCCGCCGGGTAGCGCCCGACGCTGTCCGCGTCGAGCTCGGCGGGCGGCGAGAACCGCCGGCAGGCCGCCGCCAGCGCGTCGCCCAGGCCGGCGCTGGAGAGCAGCGGCGGGTAAATCCCGTGGGCGAGCGCCCGCAGCTCGTCGAGGGCAGTTTCCACATCCTGGACCACCTCCTCGAGCAGGCGCCGTGCCCGCTCCGGCTCGGCCGTCGCGATCCGCTCGCTGAGGCGCGCCTTCATGGACACGGCGAGCAGGTACTGCTGGGCTCCGTCGTGCAAGTTGCGTTCGATCCGCTTTCGCTCGGCGTCGGCTGCGGCCACCAGCCGCGAGCGCGACGCCTGCAGCTCGGCGGCCTGCCGGCGGAGCTGTTCCAGGCTGGCCTTGAGCGCGGCGTCGAGTCCGGCCCGGTAGAGTCCCACGCCCACGTCGCGCGCGAGCTCCTCGAGCGCCTCGTCCGCGTCCTGGGCGAGCCGCTTCGGCCGCCGGGTCCGGCCGGCGATGAGAAGGCCGAGCAGCTCGCCCGCGTGGCTGACCGGCGCCAGCCGCAGACTCTGGCCGTCGGGCCGGCCGACGAGCAGCTCGGGCAGCCACGTGTGCGTCCAGGCGGGACCGGACACGGGTGCGTTGAGGACGACGGTCTTGAGCTCCGCCGAGAACGGGAGGTCACGGGTTGCGGCCGGGGGTTCGGCGACCATGAGGCGGAGCCGCCCGGCCTCATGGACCCAGAGCTCGGCCGTGTCTAGATCGAGGAAGGAGCGCAGCGATTCGACCACCTCGCGCAGCAGCACATCGATCGGGTCGCCGCGGACCATCCGGCTTGTGAACGAGGTGCGCACGAAGCTGATGGCTTCCAGGCTGGCCGCGCCTCGCCGCCTGCGGCGGCGGTCCGACACGACGGCGGCGACCAGAGCGGCCGCCGCCAGGCCGGCCAGCGCGACGGCCAGCCCGACTCTGAAGGGGTCCAGCTCGGGCACGACGCTGGTTCAGTCCATCAGCCGGAGGGCGTCGGCGGCCGGCAGGCGCGAGGCGCGCATGGCAGGCCCTATTGTGACAGCGAGCGTCGCCGCCAGCACCAGGAGGATCGCACTCGTCAGGGCACCGGCGTCCACCTTGAAGTCACCGTTGGAAATTAAGGAGGTGAGCAGTACGTAGCCGAGCAGCAGGCCGGCGGTGACGCCGACCGCGATTCCGATGGCCGCCGTCAGGATCGCCTCACCGACCAGACCACCGACAACGCGGCGCTGCGAGAAGCCTAGCGCGCGGAGCACACCGATCGGCCGGCGGCGGTCGACGACTGCGCGCAGCCCGGTTATGCCAAGGGTGAGCACCCCGATGGCAAGGCCCAGGCGCATCAGGATGTCGAGGATGGCCACGATCCCTCGGACGCCGGCGCTCCAGCCGCTGAGCTCGGACTTGAAGGTGTGCGCGGTCGCGCCCTGCTCGAAGAGCTCGCTTTCGATGGCCCGCGCCAGCCCGTCGCGATCCGCGCCCGGACGAGCCGCCACGAGCATGGTCGATCCGCTCACCGCGAGATCGAACCCGCTGAACGAGCGCGGCGATCCGATCAGCCCGTTGAAGATCGCGTAGGCCGGCTTGGCGACGACCCTGAACTGCACAGGGCCCGTCGGCGTCCACATGGTGATCGTGTCATCGACATCGATCGTGGCCGCAACCACCAGCCGGGGGTCCTCCCGGATCGCGCGCCACACCGACGCGTCATCGGGGAAGCGTCGGGACCGACCTGCCAGGTGGATGGGCGGGTTGGCCAGCTGAGACTCACTCAGCGTGTAGAGCGGCATGTAGGTTGAGTCCCCACCCGGTCGCAAGGTCGGCCCGAAGGTGTTCGACGTCCGAAAGCGGCCCAGGTAGAGCCGCGTCGGGATGACCTCCGTGCGGGCGATCTGGGCCTGAAGCTCCGGCGATAGGGTGATCGCCGGCTGGGCGGATCGCACGATGACGTCGAAGCCTGCCGAGTCGCGCCCGTAATCGGGCTGATAGCTCCCGGCAAACACGGCAATGGTGGTGATGGTTGCGAGCACGATTCCGAAGGTTCCAGTCGCGAGGCCGGTCCGAAGCGGACGCCTGGTCATGTAGGCCACCGGGGCGCGCAGCGTCGCCCCCAGCCGGGGGCTGACCAGGGCCAGAAGGCGGTCGGCGAAGGCGAGATTGGCGGCCACCACCAGGGAGAGCCCGAAGACCGAGACGATGATGCCGACGACGAAGACGCCGGGCGCGTCGGTGTCGGAAGAGACCGGGATAGACGCTAGCACGACCAGAGCCCAGGCCAGGATGAGTGTCCCGGCCAGCGTGTAGCGAGCGCGATGCTCCATCCAGCTGCGGCCGGCCCAGGTGGCGCCGATGATCACCAGGGTCCCGCCGAGGACGCGGCCCACGCCACCTCCGGCGAAGGCGATCGCGACACCGGCAGTGGCCAGCAAGCTGGCCGGCAGCAGCCGCCAGCGCCGGCCGCCCGTCGAAGCCGGCTCTGGCAGGTCTCGAATCGCCGCCGAAATGGCGAGCCGGGCCGTCCGGAGTGCGGCGGCGGCCATCGTGACGACTGTGAGCACGGCCGCAACCGAGACCGCTACCGCCACCGTCTCCGGCCGCACGCTCAGCTGGTAGCCCCCGCTCTGGATTCCGTAGAGAGCTGCGTAGATGTCGAGGTTGCGCTGGCCGAGGTAGTGCCCGAGAGCAACGCCCGGGAGGACGCCGACCACCGCCCCGGCCAGGCTGTAGATCCCGCTTTCGAGGACCGAGAGGAGGACCAGGCCCGAACGGCTGAGGCCGAGCGCGCGTAGCGTCCCCAGCCGGCGTCGCCTTTCCTCGGCGAGCATCAGCGTCAGGTGGACGACGACAGTCGCGGCGGCGGCGACCACCAGCAGGCTCATGGTCACCAGGGCGGCTCGGGCGTCCTGCGTGGACTGCTCGGCGTGCCGCACCTCGGCCGCCTTGGCCTCGCCGACCTCGAGGCCTGGGACGCCAAGCCCGGCAACGACGTCCCTCACCGCTGGCAGGGCGCGCCGGCCGGCCGCGATGCCGGCGCGCTCGTCGCCTGGCGTCGACAGCCGGACCACGTTGATCTGATTGCCACCGGCGGTCAGCGAGGGGATCGCGCCGAGTGGGGCGAAGACGGTCCGGCCGAGGCCGAACGCGCCCGGTCCCTCCAGCTTGGCTACGCCGGCGACCATGACGTCGGCCGGGCTGCCGCCGGCGGTGATCCGCAGCCGGTCACCGGCCCGGGCGTGCAGCGCGGCAGCCAGGTCGCGGCTGACCAGCACGCCGGTGGGCGGCAGGTCATCGCCGAACGATGGGCGGCCGTCGACGAGAAGGAAGGCACCGAACGGCCGCTGCCGGGAGGCATCGAAGCCATAAAGGCGCACGCCGGCCTCGCTCGCGCGCTGGTCGAGGTCGCCAACCGCTCCGACCAAGTCGAGTCCGCCCTGCACGCCGTCGATGCCGCTCGCTAGCTTGCGGTCGGCCGCCAGACGGTCGGCCACCGAGGCGTCGAAGAGGGCACCGCTGGCCGTGACGGTAAGGTCGATCTCCCCCATCGACTGGTACGCGTGTTGAGTGACCGAGGCGTCTGTCGAGTCGGCTCCCACAAGCGCGGCGGTGATGCCCATGCCTGCCAGGGCCAGGCCAGCGACGACAAGTCCAGTCTGAAGCCCGCCTCGCCGGGCTTCTCGGAAGGCCAGCCGCGCCAGGAGCGGGCGCCCCCGGGCGCGCAAAGCGAGGGTTCCGTAGGCCGCGGCGAAAATTCCGATCAGGAACCACGACCAGACGCTCATGTCCCGGCACCCTCGACGCCGGCTCGGGCTGCCTCCTGGATGCGGCCGTCGCGCATCCGGATGACGCGGCCGGCGCGCTCGGCAACCAGAGGGTTGTGGGTGACCAGCACGATTGTCTGGCCCTCCCGGTTCGTCTTCAGCAGCAGCTCCGTGATGATGTACGTGACCTCGGTGTCGAGGTTGCCGGTCGGCTCGTCGGCCCAGACCACGGCCGGCTTATGGACCAGGGCACGGGCTACGGCGACTCGTTGCTGCTCGCCGCCGGAGAGCTGATCCGGCCGGTGCTGCGCACGCTGGGCGAGCCCAAGAGTCTCCAGCATTTCCTCAGCTCGGCGGCGAGCCGCCCGAGCCGGGACGCCCTGCAGCAGGAGCGGGATCTCGGTGTTCTCGACAGTGGTGAGGACGGGTAGCAGGTTGAAGGCCTGGAAGACAAACCCCATGTTGCGGGCCCGGTAGGCGGTGCGGTCCCGGTCGGACATCGTCGTCAGGTCCGCCCCGTCGACCACCACGCGGCCACCGTCGAAGCGATCGAGCCCGGAGAGGCAGTTGAGGAGGGTCGTTTTCCCGGAGCCGGACGGCCCGACGATCGCGACCATCTCCCCGCGCCGGACCTCGAGGTCGACGCCGCGCAGCGCCTCGACCGCGCTCGCGCCTCGGTAGACCTTGCGCAGCCGCTGCGCGACGACCATGGGCTGCGACTCGTCGCCGCCCATCGAGATGCTCTCCTCCCGCGAAGCCGCCTGAAGCTGCTGCATTTTATTTCGCGACCTCCTGGCAGGCAGTCTAATAGCCGGTCGGCGGCACTGGCGACCGTGCTGGCTGGTGTGTTCAGCCCCACGTCAACCTCCGGGTTAAGGCGCGGCTGGCCTCAGGCCTTTTCGGGCGCCCGCCGGTCGGCGAGGAAGAGCAGCGTCGCCCTCACCCTCCGGTGGATCTCGGGCTCCTCGCTGAGCCCGAGCTTGGAGAAGATCGAATTGATGTGCTTCTCCACCGATGATTCAGCCAGAAAGAGTTCTCGCCCGATGGCCGCGTTACTCTTGCCCTCCGCGACTGCAGCGAGAACGTCGCGCTCACGCGCCGTCAGGACTCCAAGCGGCGACTGCTGCCTGGCCGCCCGGGCTGTGACCAGCGCTTCGACCACCTTCGGATCCACGACCGATCCGCCGGCGGCGACGGCTCGGAGCGCAGAGGCAATCTGCTCCACGTCATTGACGCGCTCCTTGAGCAGGTAGGCGCGCCCGCTTGAACCGCCTTCGAAGAGCTGGAGGGCGTACTCCGCGTCGGCAAACTGGCTCAGCGCGACGACGCCGATGGCCGGCCTGGTCCGGCGCAGCTGGTGGGCGACCTCGATCCCCTCCGCGGAGTGCCCTGGCGGCATGCGAATATCTGTGAGAACGACGTCCAGACGTTCCCTCTCGATGGTTTCCAGCAGGTCGTCGCGGCCTTCGCACACTGCCACGACGTCGATGTCCTTGACGGTGGCGAGCAGCTGACGCAGGCCTTCCCTGACCAGCAGGTTGTCCTCCGCCAGGACGACTCGGATGGGCATGCCGAAAGGATATATCGGTTGGCCGGAGCCATCCCTCCCTTTGGCATCGTCTCGTCCCGGCTTTCACCGAGGGAGTCGGCGATAATCCCGTGCCCGATCTGGCGGAAGATGCTGCGCACCACCGACGTGCTTGGCCGTATCGCGAGCATGACGCGACGTACGAGCCGCCGACCGGAGGCTCAGGTAGCCGCCGAAGGACGACCCGATGACAAGGGCCTGCTCCATGCTGTGCCCGCGGAGCTGGGGGGAATGCCGACAGACTTACGAAGAGAATCGATCCAATCTGCGGTGCAGTCACCGCGTCCTCCTTTGACGCCGAGAGGCTCGTTCAGCGCGCAGCTGGCAGTCACGGTGCACGCATGTCGCTTTCGATAAGGGCCGCCTCCACCCTCGAATCGTGCTGGCTTCCCCCAAGATCTCCGGCCTTCCGGGTTTGGCTGACTCGCACGCCCGCCTACGGTGAGCATGTGGATGCTTTACCAGGCGCTGATGCTTGTACACGTGGCCGCGGTCATCGCTTTCCTGTTCGCGCACGGCACCTTCCAGCCATGGCAATGCTGACGGTCTGGAGCGACCTCAAGCAGACCGTCTCCACGAGGGCGGCCGACCTCCTCCGGAGCTGGCAGCGCCAGGGCCACCGGGGCCAGATCCTGCGCTTCGTGCAGCCCTCCCTGATCGGCCTGATCGACGGCACCATTTCCACCCTGGCGCCCATCTTCGCCGCCGCCTTTCTGGCCGGCTCGCACGCCGCGCTCCTGGTGGGCCTGGCGGCGTCGCTGGGAGCCGCCATCAGCATGGGCCTCTCGGAGGCGCTCTCCGACGACGGTGAGTTGAGCGGGCGAGGGAGCTCGTGGGTCCGGGGCGGCCTGACCGGGATGGCGACGTTCGTCGGCGGAACGTTCCACGCTCTCCCCTTCCTGATCGGCGACACCCGGACGGCGCTCAAGGTCGCCTACGTTGTGGTGGGGATCGAGCTCATCACCATCGCCTGGGTGCGCCGGCGCTTCCTCCAGGTGTCCCTCCACCGCTCGCTGGTTCAGGTCACCATGGGCGGATGCGCGGTGGCCAGCATCGGCGCCCTCCTGGGCCACGCGGGAGGGGTGAGGTCGATGAGGATTGGGCGTTCGCCGGCTACGTCATCGCCGGTTTCTAAGTATCAGCGGCACCTGAGTTGTTGAAGATGGACCAGTGTTCCCCCGCCAGCGAAGGAGGCGGTCTGATCCTGCGTGCTCGAGGCGTCCGCAGGGCATACCGGGGCGGTGCAGAAGTGCAGGCCCTCCGCGGCATCGACGTCGATATCGCGCGAGGCGAGATGGTCGCGATCATGGGTCCCTCGGGATCGGGGAAAACCACGCTCCTGAGCTGCCTCTCCGGCCGCGCTTCAAGAACCTGCTGGAGCTCGAGCAAAGAGCCCGGCGGGAGGGGCGCGACGACCTTGTCCTGCTGTTCAAGGGTGCGGTACTCCACACCGAGGCCGATTTCAAGTGGACGGACGCCTGCTCCGAGGAGATCCGGAATTCCAAGCGAAAGGGAGTGAAGGCAACATGACACGACTTGTCGAGCTGACCGATATCCGCAAGGTTTACGACGGTGGGGCAAAGCATCCGGCGCTGAACGGGGTCAGCCTGGGCGTCGAGAGGGGCGAGTTCCTCGCCATCATGGGCCCCTCCGGGAGCGGGAAGTCGACCCTCCTCAACCTGGTCGCCGGGCTCGACCGGCCGACTTCGGGCAAAGTGCGCGTCGACGGCCGCGACCTCGGGCGTGCCGGTGAGGCAGAGCTGGCCCGGTACCGCCGGAGCGGGGTGGGGTTCGTGTTCCAGTTCTTCAACCTGCTTGGCAGCATGACCGTGCTCGAGAACGTCATGGTCGCGGCTCAGCTGGCCGGCCGCTCGAGTACTGTGGCGCGCCAGCGGGCCCGGGAACTGCTCGCGCAGCTCGGCATCGCCGACCAGGCCGCGCGCTACCCGGCCCGCCTCTCGGGTGGCCAGCAGCAGCGGGTGGCGATCGCCCGGGCTCTGGTCAACCGGCCGCTGATGCTGCTGGCCGACGAGCCGACCGGTGCCCTTGACAGCCGAAGCGGCGAGCAAGTCATGGAGCTCCTGGTAGATCTCAATCGCGGCGGCCAGACCGTGCTGCTGGTCACCCACGACGCCAAGTTGGCCGCCCGCTACGCCGGCCGGGTGGTGAGCCTGGTCGACGGAAGGGTCGCCGACGACGTCGTCCTGCAGCCCTCCGCCGCCAGCCCAGCCGAGGTGCTGCGGGTCCGCGTCGAGGAGGTGACGGGATGAGCGCGATCATGACCAAGGTGCTGGGCGACCTCAGGCGGCGCCGCCTGCAGGTGGCGGTGATCGCGCTCGTGATCTTCCTGGCCAGCGGGACCACGACCTTGGGCCTGACGCTCCTGCAGACATCGAGCCACCCCTGGGAACGCGCCTTCGAGGCTCAGCGGGGAGCCCACCTGACGGTCCTGTTCGACCGCCACAAAGTGGACCCGGAGCAGCTGGCTGGCACGCCCGGATTGATCGGGGCCAGCCTGGCCGGGGGTCCCTGGCCCTGGGTCGCGACCAGCTACGAGCTGGGCACCCACATGGCGATCGGTGGCGGGGGCTTCGCTTTCCCGCTCATCACGGTCGGTCGGGAGAGCCCGCAGGCGGACGTCGAGGTCCTCCGGCTGGTGGCCGGGCACTGGGTCCGGGGACCGGGCGAGATCGTCATCACCCGCTCCTTCGCCAACCTCAACCACGTCCGGCTGGGGGACAGCATGCGCTCGCTGGGCACCCTCGAAAGGCGGGCACTGGTCGTGGTCGGCGAGGCCAGCGACATCGACGAGGGGGACGCCGAGTTCGGCACGCAGTTTGCCTGGGTGACGGAGTCGCAACTGCCGCTGCTGGCGCCGGACTGGGGATACAAGATGGTCTACCGCTTCAGCCACGCTCCCAGCGAGCCGGAGCTGCGTGAGAAGCTCGCCCGCCTGCAGGCGGCCCTGCCCGCGGGTGCGGTGCAGGCGTCACTCAACTACCTGCTGTTGCAGAAGGTCTTCAACGGCACCAACCAGCTCGCACTGACCTTCTTCCTCGCCTTCGGAATCTTCGCCTTGCTGGCCTGCGCGGCCACAGTCGCCAACCTGGTGATCGGCATCGTCATCGCCAACTATCGCGAGATCGGAATCATGAAGGCGGTTGGCTTCACCCCGCTCCAGGTCGTGGGGACGCTGGTCGCGCAGATGCAGCTGCCGACGCTCGCCGGCTGCCTGTTCGGCATCCCTGCCGGGGTCGCGCTCAGCGTGTTCCTGGTCGACCGAGCCGATGCCAGCCTGGCGCTGCCGTCGGAGCCGCCGTTCGCGCCTGCCATGGCACTCGCGACCCTTCTGATCGTGACCGGGGTGGTGCTCCTGGCGGCCGTGCTGCCGGGCCTGCGTGCCGGGCGGCTCAGCGCCGTGGGCGCGATCTCGATGGGTACCGCACCCAGGGGCGGCCGCCGCGAGCCGGCGGGGGGACTGGTTCGCCGGCTGCCGCTGCCTCGGTCCGTCGCGCTGGGCGCCGGCGACGCTCTCGCCCGGCCGCTGCGCGGCGCGCTCACGGCGCTGGCGGTGCTGGTCGGCGTTGCGACCCTCGTCTTCGCGACCGGGCTGCGCACCGGTATCCAAAACCTCGTCGACATCAACTTCGGAAACCGCATCACCGATGTCTTCGTCCAGCGGGCGAACGCCTACCCCGATCAGATGGTGATGGCGACGCTGGCGGCTCAGCCGGAGACGGCCTTGGTCGTCGCTATGGCGGGTGGCAAGGTGGTTGTCCCCGGATTGGCCGATCCAGTTGATGTGAACGCCTACCGCGGAGACTCAGCCCGGCTCGGGATCCCCGTCAGCCGCGGCCGCTGGTTCAGTGGCCCCGGGGAGGTCGTCGCCACTCGCTCCTTCCTGGAGGAGGCGCACCTCAACGTCGGCGACTCCTTCCAGGGCTTGATCGGCGACAAGCCAGTGCAGCTGCGGGTCGTGGGTCAGGTCTTCTCCTTCGACAACCGCGCGGCCGTGCTAAGGCCGACGGACCTGGGCCGCGAAATCGACATGGACCTCTCGACGCTGACCCTAGGCGCGCCCGACGCGCAGTCGATCTACTACTCCGTCAAGCTCAAGCCCGGCAGCGACGCCGACGCCTACGCGCGCCGCCTCCAGGCCACCGAGCCCGACTTCCTGGACGCGAGCGCCTATCGGCCCCCGACGGTCTCGTTTATTGGCTTCCTGAACTCGGTGATGCTGGTGCTGGCCGCCGTGCTGGCTCTGATCGCCATGGCGGGCGTGTTCAACACGATGCTGCTGAACACGCGCGAACGAGCCCGCGACACCGCAGTGCTGAAGGCGCTCGGCATGACGCCGGCGCAGGTGCTGGCCATGGTGGCCGCCGGCGCGGTGCTGCTCGGAGTCGCCGGCGGGCTGCTCGGCCTGCCGGCCGGTGTGGGGGTTTACCGGGCGATGATGCAGGCCGCGGAAACGGGCTTCGCACTCCACATGCCCGAAAGCGCCTTGAGGGTCTTCAACGCGCCGGGGCTGCTCCTGCTCGCCCTGGCCGGGGTGGCAGTGGCGGTGGTCGGCTCGCTGCTGCCGGCCCGCTGGGCCGCCCGGACCCGGGTCGCCGAGGTCCTGCATTCGGAGTGATGGCTGAGGCTGTAGGAGGG